>NZ_JBQFLQ010000006.1:0-224510 GCF_056531325.1 Ruegeria sp. N8 | reverse complement strand
AAATCTGACTCTGACGCGGGATGGAGCAGCCCGGTAGCTCGTCAGGCTCATAACCTGAAGGTCGCAGGTTCAAATCCTGCTCCCGCAACCAATACTCTCAGTCAGATATCAAACACTTAGCGCCCCAAAGGGCGCTTCTTGCGTTTGGCCTATTGGAGCCCGGTGCTACACCGGTGCTACGCGACAGAGCAAACTTAGGCAGCCTAGAAGAAGCGTACCCGCACAAATTCTGTTCACGAGTGCTTTGACTGAAGCATTTCCCTGTGAATAGGGGGAATCCAATGGAGGCTTTGTCCGCAAAGTGCATATAGGCGCTGCGCAAGAACATCCGAAGAGGTAGAACAATAGTAGAAGTTCCCGACCGTTCAGGTCGAGCGCTTGAGCATTTGTTGGGGAGAGAATTCTCACCGACTGGTCATTTCTATCACCCGCATCCCAGCTTTGCCTTCCCGACTGAACGCAATGTTCACACCCTGACGCTGCAATACGGGCTGAACCCTGCGTAGGGCCGCGCCAAGCTCAAGCGACCTGCACTTCCCTCTCCGGCCAGAACTCGTCCACTATGACATAGGCGACAATTACGAAGAATGCGGCCCCTGCGACTTGCAAAACGCGCGTAATACTTTTGACGTCGGCCTCATCCGAAAATGGCGCAATCGACCCACCATAAACGATCAGGACAGTCGTCAACGCCGAGCCGGCTGCCGCGGCGAGAGCGGCCTGAGACTTTCCAAGCGCTCCGAGGGTGAAGCAGAAGAACAGACATAACAAAATTGGCGTCAGAATAACCGGTGCGATCACGTTTACTTCATAACAGATGATCGACACCGCAGCTCCAAGCAGGTTTGCTGTCAACATCGCTTTAGCGACGGTCTTACCCATTGAAGGCATGGCTGCCAGTTGCTGACTCAAAAGGGCGACGAAGAACAGAACCAATAGGGCAGATGCGCCAGATAGAAAAAACACCATGGCAAATGGCACAGTCACAAGTGACATTCTGACGATCCGCCGGTGCGGATCAAATACGGGTGGCGCGTCAGCTTTCTTCTCGGCGGCTGATTGAAGATCTGCTGGGATCAGCACAAACATCAGCGTCGATACGAAACCTGCAAATAGCAGGTTTATCGGTATCCAGAACACGAGCACAAGCGCCAGGTCCTGCGATTGCAGGGCGAGGTTCGGGATCATCAATGCCCCCATAAGCGCGATGACACCAGGTAGAACACCAGCCCCTGAAACTGACCACATGAAGGACAGGATGATCCCGATGGCCACCAGAATAAGGAATACCACTGGGTAGGGTGCGAAGATCGACGACAACAGAAATGAGATGAACATCAATCCTATCGAGAAAACAAACAATTTGGTGAATGCTGCTAACGGCAGCGCAGCGGGTGCTTGCAGGAAGAGCGCAGTGAAAACTGCCCCTACAACCGCCAAGGGCCATCCTAAAAACAGGCCCAAGGTAAAGACGCCGGTCACACCCAAGGCGAGCCTGAAAATGGATTTCCGGCCCTCAATAGGCATAGGAAAGAATCGAAACCAAACGGATATAGGTCTGCCCGACCATGTTCAGCAGGGAATTGTCGCTCAGATACATGATCACGTCGGCCTGCCCGTTAAGTTGGAAGCGTAGGTCGTCTTCGGCGCTTCCGGCCTCATACCCCGGCAGCACGATCCGAACAGGGAACCGTTCTGGTTCGCGTAGAAACCCTTTGGTACTTGGCGGGCTCGCCAACTGGCCGGGTTCATCGCCTCCGCTCAAAGATACGGCCGCGCTGAAGCTCTCAATAACACCCGGGACGATTTTACCGGGATGCATATCCAACACGACATCGACAGGAGAACCTATTGCAGCTCGGCCTAAGTTGTTTTCAGTAAAATACGCCTCAATCCAAACGTCGGTTGCATCTAGGAACGTCAAAAGGTCCTGACCAGATCGTGCGTATGTACCAGGGGCTATCAACAAATTGGATATGACACCCGTCGCCGGAGCGCGAAGTTCCGTCCACTCGAGGTTTAGCTCTGCATCTGCCAAGGCTGCCAATGCGCGTTGTATTTTTGGATTTTCGATCCCGTCGTCACCCAACCTCTGCTTTGCTTTTTCCAAATCCGCTTTAGCGTTCTCATAACTTGCCTCAGACTCTGCCAATTGACCTCGGGCATCATCGGCTTTTGAGACGGCGATCAATCCCTTTCTTTCCAGCGCAAACACGCGCTCTGTTTGAATCCGCATCGTATCCAGATCGCTCTGGGCCCGGGCTAATTTGGCTTGCGCAGCCCTCACCTCTGCCGAGGATGCGCCCACTTCCTGCGTAGCGGCTTCCAGATCAGCTTCGGCCTTGTCGCGTTGAATTTCGTAGGGCCTGGGGTCAATCCGAACCAGAACATCACCTGCCGAGACAACCTGTCCATTTTCGACAAGAACTTCGGTCACTGTACCGGTGACCTGTGGAACAATTTGGGTCGCGACGGCCTTTACTCTGGCATTCCCGGTAAACGGGGTTTTGCGGTCCGCGACAAGGTACCAGACGAGGAAAATAAGAATGACGGCCAAAGTGGTCCAAATCGTCTTTCTCATTTCGCCGCTCCATCAGCTTCACTTTCGGCTTCTGCAGGCGCATCGATCCAGACCTTGAACAGTTCATAGAATACAGCGAACAGAACAGGCCCCATAAAAATTCCGATCAAGCCATACGCCATCATGCCGCCGAGAACACCGATGAGGATGACTAGCATAGGTGTCTCAAGGCCTTTTGAGATAAATACTGGCCTTAGGAAGCTGTCCATTATCGCTACGGGAACGGCCAGTACGGTGAAGATCAACGCTGTGCCACCGGACATGGTACTCCAGGCGTAGATGACTACTGGCAGAAGAACCAAACCGGGTCCAATTTGGATAATCGAAAGGATCAGGCAAATAAACGCCAGCGTCGCGGCCGAGCCAATCCCGAACAGCGCCAACAATACCCAAACTACGACCGCCTGAATCGCAGCCACGCCGATCACACCCTTTGTCACATTGCGGATCGTCGCGCCTGCCAGTGTAACGAATTCGCCGCCTCGGGGCGCAAAGACTCGGTTGGCAAAACGCTGAAGGCCTTGCACAAGACTTGGGCCAGGGCTGAACAAGGCACCCATAATCAAGACGGACAAAGCCAGTGCCAAGAGCCCAAGTCCGATGCTTAGCACCCGTCCGAACAGCGATTTGGTAATCTCAAGAATCTGCGCGCCGTATTTGGCAAGCGCGCCATCAAGGTTTCGTTCAAATAAGCCCCAAACTTCAGAAATCTTGTTGCCGACCAGGGGCAGCTCTTTTAGCCCTTCTGGTGCCGGTGGGACTTTTAGCTCGCCGCTGTCAGCTTGCTCTGCAAACTCAGATCCAAGCTCGGCTGCCCCCGATACCGCTGTTGCGACCGGCCCCAAAGTCAGAAGAAGACCTAACAAAACCAAAATCGTCGTAGCAAGTTTCTTCCGCCCGCCCAACTTGGACTGTAGCCAATCGAAAACTGGATAGAGTGCGACGCATAGGATCGTCGCCCAGATCACCACGCTTGCCAGCGGTGCCACCATTACCAAAGCGCTGTAAAGGAATAGTCCGAGAAACAGCAGTCTTATCGCGAGATCGACAATCTTCGCGTCCTGGGTCTTTTCCATACCATCCCTCCAATATTTGTTTTCTGAATGTTACACTCAAAAAACGAAATATGTATATTTTTAAATTGGAGGGACCTGCAGCAACCTGAATTCTCTTGTAAATTCGTATTTCAGAGGGCTGGTCTGTAGATGTATAGCCTGCGTATGAAATTGGGTTGGCTCATTGGAGCAAAAATTAGTCGTCCCCTTTGGTGTCATCTTGGGACAGGATTGTATCCGCCACCGTGGTCGCTGCAGTCACGAAAATGCCGAGCCCCACGATGATGTAGAACATTGTAAAGATTTTGCCTGCTGCGGTTTCAGGAGAAAAGTCGCCAAACCCTACAGTCGATATTGTCACAACAGAAAAGTAGATGGAGTCGAGCCAACTCCAACCTTCGACATAGCGATAGAATACAGACGCCCACAGGATCATACCGGTTGTGAAGGCCAGAAGGCCTTTGACCCTGCCATCTTTAAAGGCGACGCCTATTCCTCGCGTAATTCTGGCTATCGAATTCATAAAGCGACAATATCAAGGTAAAAACAAATATATACTATTTTTTGAATTTTTTCGTACTAGCCCGAAAATCTTGTGCGCTCTCTCCGCGCGTATCGTGCGGAAATTGTAACCGACTGTTCGCCCAACCGCTTTAGGACTACTCAGTTCTGTTGTTACTCTATCGGCAGTGACGGCAATGGTGAAATGCGACACTTGCAACGAAAGGCTAACGGAAATTTCAAGTTCATACCGCATTGGCGAAATCCACTTTCCCAATGTCAGTAGGGTCCGCTAACAGGGACTGCACAGTCTGTTTTTGAATGTCCGGTTCGGGCTGTATTCTGTTACAGGCGACGGTGGAACGTGGTTCCCCGCATTCACCATGAAGCGAAACCCTTTTACTTTGCCCTGAAATTTTGTTTCGTAGCTTGGCCAAAAAGCGAAATTTCATGACAGCGTAGGCGCGATGGTTTAGGTTTTTACTTTAAATAGAATATCCAAGTCTCGGTGGGCTCCTTGGAACAAGTTACCTTTACGTTTGAGATGGGTGTGGTTTGCGTTTTGTTGGCCTTCACCGTCTTCTTGTTCGTGTCAGAAATTGTCAGAATTGACCTCTCCGCCATACTGGTTCTGGTTCTCGTCGGACTTCTCAGCTACGTACCCGGGCTTGAGAACCTGGCGGATGTTTCGCATCTGTTCGATGGGTTTGCGTCGAACGCTGTGATTTCTATTATCGCGGTCATGATCGTCGGTGCCGGATTGGATAAAACTGGTATCATGAACAAGGTTGCGGCGGTCATTCTAAAATATGGCGGCACGGCTGAAAGCCGGGTCCTGTCGATTGTGTCAGGAACGGTCGGCATCATATCCTCATTCATGCAGAATGTCGGAGCGGCTGCGTTGTTTTTGCCGGTCGTCAGCCGCATTTCTACGAGGTCGGGAATACCCCTGTCCCGCCTGCTGATGCCCATGGGGTTTTGCGCCATTCTTGGCGGCACGATGACTATGGTCGGGTCTTCTCCGCTGATTTTGCTGAACGACCTGGTCCAGACTGCAAACGAGGGGCTACCTGAAGGCCAAAAAATCCAACCCTTCGGGCTGTTCTCGGTAGCGCCAATTGGCGCGGCCTTAATCCTGACCGGGATCGGTTATTTTCTTCTGTTTGGGCGTTGGGTGCTGCCTGAAGACACCGGGTCCGACAACACCGGCACAGGACAGGGTACGCAGGAATACCTGCAACGGGTTTACGGCTTGCAGGCGGATATTTTCGAAGTGATCGTGCCAGAAAAAAGCCCGTTGGTCGGGCAGATACTGGCTGACATCAACCATGAAAATCATCTCTACATAATATCCACATTTTATCGCGGTAAGACTTCCATGGTTCAGGTTCTTACCGCCGAGATTGCCGCTCCGTGCCGGCTTGCCATCATAGGGAACCGCTCGGTTGTCGAACAGTTTGCAGAGAAATTTGGTCTGACTGTTCTTCCTGAACTGGATATCTTCGTAGAAGAGTTTGCGCCAACCAATGCCGGAATAGCCGAAGTCGTCGTGACACCTGATAGCAAGCTGATCGGGAAATGCCCCCGCGAGCTTTTGTTCCGAAAGACGTACGGCATGTCATTGCTTGCTATTCATCGAGGAGAAGAAACTCTCAGTCACGTCGAGACTGATACGCACGCGTCCACTCAGATCGGACTTGAAGAGTTTCACGCAGGCGACATGCTTGTCGCGCATACGAGGTGGGACAACCTGATGCGGGTCAAAAAGGATCCAGACTTTGTGGTTGTGACAACAGATTTTCCGCAAGATGAGCTACGGCCTCAGAAGGTCGGTTGGGCTTTGGCCTTCTTTGCAATATCGCTGTCGCTGATACTGTTCACCGACGTTCGCTTGTCCCTTTGCCTTCTGACGGGCGCCGCTGGAATGATGCTCACGCGGGTACTCAGTGTCGATGAGGCATACAGGGCAGTCGGATGGAACACGGTTTTCCTGCTGGCATGCCTGATACCTCTGGGGCAGGCGGTGCAAAATACCGGCACCGCAGCTTGGATCGCCCAGCAAATCATGATCATTTTGAACGGTTGGCCGATTTGGGCGCTTCAAGCCGGTGTCGCAATATTGGCCACCGCGTTTTCCCTGGTTATGTCGAATGTCGGGGCAACCGTGCTGCTCGTGCCCCTTGCTGTTTCAATTGCCGTAGCTGCCGGCGGAAACCCAGCGGCCTTTGCGCTAACAGTTGCAATCTCGACCTCGAACAGCTTCATCATTCCGACCCATCAGGTAAACGCACTGATTATGGGGCCCGCGGGTTACAAGGTAATGGACTTTGTGCGTTCCGGGGGCATCATGACCGTCCTGTTTTTGTTGGTTTCCTTGGTGATGCTCAATGTGATTTTCTGAACCGACTGACGGGAACAGATATCAAACTTTAGGCACCAAACCAAAACCTAACGATGCCGGTTTTAACTTTTTGCCGCTTACCGGGTTCCACTGGTCATCTGAACTCGCCCATGCCCAATCTGTCTATTTTAGCCGAGAACTTTCACGAGTTTGGCACGCTCGGCGCATCAATTGCATTGCAAATTTCAAACCCGAATTGGAAAGCACGCGGGTCACAACAAATTCGGTCCCGACCTTCAAACGGATTGCTATTTTGCGTCCCGTTGAACGTCCGAAAAGCCAGTTGGATGGCAGACACGGATCCCGGCGCTTAAGGTCCGGTTTTCTCCTCACTAACAATTTCACTATGAGTAACGGTTTTGTGAGGCTCATCGGTTCATGACTAGCTAATCAACTAGTTGAATCAGAATTAGTATTTTCAACAGAGACTGATTGTGTTGGGTGGCGAGTATGTATTCACTATTGTTTTCTATTTGGGCATCTCTTCCGTTTGACTTTGGCCAAAGGGCTGAACACTGCTCTAGGGCAGTGGAACAAGCACTCCTCATAGCTGCGCTTCTGACTGTTCCGGCGACGGTGTTTTCTGCGGAACATCAATTAGAGGACGGCACGACCGTCGCGCCGCTTGAGATGTTTCAGGAATGCGATGTCTGCCCCGAGATGATCGCGCTTCCCGTGGGTGAGTTCATGATGGGTGGGCCTCCAAGGGAATCTCGGCGAACCAAGTATTTTGCTGATGGAAAAACGCGTACCGCTACGCCGGAGGCTCCTTACATCGCAAAACATGAGGGTCCGGTTCACCGTGTAGAAATCGACATTCCAATTGCAATGGGGCGCAACGAAGTAACCTACGATCAATGGATGGCGTGTGTCCAAGATGGGGGCTGTGGCGGGATCGTTCCGCAAAATTGTATTCCTCAGATCGATGGTTCCTGTGTGTCATTGACCGGAAATTTCCCGGTTATCTACGTCTCGTTTGAAGATGCGATTAGTTATACGAATTGGCTTAATCAAAAGGTTGGAGCCCAGGTCTATCGGCTGCCAACCGAGGCTGAATGGGAATACGCCGCGCGGGCGGGAACTCAGACGCTGTTTGCCCAGGGCGAAGAGGTTTCTACTGATCAGGCAAACTTTAGCGGTTCCGCGACCGCGAAGATGTTGGGAGTAGATCGCCCTGATCTGGTCTCACGCCGGCTACCTGTACAGGTTGACCAACTCAATGCCGCGAACGCGTGGGGGCTAAGGCATATGTCAGGCAATGTTGCGGAATTGACGATGTCTTGTTGGTCTAAGAGATACGAAGGGTGGCCGATGTCCAGCCGTTATTTGGTCGAAGCGGAACTTTTAGATTGCGAACTAAGAGTAACTCGTGGAGGAGCTTACCGCTTTGCAATGAACTATGCGCGTACGGCTTCTCGTGGAAGAGGCTATGAAACGAGTCGGCGGAATGCAGTTGGGTTCCGTGTACGCAGAGAATTGAATTATTACGACTAAATTTTGGAGAGTTAATATGACTTGAGTCCATGGTGACAGAGATCCCCACACAGTAATTGGTCCATTTGCGGGGCTTCCAACGAGCTTAGGGGAACCTGTACGGACAACCACCTAAGGTCACGTTTTCTGGCTCACGTGATCGCATCAATCTCCCCTCGAACATAATCCCAAAGACTGAGGCGACCGAGGAAGAGATTTCAGAAAAACTGGAAAAAGGCACAGCGCAACGACATCAATTCATAGTCCCAAAAAAAGGGATAGAGAATTTCTGAACGCATCTCGTTCTGCTTAGATTGACACCGTCAGACAAAGCGAAAACACGCTTTCAGTTTCGCCTAAACTTTCCTTAATCGTTCAGAATAGCAGCCTTAACTTCCGCCTCCTTTATCTGTTGTACGACATCAACAGGACACTAGGAATTGGAGGAATTACCATGGCCAATACTCATGCCGCCCCAGCGCCGAAAAACGTTTTTGCCGGGATGATAGCAGACTATGCAGAGGCACGGACCGAGCTCTTTCGGCGGCGGATTTTCGCAAAGACCGTGCGGGAGTTGGAAAGCCTGAATGATGCACAGTTGGCGGATATCGGCGTCCCGCGCGCCGAGATCAAACAGCGCGCTTACCAAAGTGTCTATCGCGGCGTTTCTTACCACAACTGACATGGCCCTCGACCAGCTCAAAGTAGCAAAGAAGGAAGGACCCTGAATATGTTTGATGACGTTTCATTGAATGGCAGGCTGACCCCGGCCGAAAGCGCATTGTTGCTGTTTGACAGAGCGATGAGGATCCAGGCAATCAGAGCCGATATCGTTCGTGCCGCACAATATCTGGACGGGTTCAGTGATCGCAAACTCTCAGAGCTAGGGATCAATCGCAGCGATATCGAAACAACAATCGACAGGTATATCTGACCGCATCACGCAGGGTTGGATAGCGTCTTATCGAAAAAGCCATTCCGGGGTCCTTGGAATGGCTTTTCAAGCTGAACGGTCAGTTGCAGTGGGTCTCTATCTGTAGGTGCTGTGCCAGCCTGTCGATCTCGGCCATCCATGTTTCCACGAGTTTCGGGTCCCTGGGTGCTGCGTGAACCCCGGCTGGAATGGCCCGGTTTAGAACCGCTTCGACGGCTAGTGACACCGGCACTGAGACAAGGCGCGCCATCGCCGTGCCCCGCGCGTCGCCCCACGCGTCCATGACGTAGGTTTTGTGCCAGACAGGAATGCCGTCCTTCTCGGCTTTCAGGCCCACGCACAGGACCACGCGGTCAGGCTCGCCCGCGTCATAGGCGTTCTCGGCCCAGAACTGATCCGACATCTCTTTCAAACGCGCGTCACCTTCGGGGCCCGAGAGGGTCTCGATCTCGGTAAATACGTCCGCCCAGGCATCGGCCCAGCCGTTCAGGCGCAGAGTGCCGCGGACGAATTCCTTGACGGTCCAGTGATCCTCGAATTGGTACTCGGCCATGAACGGCAGAGAATCCCGGTTGGGATAGACCTCAAAGCTTTCGGGAGCGGGTAGCGGTGCAATATAGCTGGTGATGGCATCCCACGGGCGGGCAACGTCCAGCGGCGCGTAGTCGCGGATGGATTTTGACGGCGACCGCAGGGCTTTCAGAACGCCCAGAGGCGACCAGCTGAATTTATAGCGGAACGGGTTGGGGTTTTTGGGGATGCCGCCGCAATAGGAGATGAAGCTCAGGTGGTTTTGCGCGTCAAAAGCATCCGAGGCGCGGTAGTCAGCGACCAATGCGTGCGCCATCAGGTGATCGATGCCCGGATCCAGCCCGACCTCGTTGACAATGGTAACACCCGCTTCGCGCGCCTTGTCATCCAGCGCGCGCATTTCGGGGGCGATATAGGATGACGACACAAAGTTCGCGCCTTTGGAGATCGCCAATTCGGCCAGCGGTACATGCCAGTCGCCGGGTAGCATGGATACGATCACATCGCCCTTTTCCAACACCGCGCCCAAAGCGTCTATGTTAAATGCGCGAATGTCATCCGTCAGGTCGCCGACCTCAGCCTTGGCCTTGTCGATGGTCCGGTTCCAGACGGTGACTTTGTGACCGCCCACGATCAGGCGGCGCAGGCCGGGGATGGCCGACAGGCCGGTGCCACACCAATGGATGGTCATTCGTATGCTCCTTTTTGGCTTTCAGCCGAATTTAAGTTTCGCAGTTACAATCGCACCGACAAGCAGGATCGATATCACATTGCCAAGGATCAACGGCCACGCAGCGATCATCAGCCCATAGATCAGCCACAGTGTCAGCGTGGTCAGAATCAGCAAGTTGGCGGGAAGGGACAGGTCTTTTGTTTCGCGGGTGCGCCAAGTTTTGAGAGTTTGAGGCAACCAGCATACTGTTCCCAAAATTGCCGCTGTTGCCCCAATCAGGTGTTCCATGGTTCGCCTTGCCTAACAATGTTTGACGAACTCGGCCCGTGCGCGGCCCCAAACGCCGCTGTCCAGATCGGTCAGGGTCAGCAGGGAGGGCAGCAGTTGCGTGGCATAGTCTTCCGAGCTTTCGACCGGCAGCATCGAGGGCAGGTTGTCGATGGCCATCACGTCCATCACCGGGTCGGTGGCCACGCGCAGCGCGGGGGCGTCCCATGTGGTCGCCCGGTCATAGACTGGCACTGGGTTATAGTCGCTGTCCGGATCGCAGGCCACGTCTCCGATGGCGGTCAGGTTGCGCTGTGCGCTGAGCGCCTCGCGCGGGACAAAGATCGGCGTGCCGGGGCGAGCGAAGATGCAGTTCAGGAACAGATCATGGTCGAGGATCTCGGGGAAGGGTCCACCGCTGGCGGTCTCGGCCATGTCCCACTTTGTAACAGTGACTCCCATCGCCTCGCACAAATCCGCAGCACCCGTGCCCACGCGGCCCAAGGCGCCTATGACGATAGCACGGGGGCGGGTGCCCGTGGCGTCCAGCTCGGCCAGCAACTCGGCGTTCAGCGCGTCTTTGTTGGGGAACACCCCGACCGGAGGGCATTCCTGCCCCCGCTGCTGCGCAGCCCATGTTTTCAGTGTCACCGCCGCGCCCGCATAACCGGCCCAATAGCCAAAGGCAGCGACCCGGCGGCCGTCTTCGTCGACCAGATATTCCAAATCATAAAGCGTTCCGCCCCCGGTCTTGAAACGCTCTAATAGGGCGCGTCCAGAATGCTGGCCCTTATAAGCATGGCCGAACATGATATGGCGATGGGGCAGGGGCGTGCCGTCCTCTGGCAGTTCTTTAAGGCCAAAGATTATCGCGTCCAGCGGGGCTTGGGGCCAGGAGTTCTCAGCTGCGACCTCACACCCGGCCGCCTTATATCCGTCCAGCGGGATGGCGCGGACCGAGCTTTCCTCGACCGTCACGCGGATGCCTGCGGCGATCAAAGCTGCGGCGCCTTTGGGGGTCAGCCCAACCCGTTCTTCGTTCGGGCGCTGTTCTGCCCGGACCCAGAGATGTGTCATCGTCGTTCCTTTTTCAGAGCATTCCGGCAGCGCGTACGGTCTGCACCGATGCCCGCGCCTCCATCGCGTCTCGGAACGCGATAATCTTGGGAAAGGCTGTAACGTCAACGCCGTCGCTCTCGAGCCAACTGCAGACCACATACAGATAAGCGTCCGCCAGCGAGAACTCATCCCCCAGTACAAAAGGCCCACGCAGCCCGTTCGAGGAGATATAGTCGCAGGACGCGGTCATCGTCTGCGCTACCTTACCCTGCATGTCTTTCCAGCTGGATTGCTTGTCAGCCCACCGCGCTCCGCGCATCTTGTGGGCGTGGTTCACATGCATGGTCGAGGCAAGGTAGTACATCACCTCGCGCATCCGCGCGGCCATGATCGGATCAGAGGGCACAAGCCCGGCCTCGGGCGCTATGGTTGCGATATAGTCCAACAGTGCGCCCGTTTCAGTCAGGATACCTCCGTCTACTACCAGCGCTGGCACACGACCCTTAGGGTTGATTTGCTTGTAGGCGGGTTTGGTCTGCTCACCGCCTGCGAAATCCAGCTTGATCGCCTCGTATTCCAGCCCGGCCTCTTCCAAGGCGATGGCCGCGGCGACTGAAATCGTACGGGGAGCATAGTAAAGCTGCATGAAGGGCCTCCTTACAGGTGGGTCTGGGCGTATTGCCGATCGGGTGCTTCCAGATGCGGCACTGCATTGAACAGCACCGGGCTCAGCTGCGCACCAATTGGGTGCAGACGATGCATCGACGTATTCATGATGGCAAGCGCCACACGCGCCATCGCCGGGATATCCAGCCCCATCGCCTGCCGCACGACCATCGAGATCAGCCCGCCTGATGTCACCACAATCGCAGGGCCCCCTGCGGTTCCAATATCGTGCAGAGCGTCGCGCACGCGGGTTTCGAAGGTCTCAAACGTTTCTGGTGCGTTGGCGATTTCACCACTCGCCCACGCGGCGAATGTGCGGGGCAGGTGTTCCACAAACCCTTCGCGGTCTGTGGGCACGGCCACGTTGTGTTGTGTTTCATAGAGCTTGGCGATGTTGAAATACTCGATCTCGTTCAAACGCGGATCTTGCACGGGGTTCGGAAAACCCATGCTGGCCGCTGTTTCCAAATGGCGTTTCAGCGTTCCTGAATAGACCCGAGGAAAGTTGGCTTGTGTGTCGCGCAGATGCGCCCCCAGCCAACGCGCTTGCTGATGTCCCAGTTCGCTCAGCTTGTCGTAATCAGCTTCGTCCCGCGCGGCGGTATTGGCCTGACCGTGGCGTATCAGAGTTATATGTGACATGTCCGTCCCTTCCGGGGCGAAGTCTTATGACAGCTTGAACCGAGGGACCAGAGGCTTCGGACCTGAACCAGGGAATTTCACCCTTTGGCGCGCGCTTTGCGGGAAAGCAGAAATGACTTGGGTTGCATCGGCAATTTCAAGTGTTGCGTAACGGAAAAAAGTTTCCTATACGCTACAAAACTGCTGTATGCGCCCGTATACACCTCTGGTTTCACCCGCCGAGTTGGGTCTTGTGTTTAAGGTTGTTGACTTGCGGCTGAGACCTCGGAAGCTTGTGGTGGGATCATTTTGAGCGACCAGCGCAAATAACGCGGCGGTACGGGATGCCAGGTTTTGAAAGGTTATAGATATGACATTACCGCGGCGCACGCCTTTGTATGACTTGCATGTTGAGTTGGGCGGGAAGATGGTTGATTTTGCTGGGTGGGAGATGCCTGTTCAGTATTCTTTGGGGATTATGGGTGAGCATTTGCAGTGTCGCGAGAGGGCTGCGGTGTTTGACGTCAGCCATATGGGTCAGGTGATTCTGCGCGGTGAGAATGTGGGGGAGAAGCTGGAAGCTTTGTGCCCGCAGGCTTTTGCGACGCTGAAAGAGGGCAAAGCGCGCTACGGTTTTTTTACGAACGAAGACGGCGGGATCATGGATGACCTGATCGTGTCGAATGCGGGGGACCATTACTTTGTGGTAGTGAACGCGGCGCTGCGGCATCAGGACATTCCGCATATGCGCGAACATCTGGACGGCGTCGAAGTGACCGAGATCTTCGACCGTGCGCTGGTTGCGGTGCAGGGACCCAAGGCCGAGGATGTGGTGGGCGATCTCTGCCCTGCGGCGCGGGATCTGAAGTTCATGGAAACCACGGTGGCGGATATCAACGGCGTTGAATGCCGTATCTCACGCCTGGGTTACACCGGTGAGGACGGGTACGAGATCTCGATCCCCGAGGACAAGGCCATAGAAGTGACCCGCGCGTTCCTGGCGCATGAGGATTGTGAAGCCGCCGGTCTGGGCGCGCGCGACAGCCTGCGGCTGGAGGCGGGGCTGTGTCTTTACGGCAATGACATCGACCAGAGCACCTCTCCGATCGAAGCTTCGTTGGCTTGGGCAATCCAGAAGCGCCGCAAGGAGGAGGGCGGCTTTCCCGGCGCTGCGCGTATCCAAAAGGAACTGGCCGACGGGCCTGCACGCAAGCTGGTGGGCATCAAGCCGACAGGTCGAGCGCCTGCACGTCAGGGCGTGGAAATCCAATGCGCCGAGGGCAATAGCATTGGCCAGATCACCTCGGGCGGGTTTGGCCCCACGGTGGGTGGACCGGTGGCGATGGGCTATGTGGCGGCGGGCCATGGCGCGCCGGGCGAGGTGGTCAACCTGATCATCCGGGGCAAGCCGCAACCGGCCGAGGTTGTGGCGCTGCCCTTCGTCACCCAGAATTACAAGCGTTGAAGTCAGGAGAGAAAGACCATGG
This sequence comes from Ruegeria sp. N8, assembly GCF_056531325.1. Taxonomy (NCBI): domain Bacteria; kingdom Pseudomonadati; phylum Pseudomonadota; class Alphaproteobacteria; order Rhodobacterales; family Roseobacteraceae; genus Ruegeria; species Ruegeria sp. N8. The sequence goes on along the minus strand of NZ_JBQFLQ010000006.1, from coordinate 210,261 downwards.
CAACCTATTATTCCGAAGAACATGAATGGCTGGATGTGGACGGCGACACGGCCACGCTGGGCATCACCAAGCACGCCGCCGAGCAGCTGGGCGATGTGGTCTTCGTGGAACAGCAGGAAGTGGGTGACGAGTTCGAGAAAGACGGCGAGATCGGCGTGATCGAATCCGTCAAGGCGGCCTCGGAACTCTATGCGCCGGTGGATGGCGAGATCACCGAGGTCAACGAAGCACTGGCCGACAATCCCGGCGCGCTGAACGAAGACCCCGAGGGTGAGGCGTGGATCTATAAGATCAAGATCGCGGACGCGTCGCAACTCGAAGATCTGATGGACGAAGCTGGCTACAAGGCCTTCATCGGCTGATCCAGACCGGGGCCCTGTACAGGGCTTCGCCCGTTCGGGCCGAACCGGCTCGTGATGATGTATCGGAGGCCTGCGTGGTCTCCGCCCGACCTGACTTATTCATAGGAGCGCTGCAATGGCTTTCAAACTGACCGACTACGAAGCCTATGACTTTGCCAATCGCCGCCATATCGGGCCCAGCCCGACCGAGATGCGCGACATGCTCAAGGTGATCGGCTTCAAGACGCTGGACGCGCTGATCGACGCCACCGTCCCGCCCGCGATCCGCCAGAAAGAGCCGTTGGACTGGGGTCCGGCGATGACGGAACGCGATGCGCTGTTCCACATGAAAGAGGTGGCGAGCAAGAACAAGGTTCTGACCTCGCTGATCGGTCAGGGCTATTATGGCACCACCACGCCGGCGCCGATCCTGCGCAACATCCTGGAAAACCCGGCCTGGTACACCGCCTATACGCCCTATCAGCCCGAGATCAGCCAGGGCCGGCTTGAGGCGCTGTTGAACTTCCAGACTATGGTCAGCGACTTGACCGGGCTGGACGTGGCGAATGCTTCGTTGCTGGACGAAGCCACCGCCGCAGCCGAAGCTATGGCGATGGCCAAACGCGGTGGCCGGTCCAAGGCCAACAACGCGGCTTTCTTTGTCGACCGCAACTGCCACCCGCAGACCATCGCGGTCATTAAAACCCGGGCTGAGCCTCTGGGCATCGACGTGCAGGTGGCCGACCCCGACCAACTGGACGCGGGCGCCGTCTTTGGCGCGATCTTCCAATACCCCGGCACCCACGGCCATGTGCGCGACTTCACCGCCGAGATTGCGGCGCTGCATGAGCACAAAGCGATTGCCATCGTCGCCGCCGACATCCTGTCGCTGGCGTTGCTGAAATCCCCCGGTGAGATGGGCGCGGATATCGCCATCGGATCGACCCAGCGCTTTGGCGTGCCGATGGGCTATGGCGGGCCCCATGCCGCCTATATGGCGACCACCGACAAGCTGAAGCGCGCGATGCCGGGCCGGATCATCGGTGTCAGCATCGACAGCCGGGGCAACAAGGCCTACCGCCTGGCGCTGCAGACCCGCGAGCAGCATATCCGCCGCGAAAAAGCCAACTCGAACGTCTGTACCGCGCAGGCGCTGCTGGCGGTGATGGCCTCGATGTACGCGGTCTATCACGGCCCCGACGGCATCAAGGCGATTGCGCAATCGGTGCACCGCAAAACCTCGCGCATGGCCGCCGGTCTGGAAGAGGCGGGCTTCTCGGTCGAACCCGAAGTGTTCTTTGACACCATCACGGTCGAGGTCGGCCACTTGCAGACCACCGTTATGGAGGCCGCCGTTGCCCGTGGCATCAACCTGCGCAAGGTCGGCGAGACGAAAGTGGGCATCAGCCTGGATGAACAGACCCGCGCCGAGACGATTGAGGCGGTTTGGGGCGCCTTCGGCATCGACCGTCAGGATGACAGCTCGAACGTGGCGTACCGCCTGCCGGATTACGCCCTGCGCGAGACGCCCTATCTGACTCACCCGATCTTCCACAAGAACCGGGCCGAGGCCGAGATGACCCGCTACATGCGCCGTCTGGCCGACCGCGACCTGGCGCTGGACCGGGCGATGATCCCGCTGGGATCCTGCACCATGAAGCTGAACGCGACGATCGAGATGATCCCGGTCACATGGCCCGAGTTCGGCAATCTGCACCCCTTTGCTCCGGAAGATCAGGCGCAGGGCTATCATGAGATGATTGCCGATCTGAACGACAAGCTGTGCCAGATCACCGGCTATGACGCGATCTCCCAGCAGCCCAACTCGGGCGCGCAGGGCGAGTATGCAGGCCTGCTGACCATCCGCAACTATCACTTCGCCCGCGGCGAAGGGCACCGCAATGTCTGCCTGATCCCAACCTCGGCGCACGGGACCAACCCGGCCTCGGCGCAGATGGTGGGCTGGCAGGTGGTGCCGGTGCAATCGGATGAGAACGGCAATATCGACCTGAATGACTTCCGCGCCAAGGCCGAGAAGCATTCGGATCATCTGGCCGGCTGCATGATCACCTACCCCTCGACCCATGGTGTGTTCGAGACCACCGTGCAGGAGGTCTGCCAGATCACCCATGACCACGGCGGTCAGGTCTATATCGACGGGGCCAACATGAACGCCATGGTCGGCCTGTCGCGCCCCGGTGATATCGGCGGCGATGTCAGCCACCTGAACCTGCACAAGACCTTCTGCATCCCGCATGGCGGCGGCGGCCCCGGCATGGGCCCGATCGGTGTCAAGGCACACCTTGAAGAGCACTTGCCCGGTCACCCGGAATACGGCACCGCCGTGGGGCCGGTCTCGGCGGCGCCTTTTGGCTCTCCCTCGATCCTTCCAGTGAGCTGGGCCTATGTGCTGCTGATGGGCGGCGCGGGTCTGACGCAGGCGACCAAAGTGGCGATCCTGAACGCCAACTATATCGCAGCGCGTCTGCAGGATGCCTATCCGATCCTCTACACCTCCGAATCCGGTCGTGTGGCGCATGAATGCATCCTCGACACCCGACCCTTGGACGAGGCGGCGCATGTCAGCGTCGACGACATCGCCAAACGTCTGGTCGACAGCGGCTTCCACGCCCCGACGATGAGCTGGCCGGTTGCCGGAACCCTGATGGTGGAGCCCACCGAATCCGAGCCCAAGGACGAGTTGGACCGCTTCTGCGACGCCATGCTCTCGATCCGCTCCGAGGCGCAGGACATCATCGACGGCAAGATCGATGCGGAAAACAACCCGCTGAAAAACGCCCCCCACACGGTGCGCGATCTGGTCGGCGACTGGGACCGGCCCTATAGCCGCGAACAGGCCTGTTTCCCTCCGGGCTCCATGGGCGTCGACAAATACTGGTCCCCCGTCAACCGCGTCGACAACGCATACGGAGACCGAAACCTCGTCTGCACATGCCCTCCAATGTCAGAATACGCGGAAGCGGCGGAATAAAAAGAAAACCCCCGCCCAGCGGGGGTTTTTCTTAGGGAACGAAGCCTTTCGGTACCCCGAATGGTGGAGAGTCCACGCTGGATCCCGTCAGTGCGTTGAGGAATGCCACGAGACTTGCGATGTCAGCTTCGGACAATTCCAATGGCGTGATGTCCATCTTGCCGCGCACACGCGCCATTTCCAACCGGTCGTCCCAGACGACGAAGTCGGCTTTGTGCAACCAAGGAACGTTCGGCAGGTCAGCCATATCACGATTCCATTTCGATAGGCTGTTTTCAGGGTTCAGGTGATGGAGGATCATACCCTCGAGGTCGGGGAAAGCTCCGTTATGACCATAGGGCGCCGTCAAGGCCACGTTGCGCAACATCGGCGTGCGAAAGCGATAGGCGTCCTCCAGCCGGTCGCTTTCCCCCATGCGGCCAACGTCGCGCACATAGGGGTCCCATTGCCGCGTGCGGCCCGGCCCAAAAGGGGGCAAGGCCAAGGCGTGAAATTCCTGATCTGACATCAGCGGCCCGGAATGGCAGATGGAACACTGCGCTTTGCCATAGAAAAGATCCAGCCCATCTTTCTGCTCTGCCGTCAGCGCCGAGGAGTCACCCGCGAGGTATTGATCGAACGCGCTGTCGGCGCTGCGCCATTCAACCGCCATGAACGCGGCTAAGGCGTTGGCGATCTGGGTGATTGTGATATCCTCGGTCGTGTTGACCTCATCAAAAGCAGCGACCATTGCCGGGCCATAGCGCGGATCGGTGCGCACGCGCTTGGCAAGGATCGGCCAGCCCAGATCAATCCTGTCGGCAACCGCTCCGGTCACTTGATTTTCGCCGACATTGCCGGCCATTTCGAATTGTGAGGTCAGCGGGAACAGCGCCTGTGCGGCGAGCAGCGAGTTCAGTCCCTCAGGCAGCCATTCCTGTGCCGGAGAATTAAACCCGTTGCCGTAGACATCCGAGATGCTCAAGCGGCCATCGTGGAATACGGTGTGAATCTCTTTCGCGCCAAGGTTCCACAGCCCCGGAGAGTTGCGCGGGATGCGTTTGCGGATCTTGTCCTTACCCACACCGGGCGTGCGGTCCGGTCCCAGCCCCCGCCCGCCTTCTCCAATCCCAAGCGACAGCCCGTCCGATGTGCCGAAATCCGGGTGGTGGCAATGGGCGCAGGATATGTTCTGGTTGCCTGAAAGGATGGGGTCGTAAAACAGTTGATGACCGATGGCAGCCTGTTCCATATCAAAGAGGATGAAGTCATCATCGCTCAGCGGGCGCGGCAAATCCTGAGCCGCAGCTGATCCGACGAAAAGGAAGAAAACCCCATGCGCCAGCTTGTATTTGCCCTTTGCCTTTTTGCGACCCCGACGCTGGCCGAGTTGGAACAAGCGCGCGACATGATGGAAGCCGGCGAATTTGAAGCCGCGCGCGAAGAGCTTCTGCCGGCCGCGCGGTCTGGAAATGCCGAGGCCGAGGAACTGATCGGCGTCATGTACGGGCTTGGGCTGGGGGTCGAGCAGGATTACGAGCGGGCATTTGACTGGTATCTGCGCGCCTCGATGAAGGGGCATCCGGGGGCGCAATCGGGTGTCGGCTGGTACTATGAGCTGGGTCTGGGCATGCCCGCGCCCGATTTGGTGCGCGCCTATATGTGGTACACGCTCAGCGCGATTGGCGGTGATCCCGATGCGGCGATCAGCCTTGAGGAAGTGGTCAAGAAAATGTCGCCGGATCAGATTGAAAGAGCGCATGTTCTGGTTAATGACTACAAAGGGTGGATGTACCCGTTTCGGTAAGGGCCGGACGCAGCGCCCGGCCCCTTTCGCTTAGTTCAGATCCGCATCGCGAGAGGCGTTGATATCAGCCTCGGCTGCAGCAACCGCTTCGGTCAGGGCGTTGAACACCTCGTCCCCGCGGGCCACGTTGGACTGGAACCAGTCATAAACCGGCGTTGCGGCCTCTTTGAACGCAGCTTTCTGGTCGGGTGTCGGCACATAGAGATCCCCGCCACCGGCGACGAAATCTTCATAGGCCTGGATCGACTTGCGCTTGGGCGAGGCAAAGGTGGCCTGCTGCAGAGCATAGAACCCATCGACCACCACGCGGCGCATGTCCTCGGGCATCTCCTGGAACTTGGCGTTATTCATCCACCACAGCGCGCCCATATAGGCGTGGCCGTCCAGCGTCACGTATTGCAGGCCGGCATCGGGGAATTTCATCCCCATGATGTCAGTGATCCCGTTCTTGGACCCTTCAACCACGCCGGTCTGGAAACTGGTGAACAGTTCCGGCCACGGGATCGGGGTGGGCGATGCACCCAGTGCCTTGACCAGCTCTTGCGGCAGGTCTGCGACCACGGTGCGGATTTTCAGACCTTCCATATCGGCAGGTTCGGCGATGCGACGCTGGGTGTTGGCGAAGTTGCGCCAGCCGCCGGTGTTTCCGATGGTCATCAGACGGATCGCGCCACCGGAATCCTCGAGCGCCATGTCGCGGACCTTGCGGGTGAAATCGCCTGACAGAACATGCTCGGCCACGCGGTCATCGGCCATCAGATAGGGCAGGTCCAGAACCTGCACGTAGGGGAAGATGCCTGACGCGCCGCCCGAAGTGGAGATATAGATGTCGATCGTACCGTCGGCCACGCCTTGCAGGCACTCGGCCCCGTTCGAGCACAATTGGGTGCCGATGAACAATTCGACCTCGATGGCACCGTTCGAGGCAGCCTCGACGTAGTTCTTGAAGACGATCAGACCATCATAGTCTTCGTCGTTTTCGTTTGAGTTCGCTGTGGCGCGCAGGGTGTAATCAGCAGCCGTTGCAGCTAGTGCGGATGCGGCCACCAGCGAGGTGGCCACCGCAGCGGTTTTGATGAAGTCTCTGAGCATTCGTTTCCTCCCTGTGATACTCAGTTCAGTTTGCAAATCCCGTTATCCTCGGGATCGTCATGGATAGTGCGGGGACATAGGTGATCAGGAAGATCACTATGATTTCGACAGCCAGAAACGGCAGGATCGCCTTGGCAATGGTTTCGACCTTTTCGCGCGATACGGCGGCGGCCACGAACAGCACCAACCCCATGGGCGGAGTGGCCAGGCCGACGGTCAGGTTGACGCTCATGATAATAGCAAAATGGATCGGGTCCACGCCGAGGCTTGTGAAAATGGGCGCAAGGATGGGGCCAAGGATGATGATCGCGGGGCCTGCATCCAGAAACATGCCGACGACGAACAGCAGCAGGTTGATCAGGAACAGCAGGATCAGCGGATTTTCCGACAGGCCAAGGATCAGTGCCGCCAGTTGTTCAGGAGCGTGGCTAAGGCTGACCACGGTCTTGAATGCCATCGCAGCGCCCACCAGCAGCAAAACCACCGCGGAGGTCAGACCCGCATTGCTGAGGATCTCGGGCACTTCTTTCAGGGTCAGCGTGCGCAGCACGAAGAAACCGATGATGAATGCATAGCCTACAGCGACCGCAGCAGCCTCGGTCGGGGTGAAGATGCCGCCGAGGATGCCCCCCAGAATGATGACGGGGGTCAGCAGCGGGAAGAACGCTTTGAGGCTTGCCTGACGACGCTCGGACCATGTGTATTTGCGGCTGGCGACGGGGAAGTCGTATTTGTCGGCCATGACTTTGATCATCAGCATCAGGCCGACGCCAACCATCACGCCTGGAACAATGCCTGCCAAAAACAGGGCGGCCACGCTTTCACCCATCACGTAGGCATAGATGATCATGATGCCCGAGGGCGGAATGATTGGCCCGATCACCGAACTGGCCGCTGTGATCGCAGCGGCGAAGCGGCGGGTATAGCCCTGTTTCTCCATCGCTGGGATCAGCATCGAGCCCAGTGCCGAGGTATCTGCGACCGCCGAGCCCGACAGGCCGGCAAACAGGATCGAACTCAGGACATTCACATGGGCCAGACCGCCGCGCAGGTGCCCCATCAGGGCCTGAGAGAACTCGACCAGACGAATGGTGATGCCACCACGGTTCATCAACTCTCCGGCCAGCATGAAGAAGGGGATCGCCATCAACGGGAAGCTGTCCATACCGTTATAGACGTTCCGGTACAGCAGCGTGATGTCGTTGGTTTGGCCGTTCAGCCAAAGCAAAATGCCGGGCGCGGCCAGAAGTGCGAAAAAGACCGGCAGGCCGATCATCAGGAAAATCAAGAAGGTGGGCAGGAACCAGATCAGCATCTATTCAGCCCCCACCGGTGCATCTGCGATTTCGGGTAGCAGGTCTCCGCCGCCCATCATCTTGACGATCGACCGCAGGATAAGCTCGATATTGACGACCAGCAGCAGGAATACCCCCACCAGCAACGATGCCATCATCCAGCTGCGCGGAACGCGGTACCACTCGTCAAACCCCAGCGAGGTCGGAACATAAAGCGCCGCCGTGGCGAAACGGCCGCCAAAACCCGTGACCTCGGACCAGCCGATATTCACGGCGACGGCCAACACTGCCAGCGAGACGAAAAGCAGAAACAGCATCAACACCTGTCCCAGCACGCGTGGCAGCATCATGGGCAGCATATCAATCGCCACAAACCCGCCGCGCCGAAACGCGGTAGGGGCCATCAGCCCGGTCATCCACAACATGCAGAAGCGCGCGGCTTCGTCCGGCCAGGGCAGGGCGTTGCCTAAAACGTATCGGAAGAACACCTGAATCAGGATTGCGATCACCATCAATGCAATCGCAACGACACCAACCGCGCGGCCCAAACGCAGCACGGTTTCGTTCACGAATGCAATCGGCGCAAGCGCCGTTGCCAGTCCGCCCATGCGGATCCTCCCTTGTTCAGCCGCAGGTTTGTCCCGCGGTCGTCAAATCGCGCTTAGTGCTGCGCAAATTGGCCGAGTTTCCCGGCGTAGAATGTCAGCGCGTCTCCGTCCGCCATGCTGACTTTCAGGACTTTGCCCACCACGATCACGTGATCGCCTGCATCGTGATAGGCGTGCTGTTCGCACTCAAACCGCGCCAGACAATCCGGCAGCAGAGGTGTTCCGTTCCCGCAGCGGTCGTGGTCGATATCCCGCAGGGCGAACGCGTCTTTAGAGCAGCCAAAACACAGATCGGCCTGCTCCGACGATAGCACGTGCACGCTGAAATGGCGCGCCTTGTGGAAATAGGGGAACCGGCGCGAATTTCGGTCTCCGGCCCACATCACCAGCGGGGGGTCCAGCGACAGCGATGAAAAGCTGTTGGCGGTGATGCAGACCGGACCATCGTCGCTGTCACAGGTGACGATAGTCACGCCGGTCGCAAACTTACCAAAAGCGTCCCGCAAGGTGCGGGTGTCATCTTTATGCGGGACGAATGTGTGAGTGATGTCCTTTGAGATTGCGTTCATCATGGTACCTCATGCCCCAGCGCCGCCTCGTAAAGGCGGAACCAACTTTCGCGATCCAGATTTACTTTCAATGCGTCCGAGATGCTTTTGATCCGGTCCAGATTATTCGTGCCCATAACCGGCAGAATTCCTGCGGGGTGCGCCAATAGGAAAGCGATGGCGACTGCCGCGCGATCCACGCCGAATTCGGCAGCTATCTCATCTGCAACTATGCCGACCGGAGGGTTTCCGGCCATCAGCAACCCGCCCCCCAAAGGCGACCACGCCATTACGCGTTGGTTATGCTGTTGATGAAAAGCCAGATCGCCATTGCTGAATGGATCGATCCGGCCCAGAGACAGCTCGATCTGGTTCGTGACCAGACGCGTGTTCATGGCCGATTGCAGCAGGCTCCAGTCCCACGGGCGGAAATTCGACACGCCGACAGCGCGCACCTTGCCGCTGGCGACCACCTCATCCAGCGCGGCGCCGGTCTCAACGTGGTCCATGAACGGATCAGGACGGTGAATCAGCAGCAGGTCGATGTGGTCGATGGCCATCTCGGTCAGAGAAGTATCGACAGATTTCAGAATATGCGCGCGCGAGGTGTCGTAGTATTTGACCTTGGCGTCCGAATACCGTCCGCAGGGCGCGACGATATCGCATTTGGTGACGATCTCCATCTTTGACCGCAGGGCCGGGTTGGCGCGCAGGGCGGCACCCAGAATGCCTTCGGCCGTGTAGTCGCCGTAGATATCCGCCTGATCGAAACTGGTGATCCCCTGATCCAGACAAGCCTGTATCTTGGCCTCGACATGCGCGGCCGAGGTGTCATCGTCATCCCCGATACGCCACATGCCATAAACGATGCGGCTCAGTTCCAGCGTGTTGGATAGTTTCACACGGTGCATCAGCGGCGAACTCCGGTGCCCAGCGGGGTGGCCGGGGTTTTTGCAGGCACGCGCCCGTATTTTTCGGGCAGCGAGCAGGTTTTCAGATTAGGCAGGACGCGGGCCCCGAAATGCTTGGCCTCATCCATGTGCGGATAGCCTGAGAAGATGAAAGCGCGGATACCCATCTTTTGATATTCTTCGATCTTGGACATCACCTGATCGGTCGATCCGACCAAAGCTGCCCCACAGCCCGAGCGCGCGCGGCCAACACCTGTCCACAGGCCCGGTTCTACATAGCCATACTCATCCGCCAGATCGCGGTTCTTGGCCTGATGCGCCACGCCTAGAGAGGTCGAATCCAGCGCCCGTTCCCGGATCGCACGGCCATATTCGTCATCCAGCTTCGAAACGATGTAGTCCGCATATTCCTGCGCTTCAGCCTCGGTATCGCGGACGATCATGTGAACGCGCAGGCCGTAGTCCAACGTGCGGTTGTAGTTTTCAGCCACGGCGTGAACGGCCTTCATCCGCTCGGCCAGTTGATCCTTGGTTTCGGGCCACATCAGGTAGACGTCGCAATGCTCGCCACAAAGGTCCAAAGCGGACGGAGAATAGCCTCCAAAATACAGTAGTGGACCGCCGGTCTGATAAGGCTTGGCCGGATCGGTGGTCAGGCCCGAGAAGTTATAGACCTCACCCGCATGGTTGATCTCATCCTGTGTCCAGGCTTGCTTGAGGATCTCGACCACCTCGCGAGACCGCTGATAGCGGAACGCGCTGTCGGCCTTTTCGCCGGGGAAATCGGACGAGATGATATTCACCGTCAGCCGCCCTTGCAGCATGTGATCCAGCGTTGCAATTGTACGCGCCAGCATGATTGGCTGCATCTCGCCACAGCGCACGGCGGCCAGCAAATTGATCTTGTCGGTGATCGGCGCGCAGCCAGCCGCGAAACTCAGCGTGTCCTGACCAACCTGATAGGAAGACGGGCACAGTATGTTGCGGAACCCTTGCGCCTCGGCCTCGCGGACGATGCCGGAACAATGCTCCCAACTCGATCGCAGATCGCCGTCGGGGACACCCAGAAACTGATAATCGTCTGAGCACAGCGCGGCGAACCACGAAACCTCGGCCGCATCCAGATCGGGGGATGTGATGGGGACGATGGTCATTTGATTCGTTCTCCGTGCATCTTTTGACTTTCCTCTTGCGTAGCAATCACTTTGATGTAGATCAATAGTGTATCAATTTTTTCCGAGACTCGGTGAAGCACCCCGAAAATGACTGCCAACAGCCGCAACCCCAACGCGCTGCCGATCTATGTTCAGATCGCCGAGCTTTTGATCCGTGACATCGCCGCGGGCCGGTTGATCGACGGTGAGCGTTTGCCGCCCGAGCGGGACATGGCTGCGAACCTCAATGTCTCGGTCGGGACGTTGCGAAAATCGCTGGCGGAGCTTGAGAAAAAAGGGATGTTGGAGCGTATCCAAGGCTCGGGCAATTACATCCGCGAGACCGGGACGCAGAACAGCGTCTATGCGATGTTCCGGCTGGAACTACCCGAGGGCGGGGGCCTGCCGCGCGCGGATATCCTGTCGGTGGATCATCTGGAAAAGCCCTCCGATCTGCCGGAATTCGGTACATCGCCCAAGGGGTCGCGGGTGCGCCGGATGCGCTATTTGAATGACACAATCATCGCGGTCGAGGAAATCTGGCTGGATGATTCCGCCGGAAAGGTCGATCAGGCGCTGCTGTCGGATTCGCTTTATCGCTATTACCAGCAGCAGCTTGGGTTCTGGATCACGCGGGCTGAGGATCGGGTTTCGGTCCGTGCGCTGCCTGCGTGGACGCCTGCGACCTTCACCAAACCCGCTGGCGAAACAGCCGGTTATATTGAGCGGTTCAGCTGGTCCGAGGGGCCAGAACCAGTCGAGTTTTCAAAAACGTGGTTCGACCCGGATCGGGCCACCTATGTCCAACGTCTGAAATAAAAGGAAAAACGCATGACCCGGACCATCCATTACGGGCTGATCGGTTGCGGCATGATGGGGCAGGAACACCTGCATAACATCGCGTTGCTGGAAGGTACGCGCGTCTCGGCGATTTTCGAACCCGACGCCGCGATGGCCAAGTCAGCGCAGACGATTGTACCGGATGCGCAGATGGTGGGTTCGGTCCAAGATCTGCTGGCCGTGGATGATCTGGACTGCATCGTGATTGCCAGCCCCAACCATCTGCACGTGGACCAGATCGAGCAGATCGCGCGGGTGCGACCTTTGCCTTTGCTGGTCGAGAAACCTCTGTTCACCGACCCGGCAGATGCGGCGCGGCTTGACGCCATCCAGCGTGACTACCCTCATCCGATCTGGGTGGCGATGGAGTATCGCTATATGCCGCCCATCGCAGCCTTGATTGAGGGGGCGCAGGTGACCGGCGGTGTCAAAATGCTGACCATCAAGGAGCACCGCTTTCCCTTCCTGGAAAAGGTCGGCAACTGGAACCGCTTCAACCGCAATACGGGCGGTACCTTTGTCGAGAAATGCTGTCACTTCTTCGACCTCATGCGCCTGATCCTGCAATCGGACCCTGTGCGCGTGACAGCCAGCGGGGGGCAGGCTGTCAATCATTTGGACGAGGCGTATAACGGCGAAACACCCGACATTCTGGACCACGGCTATGTCATGGTCGATTTCGCCTCGGGCGCGCGTGCCATGCTGGAGCTGTGCATGTTCGCAGAAGGCGCGCGATATCAGGAGGAGATTTCAGCCGTCGGGCCGGACGCGAAGATCGAGGCGCTGGTGCCCGGACCGGGCCGTTTCTGGCCCGAGCATCTTGGCGATGCACCGGTGCCGCAACTGATTGTAAGCCCGCGCCATCCCAAAGGGCCGGTTGCCAAGGATATTCCGGTCGATCCAACGCTATTGGCTGCGGGTGACCATAACGGGTCTACTTTCTATCAGCATCAAGAGTTCCTAGCCGTCCTGCGGGGCGACAAACCCGCCCCCGAAGTGACTCTGCAGGACGGGATGTGGGCTGTGCGCATGGGTCTGGCCGCGCAACAGGCGCTGGAGACCGGAGAGGCGGTTCGGTTCTAGGGTTACTGTGCGGCCTCTTTCTGATGTGCTGACGCCAGCAGGCTCGCCAGTTCCGGACGGCAAGAACCGCAATTGGTTCCGGCCTGCAAGGCCTCGCCAATGGCTTCGACGGTCATCAGTCCTTTGGTCTCAATAGCGGTCAGGATGGTATTCACACCGACGTCGAAACAGGAACACAGAACAGGACCGGGATCGGGCCGGTCCGCAGGGGCCCGGCCTGACAGCAGGTCGGGCACCTGTGGCAGAGTCGCCAGATAGTCGCGCATCACCGCCACGGGCTCGGGAGAGATGAACAAGGCAGCGACCAATCGTCCGTCTTCGTAAAACGCCAGCCGCGCCATGCCGCGCGCTGGGTCTTCGACGATCGTTATCTGCGCCTCGGGCAATCCGAAAAGATCACGCGCGGCGGTTTGCCAGTCATCTATTGTATCCATCCCGGCCAACTCGGCGCGATAGCCGAGTTTGGTGGGGGTTTGCGCCCAATAATCGCACGAAGGCCGCATTTCGCGATCTGACACCGCAAACCCATACCATTTGGCGTCAAAGCGGGCGACGTTCACCACGGACGCTTTGCTTTCGGGCTGTCCCGAAACCGGGTCCGTCGCCGCAGCGACCACGGCGTCGATTCGGGCCGCAGGGGCGGTTTCTCCGGTCCAGTGGATCGGCGCAAAGACCTGTCCCCGCGTCACATCGCTGGTGATCCGTGCCCGCAGGATGGATGTGCCATGCGGGCTTTCGACCTGCACCAGATCGGCGGAGTTTATCCCCTTGTCATGCGCATCATCGGGGTGAATATCCAGAAACGGCTCGGGCAGGTGGGCCGACAGCCGCGCCGACAGACCGGTACGGGTCATCGTGTGCCACTGATCGCGCAGCCGACCGGTGTTCAGCCAAAACGGATAGCGCGGTTCTGTTTTGGCCGCAGGCGCGCGCCATTTAACTGGTAAAAGCCGCGCCTTGCCGTCGGAGTGATAGAATTGCCCATCCGCAAAGAACCGCCCGCCTTGCCGTGCAGCGGTGACAGGCCAGCGCGTCGGCTGCAGAGCGTCATAACCCGCCGCATCCAAGTCGCTGAAGCCCGAGATATCGAAATCACGCCCGAACTTGGCGGCCACTCCGGACAGGGTTGCGTATTCTCGGAAAATCTCTCCGGGCGTTTGATAATCAAAGGCCGAGGCCCACCCCATCCGTCGTCCGACCTCGGCCAGAATATCCCAATCCGCGCGGGCTTGCCCCGGCGCAGGCAGGACCGAGCGTTGTCGGCTGATCGTGCGGTCGGAATTGGTGACTGTGCCGTCTTTTTCGGCCCACGCAGCGGCGGGCAGCAGCACGTCGGCCTGCCGTGCCGTATCGGTGCGCGCTGTGATGTCCGAGACCACGGTGAACGGGCAGGCCGCGATCGCATCGCGCACCGCGTCGGCCTCGGGCATCGACACGACGGGGTTCGTGTGGATCACCCACAGCGCCTTGACGCGCCCGTCGCCCACGGCGCGGAAGAGATCCACGGCCTTGAGGCCCGGGGCCTCGGGCATCGTTGGTGCTGACCAGAAATCGCGCACGGCGGCGCGGTGATCGGCATTTTCGATATCCAGATGACAGGTGAGCATATTGGCCAGTCCACCAACCTCGCGCCCGCCCATGGCATTGGGCTGGCCGGTGACTGACAACGGGCCGCAGCCGGGCTTGCCGATCCGCCCCGTGGCCAGATGGCAGTTCAGGATCGCGTTAACCTTATCGCTGCCCGAACTGGATTGGTTCACGCCCTGACTGAAGATCGTAACAACCTTTTCAGTGCTCAACCACATCTGACAGAACTGCGCGATGTCGTCGGTGTCGAGACCGGTGACCGAGACATCATCGGCCAGCGCACTGTCCAGCGCCGCCTGAAAGCCGGTGGTGTGGGTCAGGTAATCCGTATCCACCAACCCGGCGGCGTCGATCTGCGTCAGCAGATGATTGAACAGCGCGACATCGCTACCCGCTGCCAGCGGCAGGTGCAGATCAGCGCTGTCACACGATGCCGTCCGGCGCGGGTCGACAACGATGATCCTGGTGCCGCGCGCCTGCCGGGCTGCCATCAGGCGCTGATACAGAACCGGGTGGCACCACGCCAGATTGGACCCGACCAGCACAACCATATCGGCCTCATCCAAATCCTCATAGGTGCCGGGCACGGTGTCAGTGCCAAAAGCGCGTTTGTGGCCCGCTACGGTCGAGGCCATGCACAGCCGCGAATTCGTGTCGATATTGGCCGAGCCGATGAAGCCCTTCATCAGCTTGTTGGCGACATAGTAGTCCTCGGTCAGCAACTGACCCGAGACATAAAAGGCCACTGAATCCGGCCCGTGTTCGGCGATCGTGTCGCGGAAACGGTCGGCGACCAGTTGCAGCGCGTCGTCCCAGCCAGTCTCTTCGCCCGCAACCACGGGCGCTAGCAGCCGTTGCGATAGACCCACTGTTTCTGCCAAAGCCGAGCCTTTGGAACACAGCCGCCCCTGATTGGCCGGGTGATCTGGGTCGCCGGTGACGGTCAGGCCACCTGCGCCATCCGGTTGCAGCAGAACACCGCAGCCCACCCCACAATAAGGGCAGGTTGAGCGTGTGGTGCAGGCACTCAGGTCTTTCACGCGGCGCTCCTTTGCCCCAGCGAGGTGCTGTCCAGCAGGATGCGATCGCCGTCCAACTGCACCGGGTAGGTGGCGATCTGGCCTTCGTCCGCGCCTTGTGCTTGACCCGAGTTCAGGTCGAACACCCAATTGTGCAGCGGGCAGGTGACGGATTGGCCATGCACGATGCCTTCGGAGAGCGGCCCGCCCTTGTGGGGGCAGGTGTCCGAGGCCGCAAAGACCTCATCTTTGGCAGTACGAAACAGGGCGATGCAGCCCACGGGCGTTTTCACCACGCGCGCGCCTCGCAGGGGGATGTCGTCGATATGTCCGATGTCGATCCAGCTCATTCTGCGGCCTCCAATGTCAGATCGGCCATGGGCGCAAAGCGCGGGGCCTCTTTGGCCTGCTCGGCCCATGGGTCTTTGCGGTAGATGGATTGGCTGAGTTCGAACCGCTCGACCAGCGCGCGGCGGTTGTCCAGATCATCCACCACGGTTTTCTTGATCCAGTCCAGGCCGACTTTCGCCATCCATTTGTACAGACGGTCCAGATACTTGCCGCCCTCGCGATAGGCCTGGGTGACGGCCATCACGACCTCAATCGCCTCGTCCTCGGTGGGAACCTGCACCAGCAGTTCGGTTTCTTTGACGTCCATGCCGGCCGCGCCGCCGATGCTGATCTGGAACCCTGAGTCCACGCAGACCACACCGATATCCTTGCAGGTCGCCTCGGCGCAGTTGCGCGGGCAGCCCGAGACCGCCAGCTTCAGCTTGTGCGGCGTCCACGAACCCCACAGGATTTTCTCAAGCTTCACGCCCAGCCCGGTGCTGTCCTGCGTGCCAAACCGGCAATGATCAGTGCCAACACAGGTTTTCACCGTGCGCAGACCCTTGGAATAGGCGTGACCTGAAACCAGCCCCGCTTTGTTCAGATCGGACCAGATATAGGGCAAATCCGCGCCTTTCACGCCCAGCAGGTCGATACGCTGACCGCCGGTGACTTTGACCGTGGGCACATCGTATTTCTCGGCCGCGTCGGCAATGGCGCGCAGTTCCGTCGGGTTGGTGATGCCGCCCCACATGCGCGGCACCACACTGAACGTGCCGTCCTTCTGGATGTTGGCATGTTTGCGTTCGTTGACGAAACGGCTTTGTGGATCGTCCTGATACTCCACCGGCCAATCGGCCAGCAGGTAGTAGTTGATCGCCGGGCGGCAAACATGACAGCCGTTGAGCGTCTTCCAGCCCAGTTCCTGCCAGACGGCCTCCTGACTTTTCAACTCCTGCGATTTGATCAGGCGGCGGACGTCTTCGTGGGTCAGATCGCAGCAACCGCAGATGGGCTGCGCTGTGGGCATCTGGAACTCATCGCCCAATGTGACCTGCAGCAGTTGTTCGACCAGTCCAGTACAGGTCCCGCAGGACGCACTGGCCTTTGTGGTCGCTCGGATTGCGCCCAGATCGGTTGCGCCGCCTTCAATGGCTGATGTGATTTGGGATTTGCAAACGCCGTTGCAGCCACAGATTTCCGCCTCAGGCGGCAATGCTGCAACGGCTGAGAGAGGGTCCGCAGAGCCGCCCCCCTGATAGGCCGGGCCAAAGATCAGAGTTTCACGCATCTCGGACACGTCCTCACCATCGCGGATCAGGCCAAAGAACCAGTTGCTGTCGGCGGTGTCGCCATACATGACCGCGCCGACCAGCTTGTCGTCTTCCAGCACTAGCCGTTTATAAACCCCCCGCGCGGGGTCGCGGAACACGATGTCTTCGCGGGTCTCGCCCTCGGCAAAGTCCCCGGCGCTGAACAGGTCACAGCCGGTAACCTTCAGCTTGGTCGAGAGCGAGCGTTGTTTGAACGCCGCATCCTCGCCCAGCAGGGTCTGCGCCAGCACCTTGGCCTGATCGTAGAGCGGCGCGACAAGGCCAAAGACCTCGCCCTTATGTTCGATACATTCGCCAACGGCATAGATATCGGCGTCCGAGGTGATCATCTGATCATCCACATGAATACCCCGACCCACGGCAAGGCCCGTTTCCTGCGCCAGCACGGTGTTCGGGCGGATGCCAACAGCCATCACCAACAGGTCGCAGGGAAGTTCAGTGCCGTCCTCCAACAGCAGCGCGCGGGCCTTGCCATCCTTGCCTGCGATCTCGGTCGATTTGGCATTCAGCAGTACCGTGATGCCTTTTTCTTCCAACGATTTCTTCAGCAGATAGCCTGCGGCAGGGTCCAGTTGACGCTCCATCAGGTGGCCCATGATATGCACCACAGTCACATCAGCGCCGCGCGCGGCCATACCTGCGGCGGCCTCAAGCCCCAGCAAGCCGCCGCCGATCACGACGACCTTGTTGCCTGCGCCCATGCCCATCATCTGTTCGGTGTCTTCCAGATCGCGATAGGCGATGACGCCGTCCAGATCATGCCCCGGCATCGGGATCATGAACGGGTTGGAGCCTGTGCCGAAGATCAGCTTGTCGTAAGGCACATGGCCGTTCTCGCCTTCTACCACCTTCAGATCGCGGTCGATTTTGACCACTTTCTCGCCAAACCGGCAGGTAATCCCGCGGTCCGCGTACCAGGCGTCGTCATGGGTGACGATCTCTTCATAGGTCTGATCGCCTGCCAGAACCGGGCTAAGCATGATGCGGTTATAGTTCCCGCGCGGCTCGGCGTTGAACAGGGTGATGTCGAACGCATCGGGGGCAGCGTCGGTCAGGTGCTCCAGCGCCCGGCCCGAGGCCATGCCGGCACCGATGACAACCAGTTTCTGTTTCATGTCAGTCACTCCGCAGCAATGGCATTGGGGGCAGGGGATTTGGGCTTGGGTTTCGCCCCATGCTCATATTCCTCGAGGAAATCCAACACCTCTTGCCGGTATTCGTAGTAATCAGGATGAGCCAGCAGCGCCTTGCGGGTGCGCGGGCGTGGCAGGTCGACATTGGTGATCTTGCCGATCGTGGCCTGCGGACCGTTCGTCATCATCACCACGCGGTCGGCCAGCAGGATCGCCTCGTCCACATCATGGGTGACGCAGATGGTGGTGACTTTGGTCCGCGACCAAACCTCCATCAGAACCTCTTGCAGCTCCCATCGGGTCAGGCTGTCTAGCATCCCAAAGGGCTCGTCCAGCAGCAGCAGTTTTGGCGAAAGGGCAAAGGCACGGGCGATGCCAACACGCTGGCGCATCCCGTTCGACATATCGGCGGCGGATTTGTCCATCGCGTCGGCCAGACCGACCCGTTCGAGGTAATATTCCACGACATCCTGCCGCTCGGCCTGGCTGGCGCGCGGATAGACGCGGTCCACCCCGACCGAGACGTTTTCCTTGGCGGTCAGCCATGGGAACAGCGAGGGCGACTGGAACACCACGGCGCGTTCGGGGTCGGCGCCTTCGACATGGCGGCCATCCAGCTTGATTGCGCCTTTCGAAATTTCGTTCAGACCGGCGGCCATGGTCAGCACCGTGGACTTGCCGCAGCCCGAGTGACCGATCAACGAGATGAACTCACCCCGGTTGAGTTTCAGGTTGAAATCCTCGACCACGGTCAGCGGGCCTTTGGGGGTGGGGTAGACCTTGTGCAACTGGCTGAAATCCAGATAGCGATCTTCGATCAGACCCGATTGCGCCTCTTTCACCGCCGCAGGCACACCGTGGATCGGGGTGACGTCGGGTAGGGTCTTGGTGCCTTCGACCTTGGCCTCGATGCCCACATCCATCAGGTATTTCGTGACCTCGCCACGTAGCGCCTTGAACGTCTCATCATGGTTCATGGCGGACCGGTCGCGGGGGCGGGGGATCGAGACCTTGAACTCGGTCCCGAGCGTGCCATCGGGGTTCAGCGGGATGATGCGGTCGGCCAGTAGGATCGCTTCGTCCACGTCATTGGTGATCAGGACACAGGTCTTGCGGTCGGTCTCCCAGATCTTTTCGATCTCTTCCGCCAGATTGCCACGGGTCAATGCATCCAGCGCCGACAGGGGCTCGTCCAGCAGCAGAACCTCGGGGTCCATCGCCAGTGCGCGGGCCACGTTCACCCGCTGACGCATCCCACCCGACAGCTCGGCGGGGCGACGGGTCGCCGCGTGGCTGAGGCCCACCATGCGAATGTAATGGGCTACCTTTTCCTCTTTCTCAGCCTTGGGCATCTTGGGGAACACCGCGTCCACGGCCAACCGCACATTGCCCGTCACCGTCAGCCACGGCATCAGCGAGTAGTTCTGGAAGATCACTCCCCGCTCCGGCGCCGGGCCGGTGATGGCCATGTCGCGAAAGGTGACGCTGCCCTTGGAGGGAAACTCGATCCCCGCCATCAGGTTGATCAGCGTGGTTTTGCCAGTGCCGGAAAAGCCCAGCAGCACCACGAATTCCCCTTCTTCAACCGAGAGGTTGATGTCTTTCAGCACATCCGTCGCAGCAGTGCCGGTACCGAATGATTTGCTGACATTCTTGAAGTCGATCACAGCCATATCGCTCACCGGTTGTTCGAGAAGGTAAACAGCGACTGCAGCGCATACATCACGCGATCCAGCAGGAAGCCGATGATGCCGATGGTAAAGACAGCCACCATGATCTTGGCGAGAGAACTGGAGGAGCCGTTCTGGAACTCATCCCAGACAAACTTGCCCAGACCGGGGTTCTGCGCCAGCATCTCGGCCGCGATCAGGACCATCCAGCCAACACCCAGAGATAGACGCAATCCGGTGAAGATCAGCGGCAGGGCCGAGGGCAGCACCAGCTTGGTGATTTTGGTGTAGGTGTTCATTTTCAGAACTTTTGAGACGTTCACCAGATCCTTGTCGATCGACGCCACACCCAGCGAGGTGTTGATCAGCGTCGGCCACAGCGAACACAGCGTCACGGTGATGGCCGAGATCAGGAAGGACTTCGCGAACCAGCCGTCATTGGTGACGTAGACGGCCGAGACAATCATCGTCACAATCGGCAGCCAAGCCAGCGGCGAGACCGGTTTGAAAATCTGGATCAGCGGGTTCAGCGCCGCATTTGCGGTGGGTGACAGACCCGCAGCGATGCCCAGCGGAACAGCGACGATGGTGGCAATCAGAAAGCCGAAGAACACGGTTTTGATCGAGGTCCATATCTGGTTGTAGTAACTCGGAGCGCCGGTATAGGCGACCTCTTTGACCTTTTCGGGCTGGCCCGCATCGATGAACTTCTGGTTGCGCTTTTCAACCATGGCCTCGAACTTTGCCTTTTTGGCGGCCTTGGCCTGTGCGTCCTGATGTAGGCTAATGGCTTCGGACCAGACCTGCGCCGGTCCGGGGACAGCGCCCAGCGAGGTTTGCACCTTTGGGGCCAGCGTGCCCCACATCAGAAGGAAGGCGAAGATGGCCAGCAGCGGCACGACCAGCAGGCGCCAGATCTCGCCCATCTGAGCGCGCGGGTTGTCGCCTGCGCTGGCCTTCAGGATGGGGGTGATCCAGGCCAAGCCCAAAACCTGAAACCATTTGTCGGCGGCGTTGATCCGGGTGAACAGGCGGGCGCGTCGGGCCTCGCGTTCAGCATCAGGGGATAGCGTATCGTGGTCGATGGCTGTCATCTTGCGGTCTCCTGGCCCGGTCGTTCAGCGCCGGACGGGGGTGGAATTCTGTGAGAGAGAAGGAAGCCCCCCAGCGACCAAGGGCCGGGAGGCAGTGGAGTTAACCCTGAACTTCGGTGCCGACGACGACCTGTTCGCCTTTCAGGCCAATCGGCAGGCTTTGCAGATAGGCGTTGGGCATGCGGGCGTCATAGGGAATGCCGTCGATGATATCCTCGGCGGGCGTGGGGGCCTTGTAGCCGTCGCTCTCCCACGGGAAGTCGGCCTCATTCGCCAGACCCTCATCCACCAACATTTTCGCGGCTTCCAAATAGATGTCCGGACGATAGACCGACTTGGCGACCTCGTCATACCAGGCATCGGTCTGCGGCTCGGCGATCTGGCCCCAGCGGCGCATCTGGGTCAGGTACCAGATGGCGTCCGAATAGAACGGGTAGGTCGCGTTATAGCGGAAGAAGACGTTGAAATCGGGCACTTCACGTTTGTCGCCCTTTTCATATTCGAACGTGCCCGTCATCGAGTTCGCGATCACGTCGTAGTCCGCACCCACATATTCCGGCTGGCTCAGCATCTCGACCGCGGCGGGGCGGTTGGCGTTGTCGTTTTCATCCAGCCACATCGCAGCGCGGATCAGGGCTTTGGTCACGGCGCGGGTGGTGTTGGGGTACTGCTCGGCGAACTCGGCATTGATGCCGAACACCTTTTCGGGGTTGTTCTTCCACAGCTCATAATCGGTGATGACCGGCACGCCGATGCCTTTGAACACGGCCTGCTGGTTCCAAGGCTCACCCACGCAATAGCCATAAATTGTGCCCGCTTCCAACGTGGCCGGCATCTGCGGCGGAGGCGTCACCGACAGGAACACATCCGCGCCGATCTGGCCGGTCACATTCTCGGGGCTGTAGTAACCGGGATGCAGACCACCCGCCGCCAGCCAGTAACGCAGTTCGTAATTGTGGGTCGAAACCGGGAAAACCATGCCCATGTTAAAGGGCTTGCCTTCGGATTTGTATTTCTCGACCACCGGGGCCAGCGCCTCGGCCGAAATCGGGTGCTGCGGGCGGCCGTCATCCATTTTCGGGATGTTGGGCTTCATCTCTTCCCAGACCTCGTTCGACACAGTGATGCCGTTTCCGTTCAGGTCCATCGAGAAGGGGGTGATGATATGCGCCTCGGTGCCATACCCGATAGTTGCGGCCAGCGGCTGACCGGCCAGCATATGCGCGCCGTCCAGCTGTCCGTCGATCACACCGTCCAGCAGCACTTTCCAGTTGGCCTGCGCTTCGAGCGTGACGAACAGGCCCTCATCCAGGAAGTACCCATTCTCATAGGCCACAGCCAGCGGGGCCATGTCTGTCAGTTTGATAAAGCCAAAGGTCAGCTCGTCCTTCTCCAGCTCCAGCGTTTCGGCCAGCGCGGGGCTGATCAGGGCGGTGGTGGCGACAAGGCCTGCAAGCAATTTCTTCATGTGGGTCTGTCCCTTTCTTGGTCCCGGTCAACCGGGTGGGTGAAATACAAAAAGCCGCTGCACGCTCTGACCGGGAGGATTGGCCAGAGAGTGAGCGGCTTTGCTCAGTCGTTCCCAAACTTTGGGAGGAATTCTTGCGGCACACGCCTTTGCGTGCCGATGAGTTCAGAGTGGTAAATGCACCGTTGCCGATCAAGTGATTTTGCTGCGACGCGGCGTTAAATGCTGCAATCGCGCGGTTCGGCGCGCGCGTCTGCCTAATTCTTGGGCGTCAGATATCCTGAGGGTCAAAAATGCGCCCATCCAAGAACGCATCCCGCTTCAGCGACAGCTGCCCGTTGTGGGACGCAACCGGTGTGGTTTCACGAATCGCGCCCTCAAGTTTTTCCGAGGCTCCGGGCAGATCCGCCCCCAACCCTGCCAGTTGATTGCGGTAGATATCGCTGCGAAACACGCTGCCCGCTTGGGCCAGCGCCAGATGCGGGTCCAGGCCGTATCGTTGCGCCAGACGGTGGGCGATCCACTTGGCCTGACTGCGCCATGGGAAGTTTGCGGCCCCGTCGTGGAACTCGATAAATCCCGGCACCTCGCGCTGTTCGGCGTGGCCTGTGATGGTAAAGCGCCCCGAAAGCGCCCGGTCGATCAGTTCCGAAGGCAGGTTCAGATAGGTGTCTCGGGCAAGGATTTCAGCGGCGGCGGTGTGGCTGCCCGGCTGGCCCAGCCAGCGCCCGGCGCGCCAGACGGCTCGCATCAGCTTGCCCAGCAGGTGCGGCTCGGTATCCGCCCAGTCGGTGCGCACGGCCAGCACCTTTTCCGGCGCAAAGGCCCAGATCGCCTGACCGGGCAGCAGTAACGCCCCCGCCTGCGATTCCACGGCGACCGAGCCCCAGGGCTCGCCCACACAGAACGCATCCACATCGCCCTCGGCCAAAGCCTGCGCCATCAGGGGTGGCGGGATGGTGCGCACCTCGACCCCGATTTTGGACAGTTCGGTAGCCTCAAGCCAGCAATGCAGCAGTTCCACATGCAGCGAGAACGGGAAGGGCACGCCGAAGACCAATGGCCCATCCGCGACCGAGGCCAGCGCGGCGGCGGCCTTGAAGGGGTCGCGAAAGTCGAATTCATAGCCCGAGTCGCGTAGGCGGGTTTCCAACGTGCGGCTAACGCCGATCACGTCGCCATTCACCGACAGGACCGAGACGGCGGACAAGGGTTGTGACACCCCGCCCAGCCCCAAGGCCATTGCAACAGGGACCGGCGACAACAGCTGCGCCGCGTCCACCCGCCCAAAGGCCAACATATCGCGCACCGACGACCATGAGGGCGCTGCGATCAGGTCCAACTCGACTCCTTCGGCGCGGGCCAGACCCATCTCATGCGCCACGATCAAGGGGGCGGCGTCTACCAGCGGAACATAAGCAACGGGCAGGGTCACAGCGTTCATGACAACAGCCCCGAGGCCGTGACCAGCGCCTCGGCCACATCAGCGACGCGGCGGCCCTGATCCATCGCGGCTTTGCGTAGCAGGGCATAGGCCTCTTCTTCCTCGACCCCGCGCGCCTTCATCAGCAGACCCTTGGCGCGGTCGATCACCTTGCGTTCTTCCAGCGCACGTTTGGTCTCGGCCAGTTCACGGCGCATTTGCCGGACGATCTGGAACCGGGCGATGGCCGCGTCCAGCACGGGCTTCAGCCGATCCGGTTGCATGCCGTCGACGACGTAGGCCGACAGCCCCGCCTCAATCGCGGTCGAGGTCAAATCGCCCGCCGCGCCCGAGACAAACATGGCTACTGGCCGTTCCAGTGGCCCGGATGCAAGGGTCAGTTCCTCAAGCATGTCGCGGGTCGGGTTGTCGATGTCGATCAGCACCACATCGGGCACCAGCGCGGCGATCTTGCGCGCAAGGCTCGAGACATTGCCGATCACATGCACATCATAAGCCCCAGACGCCTTGAGCGCATCGACGATGGCAATCGCGCGCTCGCGGTCTTCTTCTACAACGACAATGGTCAGGGTGTCAGGCATGGCACCTTTTCACTGCGCCGATGTCTGATCACAAGGGTTCCCGGCCTATTCCGTCACGATCCGCGCGTGACTGCCCAAAAAACAATCAACTGGTCACCGAGTCGCGTTAACGGACTGCAAATCTTTCGCCTATCGGAAACTCATGACCGCGGATGGGGTGAAATTGAATGTCGTTTTTCGACTTCGAAGAGTCTTTTCCGCTTGCTGCGACGCGGCAGGCTTTCTAGGTGTGGCGGCGGGACACCCCTCCCCAACGAGGGGCGTGTATCTGGAAGGGTAATACAGATGAGCACAAATACACCGGCAACGCGGCCGGCGAATCCGCGTTTTTCCTCTGGCCCCTGCGCCAAACCCCCCACATTCGAGCTGAACAAGCTGGCCGACGCTGCATTGGGCCGGTCGCACCGTGCTGCGGTGGGCAAGGACAAGCTGAAGGCGGCCATCGAAGGCACGCGTGAGGTGCTGGGCATTCCGGCGGATTACAAGATCGGCATCGTTCCCGCCTCGGACACCGGCGCGGTTGAGATGGCGCTGTGGTCGCTGTTGGGCGAACGCAAGGTCGAGATGCTGGCCTGGGAAAGCTTTGGTGCCGGTTGGGTCACGGACGTGGTCAAGCAATTGAAGATCGACGCCGAGGTGAAAACCGCCGAGTATGGGCAGATCGTTGATCTGGCCTCGGTCGATTTCGCCAATGATGTGGTGTTTACGTGGAACGGCACGACCTCGGGCGTGCGGGTTCCCAATGGCGACTGGATCGCGGATGACCGTCAGGGTCTGACGATCTGTGATGCGACTTCGGCTGCATTTGCGATGGACCTGCCGTGGGACAAGCTGGATGTGACCACGTTCAGCTGGCAAAAAGTGCTGGGTGGTGAAGCAGCGCACGGGATGCTGATCCTCAGCCCGCGCGCGGTTGAGCGGCTGGAAAGCTACACCCCCGCATGGCCGCTGCCCAAGATTTTCCGCCTGACCAAAGGCGGCAAGCTGATCGACGGTATCTTTACCGGGGCCACGATCAACACGCCTTCGATGCTGGCGGTCGAGGACTACCTGTTTGCGCTGGACTGGGCGCGCTCGGTCGGTGGGTTGCAGGGCCTGATTGCCCGCGCAGATGCCAATGCTGGAGCGGTTCATGCCTTTTGCGATCAAAACGACTGGATCACCAATCTGGCCGAGGATGCGGCGACGCAATCGAATACGTCGGTCTGCCTGAAATTCACCGATCCGCGCATTCAGGATGGGACGACATTCGCCAAGGCCGTAGCCAAACGGCTGGAGGTCGAGAATATCGCGCTGGATATCGGTGCATATCGCGATGCCCCCGCGGGCCTGCGCATCTGGTGTGGCGGCACGGTCGAGACCTCGGACATTCAGGCCATGCTACCGTGGCTGGCCTGGGCCTTTGAGGCCGAGATCGCTGCGCAATCGGCAGCCGCCTGACAAGATTTTTCGACGAAAAATCTGGGCCCGACTGTGGCCCGGATACTTTCCCAAAATTTAAGGACCAGAAATATGGCCCCCAAAGTACTCGTATCTGACAAGCTCAGCGAAACCGCCGTGCAGATTTTCCGCGATCGCGGCATCGACGTGGATTTCATGCCCGATCTGGGCAAGGACAAGGATAAACTGGCCGAGGTGATCGGTCAGTATGACGGCCTCGCTATCCGTTCCGCCACAAAGGTCACGCCGACCCTGCTGGAAAAAGCCGACAATCTGAAAGTTATCGGCCGCGCTGGGATTGGCACCGACAATGTCGATAAGGAAGCAGCCAGCAAAAAGGGTGTGATCGTGATGAACACGCCGTTCGGCAACATGATCACAACGGCCGAACACGCCATTGCGATGATGTTCGCCGTGGCGCGGCAAATCCCCGAGGCCAGCACCTCGACCCATGCGGGCAAGTGGGAAAAGTCCAAATTCATGGGGATTGAGCTGACCAACAAGACTCTCGGCGTCATTGGCGCAGGCAACATCGGCGGCATCGTCTGCGAACGCGCGCTGGGCCTGAAGATGAAGGTCGTCGCCTATGATCCCTATCTCAGCGAAGAGAAAGCCGCCAAGATGGGCGTTGAAAAGGTCGAGTTGGATGACCTGCTGGCCCGCGCGGATTTCATCACGCTGCATGTTCCGCTGACCGATCAGACCCGCAACATCCTGAGCCGTGAGAATCTGGCCAAGACCAAGAGAGGCGTGCGCATCGTCAACTGCGCCCGCGGCGGTTTGGTCGACGAAGACGCGCTGGCCGAGATGCTGCAATCGGGCCATGTGGCCGGTGCCGCCTTTGACGTGTTCAGCGAGGAACCGGCCAAGGAAAACGCTCTGTTCAACTTGCCCAACGTCGTCTGCACACCGCATCTGGGGGCAGCTACGACCGAGGCGCAGGAAAACGTGGCGCTGCAGGTGGCCGAGCAAATCTCGAACTACCTGCTGACCGGGGCGGTTGAAAACGCGCTGAACATGCCGTCCGTGACCGCCGAAGAGGCCAAAGTCATGGGGCCGTGGATCAAGCTGGCCGGGCATCTGGGCAGCTTCATTGGGCAGATGACGGATGAACCGATCAAGGCGATCAACATCCTTTATGATGGTGTCGCCGCTGAGATGAACCTGGCCGCGTTGAATTGTTCTGTCGTCGCGGGGATCATGAAAAAGGTCAATCCCGATGTGAACATGGTGTCCGCACCGGTGATCGCGAAAGAGCGCGGGGTTAAAATCTCGACCACCAATCAGGACAAGACCGGCGTTTTCGATGGCTATGTGAAGGTCACTGTTGTCACCAGCAAGCGTGAGCGTTCGATCGCTGGGACTGTATTCAGCGATGGCAAGCCGCGGTTCATTCAGATCAAAGGCATCAATATTGATGCCGAGGTCGGGGCGCATATGCTCTATACCACCAACGAAGACGTGCCGGGCATCATCGGTACGCTGGGTCAGACCATGGGCGAGAACGACGTGAACATCGCGAACTTTACCCTTGGCCGGTCCGAAGCGGGCGGCGAAGCGATCGCGCTGCTGTATGTGGATGAACCTGTCCCGGCCGAGGCCCGCGCAAAGTTGGCCGAAACGGGGCTGTTTACCCAGATCAAACCTTTGGAATTTGACGTGGCCTAGTAGGCAGTGTTGAATTTCTGAGACAATCCCAACCCGCGCTGCCTAAGGCGCGGGTATTTTCTTTGTCAGGGACCATTTTAACGTCACAAGCAAAGTGATTTTCGACCCGAGGTTTTTCATGACGTCTGCCATTTACGCCATTGGCGATATTCACGGCCAGCTTGAGATGTTGCAAACCGCCCTGCTCCGGATTGAGGCGGATGGAGGCCCAGATGCGCGAGTCGTGTTTCTGGGGGATTACGTGGATCGTGGGCCGAACAGTCGCGGGGTGCTTGACCTGTTGATCGAAGGTCAGCGTGCAGGACGCAACTGGGTCATGGTGCGGGGTAATCACGACCGGATGATGGCGCGGTTCGTGCAGGATTGCGAGGTCGCCGACAGCCATCTGCCCGTTGCGCTCAGCTGGTTGCATCCGCGTTTGGGCGGGCGCGAGACGTTGGCCTCTTACGGTGTGGATGTCACCGACAATGACCGTATCATCTATGTTCATCAGCGCGCGGTCGAGGCTGTTCCACCGCAGCATCTGGATTTCCTCAATGCTCTGCCGAACTATCACCAAGAGGGCGAAATGCTGTTCGTTCACGCGGGTATCCGACCGGGCCTTCCGCTGGAGCAGCAATCCGAGAATGACCTGATCTGGATTCGCAACGAGTTTCTGATTGAAGCCGCGCCGCATCCGTGGCTGATTGTCCACGGCCACACACCTGTCGATCAGGCCGAGCATTGCGGCAACCGTGTCAATCTGGATGCGGGCGCAGGTTATGGCCGTCCATTGGCCACGGCGGCGTTTGAGGGGCGTAAGTGCTGGCTTTTGACCCCGACGGGACGCGTGCCGCTTAGGTAAACAGCTCGGCGAAACGCTCGCGCAGGGCGTTTTTCTGCACCTTGCCCATCGTGTTGCGCGGCAACGCGTCCAGAACGATCAGCTTGTGGGGATGTTTGAACCGCGCCAACTCGGCCTGCGCACGGGCCATGATCGCGTCCAGATCAGGTGTTGCGCCGGGTTCCGCCACCAGCAGGCCGACAGGCGTTTCGCCAAAGTCCGGGTGCGGCACACCGATCACCGCGCTTTCCAATACGCCGGGCTGATCGTCCAGCAGCATCTCAAGTTCCTTTGGATAGATGTTGAACCCGCCCGAGATGATCAGATCTTTGCCGCGACCGACGATATGGACATAGCCATCGGCGTCCACTCGACCCAGATCGCCGGTGATGAAAAACCCATCCTCGCGCAGCTCGGCGGCGGTTTTCTCGGGCATTTGCCAATAACCCTGAAAGACGTTCGGACCGCGCACCTCGATCATGCCGATCTCACCCTGCGGCAGGGTCTCGCCGCTGTCAGGGTCGGTCACTTTCAGTTCGACATCGGGCAGGGGGAAGCCGACCGTGCCCGCGCGGCGCTCGCCGTCATAGGGGTTTGAGGTGTTCATGTTGGTTTCGGTCATGCCATAGCGTTCAAGAATGCGGTGGCCGGTACGGGTTTCGAACCGCTCATGGGTTTCCGCCAGCAAGGGGGCCGAGCCCGAGATGAACAGTCGCATATGCCGGGCCAGATCACCGGTGAACCGATCATCCCCCAATAGGCGGGTGTAGAAGGTCGGCACCCCCATCATTGAGGTCGCCTGCGGCATCAGGCGCAGCACATCGTTCAGATCGAACTTCGGCAGAAAGATCATCGACCCTCCCGAGGCCAGCACCACATTGGTCGCCACAAACAGCCCATGTGTATGGAAAATGGGCAAGGCATGCAGCAGCACGTCTTCGGCTGTGAACCGCCACTCCTGCACCAATGTTTCCGCATTCGATAGCAGGTTGGCTTGAGACAGCATCGCGCCTTTGGACCGCCCGGTGGTGCCGGAGGTATATAGGAAGGCGGCCAGATCGTCCTCGGTCCGGCGCGCGGGCTCGAACGCGGGCAACATCCCCAAGGCGCGCCGCATCAAACTGCCCGAGCCATCGGCATTCAGCGTCTCGAGCCGCGCTTCTTGCATCTTGGCCAGCGGTGCCAGGGCGGTTTGGTTCGCGTCGTCGCACACAACCAGCGATGCGCCGCTGTTTTCGATGAAATAGGTTAGCTCGTTGACGGTGTAGGCGGTGTTCAGGGGCAAAAAGACCAACCCGGCCTGCGCGCAGGCGGCATAGAGTGCCAAGGCCTCGGGCGATTTTTCGATCTGAACGGCAACCCGGTCGCCCGGTTCCAATCCATAGCCGTTTAGCGTGTTGGCCAGCCGCGCTGCCATGTCCAGAAACGCGGCGTGTGTTATGACTTTGCCATCCGGAAGATGCAGAAACGGCGTGTCCTTACCTGCGTGAATGCCAAACAAGCGGTCGTATAGCGGGTTTGCCATTCTGTCTGCCTTTGTCAACGGAACTGTTGCCTGCGAATCTGGCGTGGATTGGCACAGTGGTAAAGCCCAATTTGACGCGTTCAGAACTGGGTGGTCATCCGGTATCCGGCGCCGAAATACATTTTGGCGTAGGTGACGGGTTGCCCCTCCAACCATGTGATGCGTTCACCGGTAAACACCGGCTCACCTTCAGGCAGGTCCAGAAAACGGGCGACGGTCGCGTCCGCCCGGCTGGCTAGAAAGCTGAGTTCCACATTGGTGAACGGCACAGTCTGGATCAGCCACTCATTTGGGCCGATTGCCGAAAAATCCGCCTGCGCTACTTGCGGCACGCTGTCCACTACAATCCATCGGTCTTCGTATTGAAACGGGGTATTGCCCGAAAAATGCATGCATCGCACATGCACGGTGCTTTGGTCGGGCCGCAAAGCAAGACGCGCGGTCAGCCAATCCGGGGCGACAGTCGTCTCGGCTGAGACCAGTGCATAGCGATAGGTTCCACCGGTCGCTTCGACCTCGTCCCGGACCATGGGTATGCTGAACCGGGCCTGCCGCTGAGGCGCGCTAAGCACACGGGTGCCAGCCTTGCGGCGGCGTTCCAGATAGCCTTCATCCGCCAGTTCTCGCAAGGCGCGGTTGACGGTGGTGCGGGTACAAGAGAACTCGGCCGCCAAATCCTGTTCGTTGGGTAACAGCGAGTCGGGCTGCCATTCGCCCGAGCGGATGCGCGCCAAAACAGTTTTCTTGATGTCTTTGTAGCTGGTGGTCTCGGTTGATTGCGGCATGTACCCTCGGTTTTCGGATGCGTTCTAGACCGCGGACAAAAGATCGGCAATTCCTACCCTGTAGGCAGAAATGATCTGGTCGCGGTTCACGTGGCGGCCTTGCCGCACCATATGCCGTCCGGCAGACCACAGATCGGTCACGACCCCGTCAGGGGCGGCGAAGCACAAGCCGTCCAGCAACTGATCGTCGGTCAAGGCGCAAAGGGTCGGATGGGTGCGGTCGATGGCCACCATATCGGCCAACTTGCCCACCGCAATCTGCCCTGCATCCCGCGATAGGGCCTGCGCGCCACCCTCAGCTGCGCAGGTATAAAGCGCGTGGCCCACCGATCCGGCCTGCTGAACCAGAACTGTACGTTCCCGGTCGCGAAGACGTTGGGAATATTCCAGCATCCGCAATTCCTCGGACAGGGAAATCCGGACGTTCGAATCCGACCCGACCCCAAACCGTCCGCCCGCCTGCATATAAACCGCGCCGTTGAAGATCCCATCACCCAGATTGGCCTCGGTGATCGGGCAGAGCCCGGCAACAGCGCCCGAGCGCGCCATGGCCTGCGTTTCCGCATCGGTCATATGGGTCGCATGGATCAGGCACCAGCGGTCATTCACATCGGCATTGTCCAACAGCCAAGACACGGGCGTCGCGCCCAATGCGGTCTGAACATCCCGCACCTCCTGCGTTTGTTCGGCAATGTGGATATGTACCGGGCCTTGCGGTGCCGCTTGCAACAGGCTCTGCAAGTCGGACGCAGAGGTCGCACGCAGGGAATGGGGCGCAATGCCCACAAGACTGTCGGGATGCGGCGCCCCTTTGCGGCAATCTTCGACCAGGCGCAGATAGGCGTCCACGCTATGACCGAACCGCAACTGCCCGCCCGCAAGCGGCTCTTGCTGAACGCCGCCATAGGTGTAAAGCACCGGGAGATGGGTTAGGCCTATTCCGGTCTGTTGCGCAGCGGCAAATATACGTTGGCTCAGTTCCGAGCGGGTCTCGTAGGGCTGCCCGCCGGGTTGGTGGTGAACATAGTGAAATTCACCGACCGAGGCGTAGCCTGCCTCTTGCATCTCTATGAAAACCAAAGCTGCGATGGCTTCGATCTGGTCGGGCGTCAACCGGTCCAGAAAGCGGTACATCAGGGTGCGCCATGTCCAGAAGCTTTCCCGCCCGTCGGCGCGGGTTTCGGTCATTCCGGCCATGGCCCGTTGAAAGCTGTGGCTGTGCAAGTTGGCCAAAGCGGGCATCAGAACGTCCACCTGATCGTCCTGCGGCTGAGGCCGCGCGCCGGTTTCGATCCGACTGATCCGGCCTTCTTTCACCTCGACCCTAAGGTCCGAGACCCAGTCAGAGCCGATCAGGGCGGTTTTGGCGTGCACAGTCATTGGGATTCCATTTTGTGTAGACTTTAATATTTTATACGTATACTTAAAAAGCGACAAGAAAGGGAGCCCAAAAGAATCCTCATGGCAAAAAAATCGGTTCTTCTAAGTGCGCATATGGCAACCATGGTCGCGGGCGCGGCGCCGTATGGCCTGTGTCAGAACGCAGCAATTGCTGTCGACGGGGGGCGGATCGTCTGGGTGGGTGCTCGGGCGGATATGCCCTCGGATTATGCGGATTGGCCGATTCAGGATTTTGGCGACCGGCTGATCACGCCAGCCCTGATTGATGCGCACACGCATGTGGTGTTCGGTGGCAACCGCGCCGCCGAGTTCGAGATGCGCCTGAACGGGGCCAGCTATGAGGAGATCGCCCGCGCCGGAGGAGGGATTCTGTCCACCGTGACCGCCACGCGTTCAGCCAGCCAAGAGGCGCTGCTGGCAGATGCCCTGACGCGCGTGGATGCACTGCTGGCCGAGGGGGTCAGTTGTATCGAGGTCAAGTCCGGCTATGGCTTGGATGTCGCGACCGAGCTTAAGATGCTAAGCGTTGCACGGCGGATCGGGCAGGCCCGGCCCGTGCGGGTCAAGACCAGCTTTCTGGGCGCACATGCCGCGCCGCCGGATTACCGCGCTGATCCCGACGCCTACTTGACTGAGGTTTGCATTCCCGCCCTGCGCAAGGCCCATGCCGAAGGTCTGGTCGACGCGGTGGACGGGTTCTGTGAGGGCATTGCTTTCAACCCGACCCAGATCGCCAGGGTGTTCGATGTGGCGCGGGAACTTGGTTTGCCCGTCAAACTGCACGCCGAGCAACTCTCCAATCTGGGCGGCGCCAAATTGGCCGCAGCCTATGGGGCGCTGTCGGCGGATCATGTGGAATATCTGGATGGCGATGGCGTCTTGGCCATGGCGGAAGCGGGTACGGTTGCGGTTCTTCTGCCCGGCGCGTTCTATACCTTGCGGGAGACCCAGAAGCCTCCGGTCCAACTGCTGCGTGACCGAGATGTTCCGATTGCGCTGGCGACGGATTGCAATCCGGGCTCGTCACCTTTGGCCTCGCTTTTGCTGACTATGAACATGGCCTGCACCCTGTTCCGCTTGACACCGGAAGAGGCGTTGGCCGGTGTAACCCGAAACGCTGCGCGCGCTTTGGGGCTGGCGGATACCGGGCAAATTGCGCCGGACCTGCGGGCTGATCTTGCGGTCTGGGATGTTTCTCATCCGGCGGAACTGGCTTATCGCATTGGCTTCAACCCCTTGCACGCGCGCCTGTTCGGAGGATCGGAATGACCGAGCTGACCCTGACCCCCGGCGCGGTCACTCTGACCGATTTGGCGCACGTGTATTGGCAGGATGCCGCCGTGGCGTTGGACCCCGCATGCAAGCCTGTGGTCGAGGCCGCAGCCCACCGCGTGCAGGCCGCCGCGCAAGGCGCAGACCCTGTTTATGGCGTCAATACTGGCTTCGGCAAACTGGCCAGCCACAAAATCGCGGCGCAGGATACATCTACCCTGCAACGCAACCTGATCCTCAGCCATTGCTGCGGGGTTGGCCCTGCAATCTCACGCCGCGTGACCCGGTTGATGATGACGCTCAAGCTGTTGTCCTTTGGCCGTGGGGCCTCGGGCGTGCGGTGGGACTTGATCGAGCTGCTCCAGCAAATGCTGGCACGTGGTGTGACACCTGTCATCCCGGCGCAGGGATCGGTCGGGGCATCGGGCGATCTGGCCCCCTTGGCCCATATGACCGCCGTGCTGATCGGTGCAGGTGAGGTCGAGGTGGACGGGACCGTCCTTCCAGGGCTTGAAGCGCTCAAAAAGGCCGGGTTAGAGCCGGTTCAACTCGGTCCGAAAGAGGGGTTGGCATTTATTAATGGGACCCAGTTCTCGACAGCATTTGCGCTGACAGGGCTGTTTCAGGCCTGGCGTGCAGCGCAAAACGCTTTGGTTGTGTCTGCTCTATCGACCGACGCGATCATGGGTTCGACCGCGCCGTTGCGCCCCGAAATCCACACTTTGCGTGGGCATCGGGGCCAAACCGAGGCGGCCAGCGCCATGCGTGCGGTTCTGGACGGGTCAGAAATTCGCGAAAGTCA
Organism: Ruegeria sp. N8; assembly: GCF_056531325.1. Lineage (NCBI taxonomy): Bacteria > Pseudomonadati > Pseudomonadota > Alphaproteobacteria > Rhodobacterales > Roseobacteraceae > Ruegeria > Ruegeria sp. N8. The sequence goes on along the minus strand of NZ_JBQFLQ010000006.1, from coordinate 176,235 downwards.
CCGTGTTGGCGACACGCGGGTTCAGGACCCTTATTGCATCCGTTGCCAGCCGCAAGTCACGGGCGCGGCCATGGATGTGATGCGCCAAGCGGCGGCCACGCTTGAAGTCGAAGCCAACGCCGCCACCGACAACCCGCTGGTTCTGGAGGACGCGATTGTCTCGGGCGGGAATTTTCACGCCGAGCCCGTGGGCTTTGCCGCCGACATGATCGCATTAGCCCTGTCCGAGATCGGAGCCATCGCGCAACGACGCATCGCCCTGATGGTGGACCCGGCGCTGAGCTTTGATCTACCGCCCTTCCTGACGCCCAAACCGGGGCTGAACTCGGGCCTGATGATCGCCGAAGTGACAACTGCGGCATTGATGAGCGAAAATAAGCATCTGGCCAACCCCTGCGTCACCGACAGCACGCCGACCTCGGCCAATCAAGAGGATCACGTCTCGATGGCGGCCCACGGCGCGCGACGGCTTACACGGATGGTCGAGAACCTGAACTATATCCTGGGGGTCGAGATGCTGTGTGCAGCCCAAGGCGTGGAATTCCGCGCGCCCCTTACAACAAGCGCCCCGTTGCGGCAGGCCGTAGCCCGGCTGCGCGCCGATATCCCGGCCCTGTCCGAGGATCGCTATCTGGCGCCAGAGCTTGAACAGGCGAAGGTGTTGATTGCCGATGGGTGTGTGTTGGACGCGGTCAAACTGCCCATGCCGGAGTTGTTCTGATGCAGGTGGTTTCGGTTCGTTCCGGTGACAGCCCGATTGTGCTGGGTCAGCCTCATGGCGGAACCCATGTGCCCGATGACATCGCAGCGCGGTTGAACGACATTGGCCGGGGGCTTGCGGACACGGATTGGCACATAAACAGGCTCTATGAAAGAGCATTTACCGATGCGACGGTGGTGCAGTCCCATATCCATCGCTATGCCATCGACGCAAATCGCGACCCCGACGGTGTGTCGCTCTATCCCGGTCAGAACACAACGACGCTGGTTCCGCTGACCGATTTTGACGGCCAACCGATCTGGGCCGATGGGCAAGAGCCCTCAGCGGATGAAATCGAATCCCGGCGTCACGCCTATCATGCGCCTTATCACGCCGCGCTGCTGCAAGAACTGCACCGCGTGCGCGCGCGTCATGGGGTGGCGATCCTGTTCGATTGCCACTCGATCCGGTCCCGAATTCCGTTTCTGTTCGAAGGGGAATTACCCGTTTTCAACACCGGCACGAATGACGGTCAAAGCTGCGCACGCGTCATCGAACAGGCCGTGCAAGGGGTGGCTGAGGGTGCCGAAAGGATGCCCGCGGAGCTGAACGGACGCTTTCGCGGTGGTTGGACAACCCGCCACTATGGGCAACCAGATCAGAATATCCACGCGATCCAGATGGAGTTGGCGCAGCGCTCCTACATGGACGAGATGCCGCCATGGACGTGGCGCGCGGACCGGGCTGCGGCCTTACGGCCTTATCTCACCGACATGCTCACCCGCCTCAATGACCTCGCCCGATCGGGGGCACTGACCAATCAAGGAGCCCAGACATGAGCGACCCGCGCAAAAACACCCGTGATATCTATCCGCCCACTGGTCCCGAGCTGAACGCCAAAAGCTGGGTGACAGAGGCACCGTTGCGGATGCTGATGAACAACCTGCACCCGGACGTGGCCGAGAACCCGCATGAGTTGGTGGTTTATGGCGGTATCGGACGCGCAGCTCGTACATGGCAGGATTTCGACACTATTGTTGAGGGTTTGAAGGATCTGGAAGAGGATGAGACTCTGATTGTCCAGTCCGGCAAGCCCGTGGCCATCATCCGCACCCACAAGGATGCACCGCGCGTTCTGATCGCCAATTCAAACATCGTGCCACATTGGGCCAACTGGGATCACTTCAACGAACTCGATAAGAAGGGCCTGATGATGTACGGCCAGATGACGGCCGGCTCGTGGATCTATATCGGCACGCAGGGCATCGTTCAGGGAACCTATGAGACCTTTGCCGAGGCCGGGCGTCAGCACTATGGCGGCGACCTGACCGGCAAGTGGATTCTGACCGGCGGCTTGGGTGGTATGGGCGGCGCGCAGCCTCTGGCGGCCGTCTTTGCCGGGGCTTGTTGTCTGGCGGTGGAATGCAACCCCGACAGCATCGACTTCCGCCTGCGCACCAAATACCTGGATGAAAAGGCCGAGACGCTGGACGAAGCGCTTGAGATGATCGACCGCTGGACCAAAGCTGGTGAGGCGAAATCCGTCGGTCTGCTGGGCAATGCCGCCGAGGTTTTCCCCGAGATCTACCGTCGCATGGCCGAGGGGTGCATGCGCCCCGATATCGTCACCGATCAGACCAGCGCCCATGATCCGATCAACGGCTATTTGCCCATCGGCTGGTCCATGGCACAGTGGCGGGAAAAGCGCGAAACAGAGCCTAAGTCGGTGGAAAAAGCCGCACGTGCGTCTATGAAACAGCATGTCGCGGCCATGGTTGATTTCTGGAATGCAGGCGTCCCGACACTGGATTACGGCAACAACATCCGCCAGGTGGCGCAGGATGAAGGGCTGGAAAACGCCTTTGCCTTCCCCGGTTTTGTACCTGCTTACATACGCCCGCTGTTCTGCAAAGGGATCGGCCCGTTCCGCTGGTGCGCCCTATCCGGCGACCCCGAAGATATCTACAAAACCGACGCCAAGATGAAGGAACTGTTCCCAGAAAACGAGCACCTGCACCGCTGGCTCGATATGGCGCAGGACCGCATCGCATTTCAGGGTCTGCCCGCGCGCATCTGCTGGATCGGGCTTGGGGATCGGCATCGCGCTGGGCTCGCCTTCAATGAGATGGTGGCTAATGGTGAACTAAAAGCCCCCGTGGTGATCGGGCGGGATCACTTGGACAGCGGTTCTGTTGCCAGCCCGAACCGCGAGACCGAGGCTATGCTTGATGGCTCAGATGCGGTCAGCGACTGGCCTTTGCTGAATGCGCTGATCAACACGGCCAGCGGGGCGACATGGGTTTCGCTGCACCATGGAGGCGGCGTTGGCATGGGTTTCAGTCAGCACGCGGGTGTGGTGATCTGCGCCGACGGGACCGAGGACGCCGCGCGGCGGCTAGAGCGGGTGTTGTGGAACGATCCGGCGTCGGGCGTGTGGCGTCATGCGGATGCCGGGTATGAGGCGGCGAAGGATTGCGCCCGTGCGCATGGGCTGCGGTTGCCGGGTATTCTGGGCTAGGGCGCATCTCTCCTCTGGCGAAAATGCTGCACCTGCGATATCCCGCAGGTGAGCTTGCCGGAGATTGAAGATGTACGTTGCCACTCTTTTGACTAACCCTGACAAAAATGCGCTGGAACAGACTCTGGTCGACTCCCTGCGCAATGCTTGGGGCGGGGGTGACGTTCAGTGGCTGAGCCCGGATGAAGCCGCAGAGTTTTCGCTGGCGGGCCTGCCGGACAATCAGTGGGACGTGTGGGCTGATTTGCAGAACATGGGTGTCGATCTGGTGATTCAACCCGCCGACGATCGCCGCAAGAAGATGCTGCTGGCCGATATGGACAGCACCATGATCCAGCAGGAATGCATCGACGAACTGGCCGATGAGGCCGGCGTAGGCGAGCGCGTCAAGGACATCACAGCGCGCGCCATGAACGGCGAGCTGGATTTCGAGGGCGCTCTGACCGAGCGTGTCGGTTTGCTGAAAGGGTTGGACGAGGCTGTGATCGACAAGGTCCTGGCCGAGCGTATTACCCTGATGCCCGGCGGCAAGGAACTGGTTGGCACGATGCGGGCGAATGGTGGTTATGCCGCGCTGGTTTCAGGAGGGTTCACGGCGTTTACGTCCAAGGTCGGGGCCGAACTGGGCTTTGATGAGAACCGTGCAAACACGCTGCTGGCCGAGGGCGGTAAGCTGACCGGTGATGTCGGGCGTCCCATTCTGGGTCGTCAGGCCAAGGTGGATGCTTTGGAACAGATCACTGCGCGGTTGGGTCTGTCCGAATCGGATGTGATCGCTGTGGGCGATGGCGCGAATGATCTGGGTATGCTGGGACGGGCCGGAACCGGGGTGGCGCTGCATGCGAAACCTTCGGTCGCGGAACAGTGTGAGGTGCGGGTAAACCACGGAGATCTCACGGCTTTGTTGTTCCTGCAAGGCTATGCACGATCTGAGTTTGCGGCCCGTTAGCACGGCGCGGCTTTCTTTTATTTAACAAAAATGTTAAACAATGGTCATGAACACCCTTCTGACCACATTTTCCGCGTTGTCCGACGCAACGCGATTTTCCATCGTCGAGCAGCTTATGCAGGATGGAGAATTACCTGCCGGAGACCTGATCGAAGGACGCGGCATGTCCGGCGCCGCGATCTCGCGCCATTTGAAACTGCTGCGCGAGGCGGGGCTGATAAATCAGCGCGTGCAGGGCAGCCAGCGGATGTATTCGATCCGCCCCGAGGGGCTGCGCGCGATTGCGGAGTGGACCATCTCGAAACGTCAATTCTGGGAAAGCAGCCTGGACCGTCTGGGTGATGCAATCGAAAAGGAGACCTCATGGCCGATTTGAAACTGGAGCGCGCTTACCCGCTTGCACCGGACGATCTGTATGCGTGGATCAGCACCCCCGACAAGCTTCTGCAGTGGTGGGGACCCGAAGGGATGCATGTGCCCGAGCACAACCTGGATTTCTCTCGCACGGGTCCGTGGTATTCGGTGATGCAAAATGGCGAAGGGCAGCGGTTTAAGGTTTCGGGTCATGTGACGCATGTCGATCCGCCCAAATCGGTTGGGTTCACATGGGGCTGGCATGACGATCAGGACCAGCGCGGAGCCGAAAGCCATGTGACGTTGGTGGTCGAGGCAGCAGAAGAGGGTGCAAAGTTGATCATCGACCACCGCGAGTTGGGCGATGACGAAATCGCAGCGAACCACACCAAAGGCTGGACGTCGACGCTGAACAAGCTGGCCGCACAGCTGGCCTAGTTTTTCATCACGAAGGCATAAGGGAGGAAATAAATGCCACAGTTTCTATTTGTCTATCACGGTGGTCATACCCCGACCGACCCCGCTGAAATTGAAGCGACCATGGCCGCCTGGGGCGCTTGGTTTGGCGGAATGGGCGAGGCACTGGACATCCCCGGAAACCCGGTTGGCCAGTCTTACACCGTCAGCAGCAGCGGTGTTGTTGACAATGGCGGCGCCAATCCGGCCTCGGGCTTTACAGTTGTCAAAGCCGAAAGCATGGATGCTGCGACCGACATGGCCAAAGGTTGCCCGATGGTTGTCAACGGGTCCGGCTCGGTCGAAGTGGCCGAGATTCACGAGATTGAGATGTAGCCTTTAGCTGGGGAACCCCGGCGCGGGTTTGATCACGCCGCATTCCAGCCCTCGACGGCTGTATTGCGTGGCGTTCAGAAATTTGCGGGTGGCCGGGTGGTCGGCCTCCAGCACGCCCAAGCTGACCAGAACCGCGGCAATGGCGCATTCGCTGGCGCGGGTGGTGCCGTCGGTGATCTTCAATGCCACGCCCATGCGTTTTTCGGGTAGGATTGCGATGAACACAGCCTCGGCACCGGTTTTGATGGCAACGCGACCACCCATGGCGCGCATCAGTTCGGTGCAGGCGCGGGTTTCACCGGCGACCAGCTCGGGGTGTTTCATCATTGCGGCCGTCAGCTGTTGCGCCGCGTCGCTGGCCCGGTCCGACCGATCCGCGGCGCTGGCAAACCACGCCATCGAACGCGCCAACCCGACCAGCGAGGTCGCAAAGTTCGGGGCCGAGCAGCCGTCGATGCCGTAGGCGGGGCTGGTCTCGCCCGTCGTTTCCTCAAGCGCGGACAGGCAGGCCTGTTGTACGGGGTGGTCGATTTCCAGATATTCCGGTCCGGCGCCCATATGCTGAGCAACGGTCAGAAACCCGCAATGCTTGCCCGAACAGTTATTGTGAATCTGACATGGCGTGTCATCGGCTAATATTAACCCGTCGCGCGCAGCCATGTCCTGTGGCTCTTGCGGGCCGCAGCGAAGATCGGGTTCCGCCAGACCCAGGTGGTCCAACCAGGCTGAGACGCGATCGGTATGAATATGCGCTCCACTGTGCGAGGCACAGGCCAGTGCAAGATGTTCCGAGGTCAGCCCGTACTTCGCCGCTGCACCCGAAGTGATCAGCGGCAGCCCCTGAATCATCTTGGCCGAGGATCGCGGATAGATCACAGCGTTCGGATTCCCCCAACTTTTAACGATCTGGCCGGTATCGTCGCAGATCACCGCATGCCCAAGATGTAGGCTTTCCAACAGCGGTCCGCGCCACAGTTCTGTCATTGGTACGGCTTGTGTCATTAGAACATTCCTTAACATGCGCAAAATTCTGCCAATCGCTCTTTCGCCTGTGGCGAAACCTGCGTTACAGTGTGTATGTCGGCAATCATCGGAAGACGCAACGTACAGACGGATCAGGCAGGGTCCGCACGCATTTCCGGTGGGTATGAGGTAATGGGTCGAGCTAGGAGGCTGGACGATGGGATCAAAGCTTGTCCGCGTGATCGCGGGCCTGTGCATAGCAGGATTGGCAACAACGGCAACTGCACAACAGGCGACGAGCACGAACAGGGTTGCAGCCAAAACGGACTGGAGCGTCTTCGTCGAGGATGACCCGACTGAATGCTGGAGCGTTTCCGCCCCCAAGGAAACCGTGAACACCCGCGGTGGGCGGGTCGTGTCGGTACGGCGCAGCGACATTCTGCTGTTCGTGTTCTACCGCCCCAACGCCGAGGTCAAAGGGCAGGTGACGTTCACGGGCGGCTATCCATTTGCACCGGGATCGACTGTCAATCTTGATATCGACGGCACCAAGTTCGAGCTGATCACCGAAGGTGAATGGGCGTGGCCCGCAACCGAAGGTGAAGACCTGAAGGTGGTCGCAGCCATGAAGCGCGGGACCGAGGCCGTCCTGACGGCGCGCTCGGAGCGTGGGACGCAGACCAAGGACACGTTCTCGCTGCTGGGGTTCACCGCTGCGATTGAAGACGCCGAGACGCGCTGCACCAACTAGACTGGGCATTTGCCTGATCGCTGCCCCGCCAGTCTGGCGGGGTTTTTGCGTTGTGGCAGGGCATTGTGCAGCGTTCTGGAGGCGGCATTCGTATTCGAAATTTGATTCCAGTCAAAGAAATGAATGCAAATATCTGCATGTATAAGGCTCTGAACTAGGGAAGGAGCCCGACATGCAAACGAAATCACTCACCGCTCTCTTGATGATGGTCGCCCTTATCCTGAGTGCTTGCGAGAAAGAGGCCGACACATATCCGGTCACGGGCGAGCAATGCGGGCCGGATGATCCAGTTCAAACGCTGGACGCAACGGATTGCAATATCGTGCCACCGGGCATTTGACGCATGCGGGTCCCATCGTGGCACGGCCATGTCGTCGTGTCTGGGGCTTCGACGCTTTGGGGTAAAACCGGGCCTGTGCTAGTATTGGGCAACCAATAGGGGGCTGCCCGATGCGCTTTGCATTTTTGATTTTGTTTCTGTCTTCCGCTGCCAGTGCTGATCCAACTCTAGAATGTCTGGATGCTGGTTCTCAGATAGAGATTGGCGCATGCGTGGGCGCGATGGAGGACCGCGTCGATCAGGCGATAGATGCAAGTTACAACATTGCCATGCAATCGGCCAAAGAACTGGATGATGTTACCGGACGTGTTGTGGCAGTGCCCGCGTTGGACAGCGCGCAGACCGCGTGGCTGGCTTACCGCGATGCCCAATGCGAGGCTGTTGGCGCGTCGTTCGGCGGTGGGTCAGGTACCGGCATTGGCATTACCGCCTGTCGGGTAGAGTTGGGCCGGGCACGTGTGGACGAATTGCTGCGCTACGCGAATTAAACGCGACGATTTCTTTTGATCTTTGCGCTAGGTCCTATATAGAGGCGCATCCCAAGCCAGAATCCGTTGAGATAGCCCCATGTCGCCCAAAGCGCCGATCACTCAAGACGTCATGACCATCCCCCGCAAGCTGCCCGAGGGGAAGGTTAACCTTGTCGGTCTGACTCGCGACCAATTGCGCAAGACGCTGGTCGCACATGGCACGCCCGAGAAACAGGCCAAGATGCGCACCGGGCAGATCTGGCAGTGGATCTATCAATGGGGTGTTCGCGATTTTGCGCAGATGACGAACCTCGCCAAAGCCTATCGGGCCCAACTGGCCGAGAGCTTTGTGATCGAAATTCCCGAGGTCGTAACACGGCAGGTGTCCGAGGATGGCACCCGAAAATACCTGTGCCGCATCGCCGGCGGGCACGAGGTTGAGGTAGTCTATATCCCCGAGGACGATCGCGGCACGCTGTGTATTTCCTCGCAAGTGGGCTGCACGCTGACCTGTTCTTTCTGCCATACAGGCACACAGAAACTGGTGCGCAATCTGACCGCGGCCGAGATCGTGGGTCAGGTGATGATGGCTCGCGATGATCTGGGCGAATGGCCCACTCCCGGTGCGCCCAAAGACGAAACGCGCCTGCTGTCGAACATCGTATTGATGGGCATGGGCGAGCCGCTTTACAATTTCGACAACGTGCGCGACGCGATGAAGATCGCCATGGACCCAGAGGGAATTTCCCTGTCCCGCCGTCGGATTACGCTTTCGACCAGCGGTGTGGTGCCCGAGATTGCCCGCACGGCGGAAGAAATCGGCTGCCTGCTGGCGATCTCGTTCCACGCCACTACGGATGAGACCCGCGACGTGCTGGTGCCGATCAACAAGCGCTGGAATATCGAAGAGCTGCTACACGCACTGGCCAGCTATCCCAAGGCGTCTAATTCGGAGCGGATCACGTTCGAATACGTGATGCTGGATGGAGTCAATGACAGCGACGCCGACGCGCATAGGTTGATTGACCATATCAAGCGCCACAACATCCCGGCCAAGATCAACCTGATCCCGTTCAACGAATGGCCAGGCGCGCCTTATAAGCGCAGCTCGAACAACCGGATCCGGGCGTTTGCGAATATCATCTATCAGGCGGGTTATGCCTCCCCCATCCGCAAAACGCGGGGCGAGGACATTATGGCAGCCTGTGGTCAGTTGAAATCCGCAACCGAGCGTGCGCGCAAGTCGCGCAAGCAAATTGCAGCCGAAGCGGGCCTCGACGGATAGTAAGCATAAAATTTGATCGCCCCGTAAACAGATTTAATGCGTCTGCGTCTGTCTATTGCATGCGTTTTTTGGTATGTTTGCCAGGTCAAAACTTGGGTACTGCGCTCACATCCATGCACAATGGGGTGAGAGTCGAGTGCCCCGTGATGGCGAGAAGACCCATGGCCGCTATCTAATAGCCACTCACAAGACGTGCGGCGTTTCTGTGTACCGAATTGAACAGATAGGCCATATGAATGTTTGTGCAATTGATACGACAAAACCGCAAAATTCTATTGGGGTTAGGATTGGCAGGCTTGGTGGCGACCGGAGTCGCGGCCCAGTCGAATGGTGAAAACGCGCATCTTGCGATCGAAAACCCGGCGGATCTAACCAAGGAAGAGGCGCTGAGTATCTATGCCTCATTACAGCGCCGGATGGCGCGGGGATACGCCGCCGCGCAGATGGATGAGCTGCGAAATTACCAGAGCTGGCCTTTGTTCAACGATGCGCCCTATATCTCGGAAACCCATGGCAGGCGGTTCGTAAACAGCTATGCCAACCGGATGGCGCACAATTACGGCACGCTGCAACCGGGTGAAAAGCTGCCTTTGGGGTCGGTGTTGGCCAAGGACAGCATGACTGTCACGGATGAGGGCAACACCCATCCCGGCGCCTTGTTCGTGATGGAGAAACTGGCCGAAGGCGCCAGCCCGGATACGGCAGATTGGCGCTATATCATGGTGATGCCGGACGGGTCGGTCTTTGGCGACACGATGGGCGACCGCGCCAGCGCCGTGTCTTATTGCCACGATTGTCACGAGGCCGTGGCGGATAGGGACTATACATTCTACGTGCCCGAAGAATATCTGGTGCAGAACTGAGCTTTCCTATCGCCCGAACCGGGCGGTGCCGATCACGTCGATCAGGCTTTGCCTGACGGGCTCGGGCTGCGATTCGACGGCGTTCAGCACCTCGCGCAGTTCGGCGCGCAACCCGTGCATCTGGTCGATCAGCGAGATCATCATCGACAGTGCATCTGCTTCCATCTCGTACTGGTCGTGTAACTCGCAGGCCAGCTCTAGTCGGGCCACGTCAAGGCTATGATAGACCAGCCCTTGTTCGGTGCTTTCAGGGATCACGATTTCGGCGGCCAGATACTCGGTCAACCGGGCTGAGGTCAGGCGAGTCACGGTTGCGATCACTTCGGATTCGGTCAGGGTGCGGGTCATGACGGCATTCCTTTGCGAGGATCATAGCGGTGTGTGTCACGCCACGTTTCCATGAAAGCCTTTAGGTCATCGTCGATCTGGTCCGGCATGGCGACGGTCAATTCGATCAGTTGGTCGCCCCGGTCGGAAGAGCCGCGTTTTTTGACCCCTTTGCCCCGCAACCGCAAGGTTTTGCCGCTGCTGGTGCCGGGCGGCACGCTGACGTTGACGCCGCCGTCAATAGTTGGCGCGGGGACTTTGCCGCCCAGAACAGCCTCGTCAATGGTGATGGGCAGGGTAATGTGGATGTCATCACCCTGACGTTCAAACACCGGATGAGGTGCGACTGTCACGGTGACCAGAGCATCACCTGCAGGCCCGTCGCCAAACCCGGGATCCCCCTTGCCGCGAAGTCGGATGGTTTGGCCGTCTGTAATGCCTGCCGGGATCTTAACCTCGATCCGGTCGCCGTCAGGCAATGTCAGTTTCTGGCTGGCGCCAAACACAGCGTCCAGAAAGCTGATCTGCAGGCTGTAGCTGCGGTTATGCCCCGGCGCATGGAACCCCTGACTGCGTTGACCATAGTTGGCGCGCCCGCGCATGAATTCGGCGAAGATGTCCGACATATCGTCCGGGTCTGCCGCGCGCCCGCGATAGGGGTTTCCGGCAGCCTCGGCATAGTCACGATAGTATTGTTGTTGCGGACGCTCCTGGCCCGAGGCGTCAATCTCACCCCGATCGTATTGCGCCCGTTTCTCGTGGTCTTTCAGCAGATCATAAGCGGCGGCTGCGGCTTTGAATTTTGCCTCGGCCTCGGCGTCGCCGGGTTTCAGATCGGGGTGACAGTCCTTGGCGATACGCCGATAGGCTTTCTTGATCTCGGCGTCGCTGGCATCCTTGGCAACACCTAAAACGGTATAGGGATCGTCGCTCATCTCACCTCTCGTCGGTGGGGGTCTGACCTTGATACTTGGGTTTTATCATGCGATTTCAAAGACCCAAAAGAAAGAGGCTTTTGAAATACCTCGCTAAATCGCTTAATCCTGCTAATATCTGCATGTTTTGAATTGATTGCTGACGGAGACTTTAATGACGCGCAGACTCAAGTCCGTTCTGGCCCTGCTGGCTGGGAATGCCATCGGGTTGCTGCTGGCGGCGATCTTGCTGCCTGAATTTGCGATCCGGCCGATCTCGTTCATCGTGGTGGTGATCGTTTTCACGCTTATTCAATGGGTCGCCGAGCCACTGATCCTGAAACTGGGCGCAAAGCGCGCGCCTGCAATCAAGGGCGGTATCGCGTTGATCGTGACCTTTGTCGGGTTGCTGCTGACCGATCTGATCACAAATGGTCTGACTGTGGGCGGTATTTCGAACCTGCTGGCCGCAACCTTGCTGGTCTGGCTGGGGGCGTTGATCGCCAGCATCGTGCTGCCGATCTACGTGTTCACTGAACTGCGCGAGCCCAAGAAATAATCACAGCGCGTTAAGGCTGGCGTTTATCGCCTGCCACAACTCCTCGACCGGCTCACACCCGACCGAAAGACGGATGAAGGCCGGGTCCACATCGTCGCCCCAGCGCGCGCGGCGTTCGGCTGAACTGTGGACGCCTCCGAAGGATGTGGCAGGACGAAGCATCGGGCAGGCGTTGATGAAGGTTTCGGCTTTGTCTTCACTGTCCAGCGTGATCGACAACAGAAACCCGAACCGCGTTGTCTGCGCTTTGGCCAGCGCGTGCGCGGGGTCAGAGGGCAGACCGGGATAGCGGATAGCTTTCACCGCAGGGTGATCCGCTAGCCGCTCGGCCAGTACCTGCGCCGAGGCGCACATCCGGTCGAACCGCACATCCAGCGTCTCTAGCCCGCGATGCAGCAGCCATGCCTCATGCGGGCCGGGGATCGCGCCAGAGACTTTGCGCCATTCCTCGACCCGCTCCATGAGCTGCGGATTGCGGCTGGAGACATGGCCCATCAGCAGGTCGGAATGCCCACCCATCGCCTTGGTGTCCGAGGTGACAACCACATCCACGCCCAGATCCAGCGGGCGCTGGCCCAGCGGGGTCATGGTGGTGTTGTCAGCAATCGTGATCCCTCCGACTGCGCGTACTGCTTGTGCAATCGCGGGCAAGTCCATCATGTCCAGACCGGGGTTCGATGGGCTTTCGACAAAGACCACATCGAACCCCTCAAACCCGCCCTCAGTGAAACCGGTCGTGGGGCGTTCGGTGACGGACACACCCAGACCCGACAGGAACCGATCCGCCAGCACGCGGGTGACATAGTAGCCGTCGGACGGGATCAGGATGCGCGACCCGGCCTTGATGGTGGCAAACAAAGCGGCCGAGATCGCCCCCATGCCCGAGGGGAACACGAGGCAGGGCGCGTCCTCCAGATGGGCCAGAACATGTTCCAGATGCACCCATGTGGGGTTGTCGACGCGGCCATAGGTCGGCAGGCCATCCGGCGCGCCTGGCAGGTGGTACATGCTGCTTTGCGTGAGCGGCAGCGCCACAGGGTCGCCTGCATTCAGGGCATTGCCGCGCAGGTGCAGCATCTCTCCGGGTTTGGGGGCCATCTCTCAGCGCCCCGGAATGTCGTCGCGGGGCGGGGCGGGTTCCCAGTTCTCGATGATCTCGACCGCCTCTTGCGCGGTGTCGACAAAACGGAACAGGTCCAGATCTTCTTCCGAGATGGTGCCCGCATCCGCCAGTGCCTCCCAGTTGATGACCTTTTCCCAGAACTCTCGGCCAAACAGCAGGAAGGGCACGCGGTCCATCCGGCCGGTCTGGATCAAAGTCAGGGATTCAAACAGCTCATCCATGGTGCCAAAGCCGCCGGGGAAGATGGTGATGGCCCGGGCGCGCATCAGGAAATGCATCTTGCGGATGGCGAAATAGTGGAAGTTGAAGCTGAGTTCCGGCGTCACGTAGAGGTTCGGCGCCTGTTCATGCGGCAGCACGATATTCAGCCCGATGGAACAGCCGCCCGCGTCCTGCGCGCCGCGATTGCCAGCCTCCATCACGCCGGGGCCGCCGCCGGTGACGATCACGTTCTCGCGGCAGCCTGTCTGGTTCGACTTCTCGGTCATCAACCGGGCAAATTCACGTGCTTCGTCATAATACTCAGACAAGTCAGCCAGAGTTTTCGTGCGCGCATTGTGTTTTTGCGACGGTTCCGGGATGCGCGCGCCGCCGAACATGACGATGGTCGAGGTGATCTGACGTTCGCTCATGATCATCTCGGGCTTAAGCAGCTCCAATTGCAGGCGCACCGGGCGTAGCTCATCGCGGCACAGGAACTCATCATCGGCAAAGGCAAGGCGATAGGCGGGCGAGCGTGTCTGCGGCGTGTCCGGCACCTCGCTCGCGGTCGAGCGGTCGGTCTGCGCGTCGCGGAACGGGCTGTGGCGGTCTTCTCTCATATGTGAGGTTTCCTTGCTTGCGTGTTTGCAAAACAGCTATAGGGTTCGCGGTCAGAGCGCCAGTCACGGAAGTACAAGAATGAATTGGAAGAACGAAATTTCAGCAGCCGCAGACCGGATCGCTGGGTACGCACAGGTTACACCCGTGATGGAAAGCCGCGTTCCGGGCTACCCGATTGAGTTGAAGCTGGAGCACATGCAGCACACTGGCAGCTTCAAAGCGCGTGGGGCGTTTAATACGTTGCTCAGCATGGATGTTCCCGCGGCCGGTGTCGTGGCCGCATCGGGTGGCAATCACGGGGCAGCGGCGGCCTATGCGGCGCAGACGCTGGGCTATCCGGCCAAGATTTTCGTACCTGAACTGGCGGGTCCGTCCAAAATCGCATTGATCGAACAAACGGGAGCGGACCTGAGTGTTGTGTCTGGCGAATACGCGAACGCGCTTACGGCGGCGCAAGATCATGAGGCGCAGACCGGCGCGATGCAGATCCACGCCTATGACGCGCCGGGCACCGTCGCCGGGCAAGGCACGTGTTTCGCCGAATGGGAGGCTCAGGGTCTGCAAGCCGACACAGTTTTGGTCGCCGTTGGTGGCGGAGGGCTGATTGCTGGGGCGCTGGCGTGGTTGCAGGATGCGCGCAAGGTCGTGGCGGTCGAGCCCGAGACCTCATGCGCTTTGAATGCCGCGTTGCAGGCCGGGGAGCCGGTCGATGTCTCAGTCTCGGGCATTGCTGCCAATGCGCTGGGCGCGCGGCGGATCGGATCGATTTGTTTTGGTCTGGCGCAGGGCATGACCTCGGTCTTGGTCAGCGATGCGGCCATTGCCGATGCGCAAAAGCGGCTTTGGCAAGCGCATCGGATTCTGGTCGAACCGGCAGGTGCTGCGGCTTTGGCGGCGTTGATCTCTGGCGCGTATAAGCCCGCGCCGGGGGAAAAAGTGGCCGTGTTGGTGTGCGGGGGCAATATTTCACCCGACCCGCTGATGGGCTGAGAATGCGGCTTGTGATCTTTGGGGTCGGATTTTATCTATAATCCATGAGCGCGACCATTGCCGACACCATCTACGACAGCTTGAGCCAGCAGATCATAACCGGCGCACTGACCGCCGGGGAAAAGCTGCGTCAGGATCATATCGCACGCGCCTTTGACACCAGTCATGTGCCGGTGCGCGAGGCCTTGCTGCGGTTGCAGGCCCATGGGCTGGCCAAAAGCGAACCCCGTCGTGGAATGCGCGTAACAGCGCTGGACCCGGTTGAGATGCGCGAAGTGATCGAGATGCGCGTCGCGCTGGAGCCTCTGGCGCTGCAATATGCAGTGCAGAACCTGACGCCCGTTGCTTTGGCACGCGCAGAAGAGGCGCGTCTCGCCTGTGATGCGGCCGAAACCATGCCGGAATGGGAAGCCAGAAATCGCGCCTTTCATCGCGCCATTCTGACGCCCTGCGGGTTGCCGCGTTTGCTGCGTACAATCGACGATCTGCACATCGCCAGCGCGCGCTATCTGTTCGCGCATTGGCGGCCGAAATGGGAGCAGCGGGTCGACAGCGACCACGCCGCGCTGATGCAGGCGATCCAGAAGAAAGACACGGCAGGGGCAGTTTCAATTTTGGTGCGTCATATCAGGCGGGCAAGCTAGACGGCCCGCAAAACACCGCAGTGTCGATGTCCTGACGTAAACGCACCCGCCTTCGTCGCATTGCGTCATTGTTTTCGGCTGCGTATAGGCAACACCAACGTGAACAGATTCGTCAGGGAGCCCCGAAATGTCCAACGCGCAACTGGAAGCCGCCATCGAAGCCGCATGGGAGGCACGCGATACCATCACCCCCGCCACCACCGGCGAAACACGCGAGGCCATCGAAGACACGCTGAACGCGCTGGACAGCGGCACGCTGCGTGTTGCTGAAAAGCTGGACAGTGGCGACTGGCACGTGAACCAGTGGGCCAAGAAAGCGGTCTTGCTGGGCTTCCGCATCAAGGACATGGAAATCCAGACCGGTGGCCCACAGGACGGTGGCTGGTGGGACAAGGTGGACAGCAAGTTCGCCGGTTGGGGTGAGAACCAGTGGAAAGCCGCAGGCTTCCGCGCCGTGCCCAACTGTGTGGTCCGCAAATCGGCCTATATCGCGCCCGGCGCGGTTCTGATGCCTTCGTTCGTGAACCTCGGCGCCTACGTTGACGAAGGCACCATGGTCGACACATGGGCCACGGTCGGATCCTGCGCGCAGATCGGCAAGAACGTCCACCTGTCGGGCGGTGTCGGCATTGGTGGCGTGCTGGAGCCGATGCAGGCTGGCCCGACCATCATCGAAGACAACTGCTTTATCGGAGCCCGGTCGGAAGTGGTCGAGGGCTGCATCGTCCGCGAAGGCTCGGTTCTGGGCATGGGCGTGTTCATCGGCAAATCAACCAAGATCGTCGACCGCGAAACCGGTGAGGTCACCTACGGCGAAGTGCCGCCCTATTCGGTGGTCGTTGCAGGCTCCATGCCGACCAAGAACAACATCAGCCTCTATTGCGCTGTGATCGTGAAGCGGGTGGACGAAAAGACCCGCTCGAAAACCGGGATCAATGAACTGCTGCGCGACTAAACCCCGCGCCAGTCGAATACAGGCCGCAGCCCCGCGCTGCGGCCTTTATTGTTAGCCCTTGACCGGATAGCGGTCGGCTTCCTCGAACACGTCGATCACCCGCGACCCGGCCTTAATCTTACCGCCATGTTCCACACCTGAAGGGATCGAGTAACTGTCGCCGGGTCGGTAGATGCGTGTCTCATCCCCGATGGTCAATTCGATCTCGCCTTCAATGACCGTGCCCCATTGCGCCTTGTGCGAATGCATGGGCAGTTCGAAGTCTTGCAAAAAGGTAAAAAATGCCACCAAACCGGCGTCCGAGCGGATCACGGCGGATTGTACCACGTCCTCGGGGAACGGGACGTCGAGGCTGGGAAAATTGGTAATGAAATCTGGATAGGTCATATGGCCCCCTCTTGGCTGATGGCGTCACTATGGCCAGATGCCCGCCCTCATGCAATCGCTTGACCGGACAGGGGCGCGCAGCTATGGCCCCCAACATGGAAAAGCAAAAGAAACCCTCCCGTCAGCAAGTTTACACTCTGCTTGTGCAGATCGGCCGCAAAGAAGGCGATGGCCTGCCCGAAGGCGCGACCGGGGCGGCGTTGATGTGCTTTGCCAGCGGTGTGGATGAGGCCGAGGCGGTGCGCGAAACCGTAGCGATCCTGAAACAAGCCGACACCGCGCCTTTGGACGTGACCGGCTATGGCACATTGGCCGAGCGCGAAGCGCAGGGCCATGACATCGACCCGGATGAGCGTGCCCTGATGCAACGTGCGCTGGACGAGAACGCGGTCATTGTTGCTCAGATGACGCCGTTTTTCGGGGATGAAGACGCGGTCTAGTTCCGCGCGCCGAACCACTTTCGGTAAATCTCGTCATAGGTGCCGTCTTCGCGCAGGGCCAGCAATGCCTGATTGACGTCTTCCACCAAGGGCGAGCCGGTCGGGAAAACGATCCCGTAGTTTTCGCGCAGGAAAATACCGCCGGTCATCGAAGCGAACCTGCGCCCCTGATGCGTGGCATAGTAGGACAGGATCGGGGCATCGAACACGACGGCGTCCAGATCCTCGGCTTCGAACGCGGCCAGTAAGGGATCAAGACTGTCATAGCCTGCAAACTCGATCTCGCGCCGGTTCAGGAAACTGGCAGCGGTCGAGCCCGAGATCGTGCCGACCTGCTTGCCATAAAGGTCATTGACCGAATTCACGTTGCCGCTGATCGCATCCACCGTCATGACCGAGGTGATGCGCGCGGTGAAGACTGACACGATGAACAGGGACGACACCACCAGCACCACGCCCAGCAGGCGGCCAAAGGGGGTGCGCGGCATCCGTTCCTCGAACCCGCCATTCACGACTAGATTAAGCGCCCACCAGAAGGACGGAAACCATGCCTCATCTAGCTTGCGGTCGAAATAGGGCTGCGAGCGGCGCTCGAACACCCACATCAGCATCCCTCCGCCCAGCAGGATGGCAAAGGCCAGCCCGATGGCGATGAACAGCTCAACCGACAGCAAGGCTTGCAGCAGAGACGGGCGTCGCACCGCGTCCGAGGGAACCATGATCTGCAAACCGGCCTCGAAAATCGGTTGGCTGAAATCCATCTGCGTTTCACGCGCGGCGGTGATCGAGATATTGGCGATGGCCAGATCAGACGTGCCGTCTTGCACCGCAACCAGCATGTCGCCGAAGCCGTCCACGCGGTCGATCTCGTAGTCCCAGCTCAGGGCCTCGGCCAAAGCAGCCAGCAGGTCCATCGAGAATCCCACATCCGCCCCATCCTCGACATATGAGAACGGAGGACGGGTCACGGTGGTGACCGACAATGTCTGCGCCTGGCTTTGCTGTGCGAGAACCGCGAAAGTCAGGCAGATCCATGTGACAAGAATGCGAGTCATCAAAATTACCTGTTTCGCGGCCCTGTAACGCGAATTTATCGGGTGGGACAAGGTGGTCGCTGGGTCACACCTGATGTTTTGTTGGGGTATCACCCCGAGAGTTCTGTCAAAAAACGAGGTGAAGTGGCCGACTCAGGGGTTGGCAATTGGGCCAATTCGTTGAATCTGTGCGCGAACCTGCGTGTGAGGAATGGGAAAGGGGCAAAGATGACAGACCCGGTAGAGTTGACGGCGGAGCTGATCCGTTGCCCATCGGTCACACCCGAGGAGGGCGGAGCGCTGGTTCTGCTGGAAAATCTGCTGTCCGGCGCAGGCTTTGACTGTACCCGCGTAGATCGCGGTGGGGTCAGCAACCTATTCGCCCGTTGGGGCGACAAAGCGCATCCGCGTAGTTTTGGTTTTAACGGCCATACCGATGTTGTTCCCGTCGGCGATGAGGCCGCATGGACCACGCCGCCCTTCGGGGCGCAGGTGAAAGACGGTGTGATGTATGGGCGTGGCACCACGGATATGAAGTCCGGCGTGGCGGCCTTCGCTGCTGCCGCGGTTGATTTCGTGCGCGACACACCCCCCGATGGGGCCGTGATCCTGACCATTACAGGCGATGAAGAGGGCGACGCGCTGGACGGCACGACCGCCCTGCTGGACTATATGAACAGCGCCGGGGAAAAGATGTCGGTTTGTCTGGTTGGTGAGCCGACCTGCCCGAACACAATGGGCGAGATGATGAAGATCGGGCGGCGTGGCTCGATGAATATCTGGTTCACCGTGACCGGGGTTCAGGGCCACGCGGCCTATCCGCACCGCGCCAAGAACCCGATGCCCGCAATGGCGCGGCTGATGGACCGGTTGGCCAGCCACGAGTTGGATCAGGGTACGGACCATTTCGACGCCTCAACACTGGCCGTGGTGACGATCGACACGGGCAACTCGGCAACAAACGTGATCCCCGCGCAATCTACAGGGGCTGTGAATATCCGGTTCAATGATCTGCATTCCGGGGCCAGCCTCAGCGATTGGTTGCGGGCCGAGGCCGCTGCCGTGGCCGATGAGTTCGGGGTTGAGATCGACCTGCGCATCAAGATCTCGGGCGAGAGCTTTTTGACCCCGCCGGGGCCCCTGTCCGCACTGGTCGCCAAGGCGGTTGAGGCGGAAACCGGTGTGGTGCCCGAGATGTCGACCACGGGCGGCACCTCGGACGCGCGATTTGTGAAAAATCACTGCCCGGTGGTGGAATTCGGGCTGGTGGGCCGCACGATGCATCAGGTGGACGAATGCGTCGAGGTAACCCAGATCGAACAGCTCAAGGCGATTTATACGCGCATCCTGCGGGACTATTTCGCCTGAGATGCAGCGCACCCTTGTGATCATGGTCAAAGAGCCGCGACCGGGTCGGGTGAAAACCCGGCTGGGTCGGGATATCGGCATGGTTGGTGCAGCGTGGTGGTTTCGCCATCAGACCCGAAACCTGATCCGGCGGCTGCGCGACCCGCGCTGGCAGATCGTGCTCGCGGTTTCGCCCGACCGCGAAGGGCTGACCAGCCGCATCTGGCCCACCGACCTGCCGCGCGCAGCGCAAGGGCGGGGAGATCTGGGTGACCGGATGGGGCGAATGTTGCGCGGGATGCCAAAAGGACCCGTCTGTCTGATCGGGGCGGATATTCCGGGCATCACGCGTAGCCATATTGCCCGCGCGTTCACAGCGCTTGGCGGAGCGCAGATGGTGTTCGGCCCTGCGCCCGATGGCGGGTATTGGCTGGTGGGCGCGCAAAGATACGGTGCGCTGCCCGACGGTCTATTTAGCAATGTGCGCTGGTCCACCGAACATGCGCTGGCGGATACGCTGGCATCGATCCCCGGCGCGCGGGTGTCGCTGCTGGACCCGTTGCGTGATGTGGACACGGTGGCGGATCTGAAACCCTGATCCGTTTTTGGTCATGACGCCGTCGCACGCCCGTGTTACGCCAAATATATGAGTCGCATACCCACCAAGCAGGAGGTCCTTGACTGGATCTCGGCGAACCCCACCCTGACCTCGAAACGCGATATCGCCAAAGCCTTTGGGATCAAGGGGGCGGCGCGGATCGATCTGAAACGCATCCTGCGCGAGCTTGAGGCCGACGGCCATCTGGAAAAGCGCAAGCGCAGCTATGGCGACCCCGATCGTCTGCCACCTGTCAGTGTGTTGCAGGTCAAGGCTCCGAACGCCGATGGCGACCTGTTCGCGCGCCCTTTGGAGTGGCATGGCGAAGGGGTCGAACCTATCGTGATGCTGATCACCCGCGCCAGTGACCCGGCGCTGGGCGAGGGCGACCGGATTCTCGCCCGCCTGACCGTGGTGCATGAGGAAGACCATAATTATGAGGCCCGCCTGATCCGCCGGATCGGCACCAACCCGCGCAAGATCGTCGGCATTTTCCGCAAAGGGGCCGAGGGCGGGCGGATCGTACCCATCGACAAAGCGGGCCAGAATGAATGGCTTGTTCCCGATGGCGCTGTGTTGGGCGCAAAGGACGGTGAGTTGGTCGAGGCCGAACAGGCCGGGCCCAAGAACCGCATGGGCCTGCCCCGCGCCCGCATCGTTGAACGGTTGGGCGACCCCACCGCGCCCAAGGCGGTCTCGCTGATTGCTATCCACCAGCATGGTATCCCCGACGACTTCCCGGACAAGGTGATCGCCGAGGCTGACAAGGCCAAACCCGTCGGTCTGAAGGGCCGTGAGGACCTGCGGGATATGCCGCTGCTGACCATCGACCCCTCAGATGCGCGCGATCATGACGACGCGTGCTATGCGCATGCGGACGATGATCCGAAGAACCCCGGCGGTCATGTGATCTGGGTCGCCATCGCCGATGTCGCCGCCTATGTGCAGCCCGGAACCGCGCTGGACCGCGAGGCGCGCAAGCGCGGCAATTCCAGCTATTTCCCCGACCGCGTGGTGCCGATGCTGCCGGACCGCCTGTCGGGCGACCTGTGCTCGCTGCACGAAGGCGTCCCGCGCGCCTGTATCGCCGTGCGGATGCAGATTGATGCCGAGGGCAACAAAATCGGCCATTGCTTTGTGCGCGGGCTGATGCGCTCGGCTGCGTCACTGCACTATGCCGAGGTGCAGGAGGCCATCGACGGTACTCCCAACGACCGCACCGGGCCGCTGTTGGAGACGGTGCTGAAACCGCTCTATGCTGCCTATGCCGCGTTGAAATCCGCGCGTGCGGTGCGACAGCCATTGGAGCTGGACCTGCCCGAACGCAAGATCGTCCTCAGCGACACCGGCGAAGTGACCAGCGTGGCGTTTCGCGACCGGCTGGATGCTCATAAGTTGATCGAAGAGTTCATGATCCTCGCCAACGTGGCTGCTGCTGAGACGCTGATTGCCAAACGCCGCCCGCTGCTGTTCCGCGTCCACGAAGAACCCGCGCCCGAGAAACTGGAGAGCCTGCGGGAAACGGCTCAGGCTGCCGGTTTGAACCTTGCGAAAGGGCAGGTGCTGCAAACCCGCCACCTCAACGCGCTGCTGAACGCCGCTGCTGGAACCGAAGATGCGGAGCTGATCAACCTGACGACCCTGCGGTCGATGGCACAGGCCTATTACAACCCCGAAAACTTCGGCCATTTCGGTCTGGCGCTGCGGAATTATGCACACTTCACCTCGCCCATCCGCCGCTATGCGGACCTGATCGTGCATCGCGCGCTGATCTCGGCCCATGGTTGGGGCAAGGATGGGCTGACCGAAGATGAAATCGCGCGGCTGGACGAAACCGCCACCCATATCTCGGACACCGAGCGGCGTTCGATGATGGCCGAGCGTGACACAACCGACCGCTATCTGGCCGCCTATCTGAGCGAGCGGGTGGGCAATGAATTCACTGGCCGCATCAGCGGCATCGCGCGGTTCGGGGCCTTTGTGAAGATGGACGAAACCGGCGCTGATGGGTTGGTGCCCGTGCGATCCTTGGGGCGTGAGTTTTTTCATTTCGACCGCGAGGCCGGGACGCTGATGGGATCAGACACCGGGCTGATTATCGCCATCGGCCAACGCGTCACGGTGCGCCTGACTGAGGCGACGCCGGTTACGGGCGGGTTGGAGCTGGAGTTGCTGTCCATCGACGATCAGGCCCTGCCGCGTGGGCGAGGTCCGGTGAAACGCGGCGCGCGGCGAAAGGCGCTCAGCAACAAGCGAAAGAAAGACAAGATCAAGCGCAAGGTCGAACGCAAGCGCCGGCAGAAGTAGGCGCCCTGGCCGGGCCTCAGGTCACGAACCGGTGCCGTCAGCATGCGTTCGCTGGGCAAAACACGGCGCATCGGTCTTTTGCGCGCTTTGTGAATTTCCCGTTTTGCGCTATTCTTGGCCTTGAGCAGTAATCAGGACATTCGACATGCGTAAAAGCATCAGCGGCGCCGTGACCGTCGCGCTATGGGCGTCCCTTTTGCAGGTATCGCCGGGTCACGCAGAAGACGGGTCAGGGGCTTTTCAGGTGGCCTCGGCGGATGTGACGGTTTCGCTGCGTCCGGCCTTGCGGCCATCGACACAGGAGTATCGGGTGGCAACCGAAGGAAACGCACGCTTTCAGGCGTGGTTGGGCGCCTTTCGTAAACGGGCGCTGGAACAGGGGATTTCGGCGGGTACTTTGGACCGGTCACTGGCCGGGCTGACCTATGACAAGGACGTCATCAAACGGGACCGCAATCAGGCCGAGTTCTCAAAACCGATCTGGGACTATCTGGATTCCGCTGTGTCCAGCAAACGCATCGCGGGTGGGCGTGCCGGGTTGGATGACTACAGTCAAACCCTGAACAAGATCGAAAAGAAATATGGCGTCGAAAAAGAGGTTGTGACCGCGATCTGGGGGCTTGAGACCTCGTATGGATCATTCAAAGGCGGGGATCAGACGATCCGCTCGCTGGCGACATTGGCCTTTGACGCCCGCCGCGCGCAGTTTTTCGAGGCGC
The DNA here is from genome assembly GCF_056531325.1 of Ruegeria sp. N8. Lineage (NCBI taxonomy): Bacteria > Pseudomonadati > Pseudomonadota > Alphaproteobacteria > Rhodobacterales > Roseobacteraceae > Ruegeria > Ruegeria sp. N8. Next base: position 153,084 of record NZ_JBQFLQ010000006.1, on the reverse strand, counting down.
AGCTGGTTGCGGCTTTGCAGATTGTCGAGGCCGGGGATGTAGCGCCGTCCAATATGGTTGGAAGTTGGGCGGGTGCGATGGGGCATACGCAGTTCATGCCGACCTCGTATCTGGAACATGCGGTGGATTTCGACCGCGATGGTCGCAGGGATATCTGGGCCGATGATCCAACGGATGCGCTAGCCTCGGCCGCGTCTTATCTGGCGCGCCATGGGTGGAAAAAGGGTCAGCCCTGGGGGGTTGAAGTGCGGTTGCCTGAAGGGTTCGACTATAGCCAGGCGCGGCGGGATTATACTTTGAAACCATCGCAATGGGCGCGGCAGGGGGTGGTGACACCGCAAGGCCGTGCGGTTCCCAACCATGGTAAGGCCGCGATCCTGCTGCCTGCTGGCGGGCAGGGGGTTGCGTTGATGGTCTTCGACAATTTCCGGGTGATCGAGAAGTACAATAGCGCGGATGCCTATGTGATCGGGGTCGGGCACCTGTCGGACCGTTTGGCGGGTGGCGCGCCGTTTCAAGGCGCGTGGCCACGTGGCGACCGGGTGCTGAGCTTTACCGAGAAGAAAGAGCTTCAGACCCGCTTGACTGAAGCCGGGTTTGATACGCAGGGCGTGGATGGACGCACGGGCCCAAATACGGTCAATGCTGTGCGAGAATATCAGCTCGCGCAGGGGTTGGTGCCGGATGGCTACCCGTCCCTGCGGTTGCTTGAGCGGCTGAGGTAAAGGGGGCGCTGCCCCCGCCGCGGCAGGCCGCGACTCCCCCGAGATATTTTTGGCCAGATGAAGCTGCGCGGATCAATTGGCGGCTCTCATCAATCCCTGTTTGGTGATTTCTGCATGCGCTTCGTCCAGTGATTTGTGGATGCGCAGGAACATTTCGTCGATATCCGCAGGTGTCACAATCAGCGGTGGCGAGATAATCATGCGGTCGCCGACATGGCGCATGATCAGATTGTTGGCAAAGCAGCGCTCGCGGCAGATCAAGCCGATCGTTCCAGCTTCGGATGCGAATTTTGCACGGCTGGATTTGTCCGGGGTTAGGGCGATTGAGCCCATCATGCCGACAATTTTCGCTTCACCCACCAGCGGGTGGCTGGTCAGAGCTTCCCATTTTTTTTTCAGGTAGGGGGCGGCGACGTCGCGGACGTGGTCCACTATGCGTTCCTCTTCGAGGATGCGCAGGTTTTCCAACGCCACGGCAGCGGCAACAGGGTGACCGGAATAGGTATAGCCGTGGTTGAATTCGGTATCGCCGATAACTTTGGCGATGTCGTCGTTGACGATGGACCCGCCGATGGGGGCGTAGCCCGAGCTGAGGCCCTTGGCGATGGTCATGATGTGCGGGCGGATGCCCATGGTTTGTGAGCCGAACCAGCTTCCGGTGCGACCGAAGCCGCAGATCACCTCATCGGCGATCAGCAGGATTTCGTATTTGTCGCAGATGCGCTGGATTTCCGGCCAATAGGTTTCGGGAGCTACAATCACGCCACCCGCGCCCTGCACGGGTTCGGCGATGAAGGCTGCAACGCGGTTTTCGCCCAACTCCAGAATCGCCTCTTCCAATTCACGCGCACGGGCCAGGCCGAACTCTTCTGGCGCCATGTCGCCGCCCTCGGCCCACCAGTTGGGTTGATTGATATGATGGACATTTGGGATCGGAATGCCGCCCTGAGCATGCATCCCAGCCATTCCGCCAAGCGACGCTGAGCCTACGGATGAGCCGTGATAGGCGTTGTGGCGGCTGATGATGATATTCTTGTCAGGCTGGCCTTTTTCGGCCCAATAGGTGCGAACGAGGCGGATATTGGTGTCATTTGCCTCGGACCCGCTGCCTGCAAAAAACACATGGTTCAGATCGCCTGGCGCCAGTTCGGCCAGTTTGTTGGCCAAGGCGATGGCGGGGACATGGGTCGTCTTGAAGAAGGTGTTGTAGTAGGGAAGCTCGCGCATTTGGCGGGCGGCGGCATCCGCCAGTTCATCGCGGCCATAGCCGATATTCACGCACCAGAGCCCGGCCATGGCATCCAGAATCTGTTCCCCTTCACTGTCAGACAAATAGATACCTTTGGCGCCGGTAATGACTCGCACACCGTCCTTGCTCAGGTCCGCATTGGTCGAGAAAGGGTGCATATGGTGAGCAGCGTCCAGCGCCTGCAACTCGGCGGTCGGCATGTGGTTGGTGATGGTCGACATCGGGGAATCTCCTGCAAGAGCGGTTGGCGATCACAATATGATCAAATTTTTCCCTGTCAATCGAATCGCATTATTCTAGGACGTCGATAGTGCTCCGGCCATCAGTTCCATCCCTTGTTCGATGTCTTGCGCGGTGGCTTTTGCAACGCGCTGGGGGTCTTGATCACGCAGTGCCGAGACGATGTCCTTATGGCGATCCGGCAGGCTATGAGTTCCGAACCGGCCGCATACGACTCGTAGGGACGGGCCGAACCGAAGCCACAGACTTTCGGCCAAATCGTTCAGAATCGGGGCGTCGGCATGGGCGTACAGAGTTTGGTGGAACTGGTGGTTCAGGCGCAGATAGCCGCCGACATCTCCATCCGCGATGGTGCGGTCCAATCGTTGATCGATGCGGGCGAGCGCGTCTATCTCGGCCTTGCTCATGTTAAGGGTCGCACGTCTGGAAAGCTCTGATTCTATTGCAATTCTTGCAAAAATCATTTGCCCGACATCACTGTCCTTCAGCAAAGGTACACTGACCCGACGGTTGCCTTGAAACACCAGTGCGCCGTCCGAGATCAGCCTTCGGATCGCCTCGCGTACAGGGGTCATGCCAACTCCAAGCGAATCAGTCAGTCCTTGTATGGTGACAGGCTGTCCGGGCACCAGATCGCCGTACATGATCTGTGCGCGCAGTGTCTGATAGACCTGTTCATGCGCCGGCTGTTTCTGATCCCCGGAGACCTGTGAAACCGCCTTATTTTTGATCAAATCCAAGTGGTTTACCCTATTTTCGACTATGTTGACTTGCCAGGAATCTGACCTCGTGAAACCATACGATGGATCGGGGGAAAACGCAAAACTTGATCAAATCCAAAAAAACGGGAAAATACCCGCACACTTGCAGGGAGAAGAAAATGTCAATCAAAACGCTGACACTGACAGCGGTCATCGCATTGGGGACTTCGGCGGCCTTCGCCGAAGAGGTGCGTGTCTACAATTGGTCGGACTATATCGACGAGGAGCTGCTGGAGAAGTTCGAGGCCGAAACCGGCCTGACGCTGATCTACGATGTGTTCGACAGCAACGAAGTTCTGGAAACCAAAATGCTGGCTGGCGGATCGGGCTATGATGTGGTTGTGCCCTCGGGCACATTCCTTCAGCGCCAGATCCAGGCTGGGGCTTTCCAGCAACTGGATACGTCGCAGTTGGACAATTCAGGCAACCTTTGGGATGTCATTCAGGAACGCACTGCGGGCTATGACCCCGACAACGCCTATTCGATCAACTACATGTGGGGCACCACCGGGATCGGTGTGAATGTTGGCAAAGTGCGTGAGCTGCTGGGCGACGATGTTGCGCTGAATAGCATGGAGCTGGTGCTGAAACCTGAGAATATGGAAAAGCTGGCCGGTTGCGGCGTTCATTTCCTGGATGCGCCCGCGGAAATGATTCCGATGACGCTGCAATTTTTGGGCGAAGACCCTGACAGCCATGATCCCAAGGTGATCGGCAAGGTCGAAGAAGTGCTGACCAGCGTGCGCCCCTACATCCAGAAATTCCACAGCTCGGAATACATCAACGCGCTGGCCAATGGCGATATCTGCGTGGCCGTGGGTTGGTCGGGTGATATTCTTCAGGCCCGTGACCGTGCCGCCGAGGCCGACAACGGAGTCGAGATTGAATATCACCCCTTCGCCGAAGGCTCGCTGATGTGGTTCGACCAGATGGCGATTCCGGCGGATGCACCGAACCCGGAAGGTGCGCATAAGTTCCTGAACTTCATCCTGGATGCCAACAACATGGCTGCGGCGTCGAACTATGTGTACTACGCCAATGGCAACAAGGCCTCGCAAGAGTTTCTTGAGGAAGACGTGATCGGCGATCCGGCGATCTATCCGGACGACGCAACGATGCAGAATCTCTACATCACCACGCCCTACCCGGCAAAAACGCAGCGGGTTGTGACCCGTCTGTGGACCAAGATCAAATCGGGTACCTGATCCGATTTCCTAAGGCAGGGCGGGTTTTCCGCCCTGCCGTTTTTCCCAAGATTGCCGAACGGGGGCTGTAGTGAACTCTGACGTCTTTGCGCCGTGGGAAGACCCACAGGCGAAACCCTTGATCCAATTCCAGAATGTCACCAAGCGGTTTGGAGACTTTACGGCAATCGACAACCTGTCTCTGGATATTTTCGAGAAAGAATTTTTCGCTCTTCTGGGGCCTTCGGGCTGCGGCAAGACCACAATGATGCGGATGTTGGCCGGGTTCGAGACGCCCACCGAAGGCCACATCATGTTGGGCGGTCAGGATATCGACCCGATCCCACCGAACAAGCGGGCGGTGAACATGATGTTCCAATCCTACGCACTGTTCCCCCATCTGAGCATCTGGGAAAACATCGCCTTTGGTCTGCGCCGGGACAACATGCCCAAACGCGACCTTGAGGACAGAGTCGAAGAAATGCTGCGCCTGACCCGGCTGACGCAATTCGCGCGTCGTAAACCGCACCAGATCTCGGGCGGGCAGCGGCAGCGGGTCGCTTTAGCACGGTCTTTGGCGAAAGCGCCAAAACTATTGCTGCTGGACGAACCGTTGGGCGCGCTGGACAAGAAGCTGCGGCAGGACACGCAGTTCGAGCTGATGGATATTCAGGAAAAGACCGGCACCACCTTTGTCATCGTGACCCACGATCAGGAGGAAGCTATGACCGTGGCGAGCCGCGTGGCCGTAATGGATCAGGGACAGCTGATGCAAGTCGCCACGCCGGACCGGATTTATGAGAACCCCAACTCGGTCTATGTCGCAGACTTTATTGGCGACGTGAACATCATTGAAGGCCGCGCCACCGCCAATGGTGAAGACACCTATCAGATCGATTGGGCCGAAGGGCAGGCCCCGTTGACCGCGACCTCGGCAAAAGGGTTTGCGCGGGGGCAGGCCTGTCATCTGGCCATCCGCCCCGAGAAGGTAACTATCTCGGCCGACCGCCCGGCGGACGCGATAAATGCGGTGCAAGGCAAGGTCCATGACATCGCCTATTTGGGGAACCTGTCCACCTATCACGTCGAATTGCCCAACGGCACGATCATCAAGGCGCAGACGGCCAATACCCGCCGTATCTCGCGCCGTTCATTCACGTGGGAAGACCCGGTCTGGCTGTCCTGGACAGCAACGGCTGCGGTTCTGCTGGCCGACTGATGCGCCGCGCCTTTCTGATCGCCGTCCCCTATGTCTGGCTGCTGGCGCTGTTCTTGGTGCCGTTCTTCATCGTCCTGAAAATCTCGCTGTCGGATATCGCGCTGGCGATTCCGCCTTATACGCCGACGCTGGACTTTTCGCAGGGCTGGTCGGGCATCAAGGATTTCTTCAGCCAGCTTGACCTGGAAAACTATGTCTGGCTGACCGAGGATGACCTTTACTGGAAAGCCTACCTGTCCAGCGTAAAAATCGCTCTGATTTCGACGTTTTTGACCCTGCTAGTGGGGTATCCGATCGCCTATGGCATGGCCCGCGCGCCTGCCGAGTGGCGCCCGACGCTGATGATGCTGGTGATCCTGCCCTTCTGGACCTCGTTCCTGATCCGCGTTTATGCGTGGATGGGTATCCTGTCGAACGAAGGTTATCTGAACCAGTTGCTGCTGTGGACAGGGCTGATCTCGACCCCGCTGACCATTCTGAACACCAACACTGCCGTCTATATCGGCATCGTCTACACCTATCTGCCGTTCATGATCCTGCCGATCTATTCGGCGCTGGAACGGATGGACGAATCCCTGATCGAGGCCGCCGAAGACCTTGGTTGTTCGCGGGTTCAAGCCTTTTGGCTTGTGACAATCCCGCTGTCGCGCCCCGGTATCATAGCAGGCTGTTTCCTTGTAATGATCCCGGTGATTGGTGAATTCGTCATCCCCTCGCTTCTGGGCGGGTCAGGCACGTTGATGATCGGCAAGGTTTTGTGGGAGGAGTTCTTCTCGAACCGCGACTGGCCCGTGGCGAGCGCCGTGGCCGTAGTGCTGCTGCTGATCCTTGTGATCCCAATCGTGCTGTTCCAGCGCAACCAGCAGAAACAGACGGAGGCCGAGCAATGAACAGGCTAAGCTGGTTCAACGCGGTCTCGCTGACGCTGGGATTTGCGTTCCTCTATATCCCGATGATCATCCTGATCATCTTTTCCTTCAACGAAAGCAAGCTGGTCACCGTCTGGGCTGGCTTCTCGACCAAATGGTATGGTGAGCTGGTCCAGAACGAGGCGTTTCTGGATGCGGCATGGGTGACAATCCGGGTGGCTGTGTTCTCATCTACGCTGGCGACCATTCTGGGCACCGCCGCCGCCTATGTGCTGGTGCGTGGGGGGCGTTTCTTCGGTCGAACGCTGTTCTCCGGTATGATCTACGCCCCTCTGGTGATGCCCGAGGTAATCACCGGCCTGTCGCTGCTGCTGCTGTTCATCGGCATCGGGCTGGATCGCGGTATCCTGACCATCGTTCTGGCGCATACGACCTTTTCGATGTGTTTCGTCTCGGTCGTTGTCTCGTCGCGTTTGGTGACGTTCGATCAGTCGCTGGAAGAGGCCGCTCTGGACCTTGGTTGTTCGCCCGCGCAAGCGTTTCGCCTAGTGACATTGCCGATCATTGCGCCTGCCGTGATTTCCGGCTGGTTGCTGGCCTTTACCCTGTCGCTGGATGATCTGGTGATTGCGTCCTTTACCTCGGGGCCGTCGGCGACGACCTTGCCGATCAAGATTTTCTCGGCGGTCAGGCTGGGCGTCAGCCCCGAGATCAACGCGCTGTCAACGTTGATGATCGCCGTCGTGACAGTGGGCGTCATTACCGCGTCGCTGGTGACAAAACGCGCCATGATGCGACAAAAGCAGGATGAAATGGCCGCGGCACGGGCCGAATGAAACGGCTGTTTCCGGACTATACCTATGGTCCCGGCCCAAGGCAGGGATGCTGGTGGGACGAAACAATTGCCGCCCCCAATTGGCCGGAACAGTCTGGGGATTTGGTCGTTGACGTAGCCATTGTTGGCGCGGGTTTCACTGGCCTGTCCGCCGCGTTGCATCTGACCAAGGCCGGGGCATCCGTCGCTGTGCTTGAGGCCGAAACGCCCGGCTGGGGGGCGTCTGGCCGAAATGGTGGGTTCTGTTGTCTGGGCGGGTCGAAGCTTAACCCCAAGGCCATGACCCGTCTGTTCGGTGAGGCGGCGACAGCGGGCTATGCGCAGGCCGAGGAAGATGCCGTCCATCTGGTCGCCGATCTTCTGAGCAGTTATGAAATCGACGCCGAAACCCATTCCAAAGGTGAAACCCAACTGGCGCACAATGCGCGGGCAATGGAGAGGCTGAGGAAAAGCGCCGAGGCCTTGGGTGTTTTGCACGAAGCTGCAGACCTGCCCGCCTTGGGGTTCGGTGGCGCGTTCCATGGCGGCTATACCACCCCCGTCGGGTTTGGTCTGAACCCAAGGAAGTACCTGTACGGACTGGCAGACGCCGCCAAAGCGCGCGGCGCCCAGCTCTTTCAGAGAAGCCCGGTGTCAAAAATTGTCAAAACAGCGAACGGCTTTGATGTCCAGACGCCAACTGGCCGGATACAGGCGGCAAACGTTCTGATCTGCACCAACGGATATTCCAGCGAGGATGTTCCGGCCTGGATGTCTGGGCGTTATATGCCTGCGCAGTCGACCGTTCTGGTGACGCGGCCTTTGACGCAGGCCGAACTGCAGGCGCAGGGTTGGACTTCGGATCAGATGTCATATGACACCCGGAATTTGTTGCACTATTTCCGCCTGATGCCGGATCGTCGGTTCCTGTTCGGAATGCGCGGCGGCCTTCGGTCCTCGTCGCGTGCCGAGGCCGGCATTCGCCAAAAGGTTCGCCATGACTTTGCGGCGATGTTTCCCGAGTGGCGCGGGGTGGACGTCACTCATATGTGGTCGGGGATGGTGTGCCTGTCCCGCAACCTGATGCCCTATGCCGGTCCGGTGCCAGATCAGCCTGGTATGTTCGCCGGGTTTGCTTATCACGGCAACGGTGTCGCGATGGGAAGCTTTTGCGGACGGGCTCTGGCTCAACTGGCTTTGGGGCATAACCCGGACTTGCCAGAGCCGATGACCCGCAGGCCCGGTCGGTTCCCCCTGGGGCGGTGGCGACGCGCCCTGATGCCGCCTGCCTACGCGATGATGGGGCTTGCGGATTTGTAGCGCGGTCAGAGGGACGCGATTTCCAGTTCTAGCCCGGCGGCATAGTCGTCGGCCCCGTTCTCGACCCGCCACAAGCAATAGGCCGCCATCCGCCATGCATACCAGGGGCGCAGCGCGTTGAAACGCGCGAGGATTTGAGGCTGGTCATAGGAGGTCAGAAACGCCGCCTCCTCCTCGGGCGTCAAGGGTGCCCCGCGATAGAGGCGCTGCATAGCTGGGGACAGGAACAAGGCGATATCTTCGCAGGGGTCCCCAATCGCCGGGCATTGCCAGTCAATCAGCGTCAGACCCGTGTCTGAGGCCAGGATGTTTCCGGCTACCGGGTCGCCATGGATGAGGCAAGTGTCCGGCGTGGCGGCAACATGGGTCTGCGGGCAAAGCTGTTCCAACCGCTGGCGAGCTTGTGTCTTGCACAGGCCCAGAATGCGCCGCGTATGATCCCGCAGGTCGTTGCTGCCATTGCATCCGGCGGGTGCGTCGATCCGGATTTCCATACTGTGCAGCCTGCGCAGCAATTGAGCCACCTGCGCGACCCCGGTTTGCCAGGGCGCACCGGGTGCGTGATCATAGAACACCCAATGCCCATCATTGTCCTGCCCTGCCGCCCGCAGGCGCGGGGCAAACCCTGTGGGGGCAAGTTCCGTCAGGCAGAGCGCCTCAAGCCGGGCATCGTTTCGAAACAGAGGATTGCGCAGCCCTGAACGATACAGTTTGAGCACCTTGTCTCCGTCTCCGCCCAGAACCTTCCAGACCTGATTGGTGCGCCCGCCATAAAGGGTCTGAAAACGCGCCCCGGCCTCGACCATACCTGAGCGGCACAGATCTTCCACAAGGCGGGGCGGAGGTGCGTTTGAAGCGGGCAGAGGGATCACCGGGTCAGGAGTTGAGTCGCGCGTTGCACAGCTTTGGCCTGTCCCGGCGCGCAGATCAAGTTCCGGTTCGAACGCCCGAGACCAGACCGGCCGGTATGACCTGCCCGTTTTCGAGGGTCAGCAACACCGTATCCTCGCCCACCTGCGCCTCGATCACTTGCGCGTATGAGGACATGGGCTGCGTCGACAGAACCTCTTCCCCGTCATAGCTTTCCAATGCGGCAGAGTAGGTTCCAGCCGGAAGCGGCGTGCCGTCCTCCTTGGTTCCAGCCCAGACAAACACGGAATCGGTGGTTTGAACGGTGATCCGTTCAACCTCGGCCCCGTCTGCGTCGCGGATAACCAGAACGGCACCGTCCGCCGCCGGAGCGGCCTGGCCGTAAAGTGTCACCGGCGCGCCGTCGAACTGGAATGGAGAGGTGCTGCGCACATCCATGCCGACCCAACTGGCTAGTTCCTCCAGATTCATGCTGCTCATCGACAGGGTCAGGGCCGTCAGCAGGTCATTTGTCTGCACCTGTTGTTCCACCATCGAAAACTGCGCCAGTTGCGCGGCGTATTCCGAGGAATCCAGCGGCTCCAACGGGTCTTGGTGACGGGCTTGAGCGGTCAGCATCAGCAAAAAGGTCTCAAAATCCGAGGCCAGCGCGGCCGTCTGACCTGAGGACGCCGCCAATGGATTGGCTTTCTGCGTGGTTGAAGCGATAGGAGAGATCATGGGTCACAGCCTTATGTCGATGCGCCCGGACGTGCCAAGGTTGACCGGGCGCTGGAGAGTGGCAGAGGTGAGTTCGGATTGTACCGTCTCAGAAAAAGAATTTTCACCGGAGTCCGATGGGTCCTGTCCCTTGTCGGCGGAGTTGCCCAAGTCGAAGGACAGATCGCCGAAGCCGAGGCTTTTGAACTCGGCCTCAAGCACAGCAAGATGGCGGCGCATCAAGTCCAGCGTCTCGGGACGTTCCGCCGCTATGGTCAGATGCAGCCCATCATCACGCCCATTCAGAACCATCGAGACGCGCCCCAGTTCTTCGGGGTTCAGCGCGATTTCCACCGCACCTGACTGAAGCCGTGCGGTGATCGCTGCCGCCATCTGTCCGGCAATGGCCCGAGCAACCTCGGACCGTGCGGTCGCTGGCAGATTTGTCGTCGCCGTATCGCGCCCCGATGCGGTCGCGCCGGTTTCCTTCACGATCAGGCCGTCCTCTACCTCGGGGAGAGGAGTTGAATCGGTGTGTGCAGCGGCATTTTCCGATACCAGAAGTTGCATCTGCATAAGGTTGGGTACTTGGGTCGGTGCAGCAGGTGGTTTTGGATTTGCAGCCGACTCAACATGTGGCTCCTGGGAAATCGGCGAAGTTAGAACTTCCTTCTTTGCGGAAAACGGCGTTGGAGCCGCAGCGATTGCAAAAGCAGGAACTGACCTGCTCTCTGCTTTTGGCAATGTCGAAAGATTTGGTGAATCCTCAGGCAAGTCATCGTTGAAAACAGGCGATACCTCGGCGCGTCGATCGCCCATATTGCGCTTCGGAGGTTCTGCAAGAGCTTCGTCAGATCGTATGCTATCACCCGTTTCCGCCAAATTGTGCGGAATCCCAGCGACCGCCGGCGCAGCGTCAGGTCGCGACAGTGGGTGCGATTTGATCGTCTGCGAACCTGTTTCAACAGGCAAACCTTTTTCCACGACTATCTGCAGATCTTTGGCTTCTTCCCCATCCGAGTCGGGCACCGTTTCGGTATCCAGCAGAGAAACAAGATCTTCTGTCGGTTCGGATAGGCTCTGCTCGGGCGGCGCCTGATCATCCAGAACGGATTGAAAAGACATATCGGCCTTTTGTCCCGAACCATCGGCAGGTTGGGGAGAAATTTTGGCGTTATTTTGGGCGGGTATCACCGCTGTAAGAGGATTGGGCATTTTGCTCCCACTCAGGTTGTCTGGCCACAAACCTGCCCGCAGGAAGTTACGTTTATTTTAACTGCTTTCCTTTTTGATCGAGAAAGTTCGATGCAAATTTCGGAGAAAGCGATGAAGATTACAGCACCAGCCTTCCCTGCAATGCCCGCGTCCTCGGCGGATAGAATCAAGGCCGCAGCGGTCGAGCTTGAGGCGGCATTCCTGTCGGAAATGCTGAATTCCGCCGGGTTGGGGGAGGCACGCAGTTCGTTCGGAGGCGGTGCGGGCGAAGATCAGTTTTCCTCGTTCCTTGTCCAGCATCAGGCCCGCCAACTGGCCGAAACCGGTGGCGTGGGCCTGTCGGAAATTCTGTTTCAATCAATGATGGAGACAACCAATGACGACCAAACCTGACATGGGGCTTCTTAAGTCTTTGGAAGAGGTTCTGGACCTTGAGCGCAACGCGCTGGTGCAGGGTGATCTGGATCAGCTGACCCAGATGGCGCCCGAGAAGGAAAAGCTTATCGATGCAGTCAATGATTTGCAGGTGCTGGACAGCGAAGATCTGATTCGTCTGCAAGACAAGGTCGCGCGCAATCAGGCGTTGCTTGGCAGTGCAGCGGACGGAATTCGCGCCGTTGCAGACCGCATGGCCGAACTGCGCCGGGTACACGGCGCTTTCAGCACCTATGGTGCCGACGGGCAGCGCAGCGATTTTGCCGTGCGCAGCCACGCCAAGCTGGAAAAACGCGCCTAGGTGGCGGTTTGATTCAAATCCAAAATTTCCAGCCTAGGGGCTTTAGCACTCCGTTAGGAGATCAGGGGCCAAGGTGATCGGGCACTTGAAACAGCAAGTGGCGCGAACAGCCGGACGGCGGATCGCACAGATCAGAAAGACGTTAAAGCCCGCAAGTGGTGCGGGGTTAGCACGGGCGCAAAGGGCCCATACGTAAAAAGGAAGAAGCTATGTCCAGCATTCTGACCAACAATGGCGCAATGGTTGCGCTGCAGACTCTGAAATCGGTCAACAAAAATCTGGCGATGACCCAGAACGCGATCTCGACCGGTAAAGACGTTGCCACGGCCAAGGACAATTCAGCGGTTTGGGCGATCTCGAAAGTTATGGAATCCGACGTCAAAGGATTCAACGCGATTAAAGACAGCCTAGCTTTGGGCGAATCGACTGTTGCAGTGGCGCGGAATGCTTCGGAAACCGTGACTGATCTTCTGAACCAGATGAAGGGCAAGATCGTCGCAGCGCAAGAAGACAACGTGGATCGGGCCAAGATCAACGATGACGTAACTGCGTTGAAAGATCAGATTTCTTCTGTTGTCAGCGCTGCACAATTCAATGGTCTGAACCTGGTTGACGGTTCGGCCGGTACAGCCTCGATCCTGGCGTCTCTGGATCGCGACTCTGCGGGGAATGTGACCGCATCGTCGATTTCGGTTGCGTCGCAAAACCTGTCGACCGGCGGCTATACCAGTAAGGGTGTTCTGGCGGGTTCGGACAATGTGACCTCTGACAACGATGCGGCGGGTTTCACGATGGACAAGTCCGGCGGCACCGGAGATATCGTGATCGACAGCTCTACCGACAACTTTGCGGCGGGCGACAAAGTGTCAATCACGATTGGCGACAAGGTTGCGTCCTACACCGTTCAAGACGCTGATCTGGACCCCTCGGGGACTTACGATGCGGCTTATACGGATGCCATCGTTGCAGTTGGCCTGAAGAATCAGATCGACTCCCTAGGCATTACCGGCGTCGCGATTGACTACGACTCGGGATCTCCTGGCACGCTGACCTTTGTAACGGGTACTGCCACAGCGGGCGCGGATGCGGACCGTGACGTGACAGTTTCGGCGCAGTTCACCAATGCGAACGCGGGTGGCCTGGGTGCTTTGGCTTCGATAGACGTGTCCACGGATGCAGGCGCACAGGCTGCGCTGGGAACCATCGAATCGCTGATCGACACTGCGATTGATGCTTCAGCAGCCTTCGGTTCGTCGCAAGGCCGGATCGAGACCCAGAAAGAGTTCATCTCGAACCTGGCGGACTCGTTCAAATCCGGTATCGGCTCGCTGGTTGACGCTGACATGGAAGAGACCTCGGCCCGTCTGCAAGCCCTTCAGGTGCAGCAGCAGCTGGCCACCCAGTCGCTGTCGATCGCCAATCAGGCGCCGCAGTCGATCCTGTCGCTGTTCCGTTAATCTTCGGAACTTGGCCGGGGCGTGGAAACGCGCCCCGGTTCTGACCGCCCTAAGACGGCCCATTGGAAGGATTTCAAGTGATACCGCAAACTCTTGCACAGCGTGCCTACGTACAAACCGCCGCCCCGACGCGCACGCCGCGCGACACCGAATACGAGGCGATTTCCAAGATTACGCATCGCCTCAAGGCAGCAGCAGCTCGTCAGAAATCCGATTTCGGAACTTTTGTTCAGGCGTTGCACGAAAACCGTCGGTTGTGGAACGTCTTGGCCAGTGGCGTCGCGGATTCCGACAATGCGCTGCCCAATGATCTGCGCGCGCGGATTTTTTACCTTGCGGAATTTACCGAGCAGCACAGCGGTCAGGTGTTGGGCAACAAGGCGACGGTTGAACCCTTGTTGGAGATCAATATGGCAGTGTTGCGCGGGCTCAGGCAGATGGGGGCAACCTGATGGGTGGGCTGGTGCTGAAACTTGCCCCGAAAGAACGGGTACTGATCAACGGCGTGGTCGTCGAGAACGGGGACCGTCGCAGCCGGTTTTCAATTATGACGCCGCAAGCCAATGTCCTGCGTTTGCGCGATGCTATTCACCCGGATGAAGTGAACACGCCCGTCCGCCGCGTTTGTTATGCGGCACAGCTGGTGCTGTCGGGCGACATGGAGCCGGATCAGGCGCGCCAACAACTGCTGCGACGTGTCGAGGAGTTGAGCCAGGTGTTCACTGACGCCGATAGCCGAAAGGTGTTGGCTGAGGCCACAGAAGCCCTTTTGGCTGAGCAATTCTACAAATGCCTCAAGTCCCTGCGTACGTTGTTGCCGCGGGAAGAGCGGTTGATGGCCTATCAGCAATGACCTTTCAGCCCGTCATACCTTCTGGCGGTCTGGTTGGCTGGCGGTTTTTGCAGCGTACTTATGACGCGCAACTCGACAGTTTCGCAACCTCAGCGGTCAATGAACGCGAGACGCGGTATTTTCTGGACAATATCTCCAAAGTGCAGACCGCCGATGATTTGGTTTCAGATCGGCGGTTGCTGCAGGTGGCATTAGGCGCTTTCGGGTTGGAGGACGATATCAACAATCGGTTTTTCATCCAGAAGGTGCTGTCAGACGGCACTTCAGCGGATGACGCCTTGTCAAACCGGCTGTCTGACAAACGGTATCGTGAGTTTTCCGAAGCGTTCGGTCTTGGTCCGGGGGAAATTCGTAGAACCGGCTTGGTCACATTCATGGAGGACATTGCGCGGGACAATGTCGTGTCCCGATTTGAGGTCGCGGTGGGTCAATCTGACGAATCCATGCGTATCTCGCTTTTTGCTCAGCACACACTGGCAGATTTGGCGGCGCAGGAGGGCAGTGCAGATACTAAGTGGTTTGAGTTGATGGGTTTGCCACCGCTGCGTAGTATGATGGAAACCGCCCTGGGGCTTCCGTCCAGTTTTGGGCAGTTGAATATAGATAAGCAGTTGGATGTGTTCAAGGACAGGCTATCGCGCCTGACTGGCTCGGATGATCTGGCGCAGTTCACGGATGAGGGGGCCATAGCCGCACTGACGGACAGGTATCTGGCGCGTAGCCAGACCTCGCAGCTGCAGAAAACGATATCGCCCGCGCAGACTGCTTTGATCCTTTTGGGTGGCTAGGGACTTGGCGTTTGCCCGTCCAGTATGTGATCAGCCGCTGTTTTTAGCGCAAAAGATGGCACCGGCTGAGACACATTATGGAGCGCTACGTCCCCAAGGGGTAGCGCGTCGGCGCAGGCGGGGACAATGTCGGACGAGACGACGATCCTGTGACCCACGGTCTTACCGTATTCCCCCAATCGCGCGGCGATGTTGGCGGCCTGACCGATTACGGTGAAATCAAGCCGTTCGCGGGATCCGACATTGCCATAGGTCACACGCCCATAGGCGACGCCGATCGAGCAATCGCAATGGGCATCTGATCCCGAGGCCCGAAACTCACCAAGCTTTTCAACAATACCGATCGCAGAGCGCTGCGCATTGGCACGGGCCGTGATCGAGTTCTCACCTGCGGGGAACACGGCCAAAACAGCGTCGCCGATAAATTTCAAAACCTCGCCGCCATTGTCATGCACGATGCCCGAAACGGTTTCAAAAAACCCATTTAACAGGCTGATATAGCGGGTGCGGCCCAGTTTTTCCTCCAACCGGGTCGAGTTACGTAGATCGCAGAACATGATTGCGGCGTCGATCTCATCCCCGTCGCCGCGTCGGATTTCACCACCCAGAACCCGCGCGCCGGACCGTTTGCCCACATAGGTCTCCAACAAAACCTGCGCATTTTCGCGCTGCATGAACACCTCGTAGAACCGGGCAATCACCGCCGAGCATTCAAAGACAAGACCTAGATTCTCGGTCGTGAACCCATCCGGGTGGTCGCTGGTCAGAGTCAGAACATTGGTGCGGCCATCGGAAAATGGCAGGGGCATGGCGACGTAGTCGGTTGCACCTTTGGCGCGCAAATCCTCGATAATGGGAAAACTGTTATACGGGTTGTCGTCACTCAGCCGCTGGCGAACTCCGCCCAACCCGTTCGAGACATGTCGCAACGGGCTGTTGATATAGGCCGGATGGTCGTGAATTTCATAGGTTGGCACATTGGTCGAGATCTCATCCTCGCCCTTTTCCCAAATGTAGTGCTTGCCAGCGATCAGCGGATGCAGCGACCAGACCAGAATGCTGAGGCGTTGAATGGCAATGCCGTGCTCCAGCATCTTCTCGGACAGCGCTTTGGTAAAGGCTTCCGAGGTTTCGATTTCCGAGGCGCCGCGCATCAGCCAGTCAATCAAAGGGCCGCTGATATTGCCGTCTTGGGGTTGTTCAAGCGTATTGCCACCCAGATCAAGCCGGTCATAGGCGTTGGGCAGGAACCCGATATGGCCCTGAATGGCCTTGCTTTCGGGCAGCGCGTCCTCATACGCCCAGACCGAGTTCGCAAGGCGCTGATCCCCAAGGACCACGTCATGATAGGTTGCCGTTCCCTTGAACGGGCAGAAGGTTTGCAATTCGGTCTCTTCGCTCAATTCGACAGACACATCTGCGCGGGGGATGTAGATCGTCGGAGGCAAGCGGGTTTCATACATCACCACGGCGTTGGCACTTTCAGCCAGCAGCACGTCGCCGCGATAGATGGCGATCCGACCTTTTAGTCGTTCAACCGAGATGCGATAGCCTGTGGAATGCGGAGTGGTGTGGACGTTCATCATCGACCTCCCTGTCCGGGGTCCTATAAGGATGGGACTTCGGACCGGGAATGCCAAGAGGGACCGCGCACAGTTTTTTGCACATGCGGCGTGCGCGGCAGCGGGGTCAGACCATCTGGATCACGTCTTTTTCGATCGACAGCATATATCCCCGTTTGGCGATATTCTTGACCAGCAACTCACTGACCATCTGATTGCCTAGCGCGTCGCGCAGGCGTTTGATCCGGGTTGCCCCGGCGGCCTCTTCGCAATCGGCGGCGTCCTTGCCCGAGATCACCGCCTCGATCTGGGCACCGGACAGGACTTCGTCATCCAGACGGGATTCCGCCAGAACCGACAGGGTCTCCATCGCGGCGGGGGTCAGTTTGAAATCCATATTGTTGAGGTAGACGGTGTTTTCCTCGCGGCTGATCAGCAGGGATGTGACCTGAATACCGGTACGCTCGATCTGGGCCATGCGGCGGTTCAGAAGGACCAGCATCACCAAAAACACCAACGCAGTGACCAGCATCGCGCTGGCAAAGACCAACAGCACGAAGATCACCATACGGTAGCTGGACAAGGTGTCGGCAAATGCAGTGCCGGATTGCGCCAGAATTTCCAGCAGGCGGATCTCGGCCTGTGTGGTCAGGTCGCTTTCGACGAACAACCGCTCGACCCGGGCATTGAACGCGTTTGCGTCGGGCAGGGACCAGAACAGGAAGACGGCGGCAGTGATCAAGATCAGGACAATCGCGGCAATACCAGCGCCGACCAACCGTACCCCGGATCGCCGCGCGTCAGTAACGGAGATAGAATTTTCCGGCATCGGCCTTCCTCTCGTTCAACCCTTCCGGTCCGAAAACCGACATCACGTTCAGCAGGGTCCAGCCCGAGGTGCGCAGCCGCTGGGACACCTCTTGTTGCGCCTGACCCTTGTTGCAGGACGACACCTGCATAACGCCGTAATGCAATCGCAATGGATTGTCCTGCTTGGCTTTGTAATCCGCAAAGCAATCCGCCGCAGACGCCGCCGTGCCGAGCGATATCAGGGCCGCGAAGGCCAGAGAAGAGAGGATAGGTTTCATAGGCTGCATCCTGCGCATGTGTTGCCCTGATATTCAATATCCTAAGGGGTTTGCGGGCCCTGATATTCGATAACAATGTCCCGATATTGCTTGTCGGAGGGCGGTGAACCCAGTGTTGACCCAACGAATTCACGAGCCCAGCCGGGTTCGTCGCAACACGGTCAAAAGGACACGCATCATGCACCGGAAATTTATCGCCCTGATCATCGCAACTGCCGTCGCTGTTACGGGTGTTTCAGCCTCGCAGGCGCGGGCTGCGGATGCCAAGGATATTCTGGGCGGTCTGGCCGCCATCGCCATCATCGGCGCGGGCGTTCACTACTATAACAAGGAAAAGGACAAGAAACGCGCCAGCCGTCACCAAACGCATATCCAACCCCATCACCCGGTGCGTCCCCGCCCGCACCATCTGGCGAAATACGACCTGCCGCAGAAATGTCTGCGCACCTTTGATCACTATTCACCCCGTCATCAATTGCTTGGAACCGGGTGCCTCAAGAAACACTACAAATATGCCAATAGCCTGCCGCGAGAGTGCAAAGTCGGTTTCTGGAATGGCAAGAAGGTCAAGCGGGCCTATGAACCCGCCTGCCTGCGCCAGCAAGGTTATCGTGTCGTTTACAAGTAACCGTTTTCGAGCAGGAGCGGCGTCGCAGAAGCGCCGCGCAGGAGGGGGTGGCGCAAGCCGCCCTCTCTTTTTTGTTGCGATAAGGTCCGAAACAGGATTTTCCAAAAGGATGACGACACCAACCTACGATATTGAACAGACCGCCATGGCTGACGGGTTTCTTCGGATCGCCGGGGTGGATGAGGTGGGCCGGGGCCCCTTGGCCGGGCCTGTTGTTGCCGCAGCCGTGATTCTGAACCCGGTCGACATACCTCAGGGACTGAATGATTCTAAGAAGCTGACAGCTAAACGTCGCGCGGCTTTGGAGGCGGCCATTCGCGAACAGGCTGATTTCGCAGTGGCTGAGGCGACAGTGGCCGAGATAGACGAGCACAACATCTTGCGCGCTTCGCATCTGGCAATGGAGCGCGCGGTGGCCGCTTTGAACCCTCCGCCAGATTATCTGCTGATCGACGGGAACATGATTCCGCGCGGGCTGAGCATACCTGCGCAAGCGGTTGTCAAAGGCGATGCGCGGTCGGTGTCGATTGCGGCGGCCTCGATCCTTGCGAAAAACTGGCGCGATCAAGTGATGGTGGATTTGGCGCAACAGCATCCCGGCTATGGGTGGGAATCGAACGCAGGTTATCCGACAAAAATGCATCGCGAAGCGCTGCGAAATCTTGGTGTGACCCCACACCATAGACGTTCGTTTAAACCAGTCCACAATATCTTGTATCAAGAGTAAATCGTAAGTCTCTGATTCAAAAAAGAAATTGACGGCGAATCGTCTTTGACTCATCCTTGTCTCAACCAAATGAGCGCAAAAGCGCCGTGGACACTTGAGGCAGTGATATGACTACGACCACCAAAAAGGGCGCAAAAGCGCTCCCTTTAAACACGATTCTATCCGGGGACTGCATCGACGTGATGAACAGTCTGCCCGAGGCGTCGGTTGACCTGATCTTTGCAGACCCGCCGTATAATTTGCAGCTGAAAGGTCAGTTGCACCGCCCGGATAACTCTCAGGTGGATGCGGTTGATGATCACTGGGATCAGTTTTCCAGCTTCGGGGCCTATGACCAGTTCACGCGCGAATGGCTGAAAGCAGCGCATCGGCTGTTGAAACCCAATGGGGCGATCTGGGTGATTGGCTCTTATCACAACATCTTCCGCGTTGGCTCGGCCCTTCAGGATGCGGGATACTGGATTCTGAACGACGTCGTCTGGCGCAAATCGAACCCAATGCCGAATTTCCGCGGCAAACGCTTTACCAACGCGCATGAGACGATGATCTGGGCGTCCAAGCGTGAAGGCGCGAAATACACGTTCAATTACGAGGCGCTGAAGGCGTTGAACGAGGGCGTGCAGATGCGCAGCGACTGGGTGCTGCCGATCTGCACCGGGCATGAACGTCTGAAAGATGAAAACGGCGACAAAGCGCATCCGACGCAAAAGCCGGAATCGCTGCTGCACCGGGTGCTGGTCGGTTCGACCAATCCGGGCGATGTGGTGTTGGATCCGTTTTTTGGTACGGGTACGACCGGCGCTGTCGCCAAGATGCTGGGCCGCGAGTTCATCGGGATCGAGCGCGAGGAAAGCTATCGCAGGGTCGCCGAAAAGCGCATCGCCAAGGTTCGCAAATTCGACCGCGAGGCGCTGGAGGTCAGCGCCAGCAAACGCGCCGAGCCGCGCGTGCCGTTCGGCCAGTTGGTTGAACGCGGCATGCTGCGTCCGGGGGAAGAACTCTATTCCATGAACCAGCGCCACAAAGCCAAGGTCCGCGCTGATGGCACGCTGGTCGGCGACAATGTCAAAGGCTCGATCCATCAGGTGGGGGCGCATCTGGAAAACGCGCCGTCCTGCAATGGCTGGACCTATTGGTGCTTCAAGCGCGATGGCAAGACCGTTCCCATCGACGTGCTGCGCCAGCAAATCCGGGCTGAAATGCACAACTGAATACCGCCGGTGCCTGTGGCCTGACACAAGGCACTAAGCCTTGCCCCGCCGGTCTTCGGCGGGGTCTTTTGTTTTCATCACATTCTCACTTCTATATGAATTCTGCAAAGCCCGCCGCGCACCGAGGGAGCCTCAGCCATGTCGGACACCACAGCCAGTCAATCCCGCTTCAGCCGGTTTTTCGTCACTCGCCCGGATCCGGTCGACTTGGACAACAAATACACCGAGGCCGCGCTAGAGAGACACAAGCGAGAAGGACTGGAGCTGGCGGTACGCGCACGTTGGATCGCCATGGGGTTGACCGGCATTCTGCTGGTATTCCTGAACCCTCATTGGGAGGTGTTGTGGTACCATTTCATCCTGTTGCTGATCTGCGCCAATGGCTGGTTGATCCGACGGGCGGGGCAGGTCGGGCAGTCGCGGACCGAGTTGCTGCTGATCTTTGTGGACCTTCTGATCATGACGCTGGGGATGATCGTCCCGAACCCATTCAGTGACGATGTGCGCCCGTTGGCGATGCAGTACCGGTTCGACAACTTCCAGTATTTCTTCATCATTCTGGCCGCCGGGACATTAGCTTATTCTTGGCGGACGGTTGTGGCGATCGGGTCCTGGACCGCGATGATGTGGACCGTTGGCTGGATCATTGCATGGTGGGTCGCCACGCCGTTCCCTGGTATCAGCGAGCGCGTTGCCGAAGCATTAGCGGAGTACCCGGATGTGGCTGAGTTGATGGACCCAAACAGTTTTATGCCCTCGCAACGCATTCAGCAGGTGGTTGTTTTTATCATGGTCGCGGTCACGCTGGGCATTTCGATGAGGCGGCTGAATCGCTTGCTGATGACAAACGCCGGGCTTGAGCGGGAACGGGCAAACCTGTCGCGCTATTTCTCGCCCAATGTGGTGGATGAGCTGAGCCAGAATGACGAACCGCTGAAGCAGGTGCGAAAAGAGAGTATTGCGGTTCTGTTTATTGATATCGTGGGCTTTACAAAATACGCGGCGGGTCGTGATCCTTATGAAGTGATCGAGGTGCTGCGCGGGTTTCATGCGCGTATGGAAACTGAAGTGTTTCGCCATCATGGCACGTTGGACAAATATCTGGGCGACGGGTTGATGGCGACCTTTGGCACGCCGGTGCCGACGCCTTTGGATGCCAGCAATGCGGTGGCCTGCGCGCGCGACATGACCCGTGTGATCAATCAATGGAATACTGACAGGCGCCGCGCGGGTGAGCCGGAAATCCATGTGGGTATCGGAGTGCACTATGGGCCGGTGGTTTTGGGCGATATCGGCGCGAACCGGTTGGAATTTGCAGTGATCGGAGACGCGGTCAATGTGGCGGCCAAGCTCGAGGCTTTGACCCGAGTCAAAATGGCTCAGGTGATATTGAGCGACGAGGTTTGCAGCCAGCTTACAATGGAAGGACATAATGCCGCGACCCTGACAGAGGGGTTTGAAAAGCTGCCGGGCCAGACCGTGCGCGGGGTTGAGCACCCCATGGATATCTGGGTGATGCGGGCGCTTCCGCCGATCTGAATTGCATCATAGATGCAAGGCACATCGTTGGGCCAGGCAGCGCGCGGGGCGCGCTGCGGTCACGCCCGAGGCAATGGGTTTTGCGATTTGTTGTAGGGCTTCCAGTCGCTGACCTCGGGGTAGTAGTGGCGTCTCCAGGCGCGAACGCGCGGGTTCATGACGCGCCACCAAACGGGCGGGATCATGGCGGCGACGGTCATCACAGGGTAACCGTAAGGCAGTTGCGGGGCAGCATCTTCGGAATGGTGCTGTAAAAGGGGAAAACGGCGATTGGGTTTATAGTGGTGGTCCGAATGCCGTTGCAGATTGATCAGCAGCCAGTTTGACGCTTTTTGTGATGCATTCCAGGAATGCTGCGGCTTGACGTGTTCGTATTTCCCATCGCCCAGATGCTTGCGGGTCAGGCCGTAATGTTCGACATAGTTGACCAACTCCAGCTGCCAGATCGCGACACCGGCCTGAAGCAGGAACAGGGCGACGCCGGACCACCCTCCGACCCCAAGAGCCAGCAGCACCATACCGCCCTGCAACACCCAATAGCGCCAGAAGGGGTTCGAAGAGTCCGTCCATGGGCGGTCTTTCCGCGCCAGCTTGTCGCGCTCGGCCTTGAAGGCCGAGGTCAGGCACTGCTGCAGGACGCGGGGATAAAAGCGGTGAAACCCTTCATTATAGCGGGCGGTTACTGGGTCTCGAGGGGTGCCGACATAGCGGTGATGCACCAGCAGATGCTCGGACCGGAAATGCGAATACAGGACCATGGCCAGAAGAATATCGCCCAGCCAACGCTCGAACCGGCCTTTTTGATGCATCAGTTCGTGGCTGTAGTTGATCCCGATTGTGCCAGAGATGACACCCATGCCGAAGAACAACCCGATCTTGGACGCCAAGGACAGGTGATCAGTATGAGTGGCAAACCAGATCAGACCGAACAGCGTGATGAACTGCACCGGGACCCAGATATTGGTCAGCAGGATGTACCAGCGCAGGCCTTTGTCAGGGGTGTCGGGGTCCGCGTTGTTCAGCTCCAGCCCGGTCAGCAGGTCCAGTATGGCAAAGGCCCACCAGGTGAAAATCGGCACAAGAAGAACCCACCAGCCACCAAGGGTGGCCGATATCCAAATTATGGGAATCAGCATGAAGGATACCCAGAAGGGCAGCGCTGATTGCCAGCGGGACAGGGTGTCGGATGAAATCATGCGCCAACTCCGAATGACCGCTTCTGGGATGCTCCAGAGGCCTTTTTGAAAAACCTGTTACTGCCCGAGCCAGAGGTCAAGCGCCTTGCGCATCACAGTTGGAAGAACTTTGGGTCGGAACGTGTGTTTGTCCATGATGATCAGGTCATTCGGGGCTAGATCTTCCGGCAGGGGGGCGGTCCAGACGCGCAGAATCAGGTGGAAATGGGTGAAGGTGTGGCGCACCTCGCCGGGCAGTGCCTGCCAATCCGCCGGGAAGGGCGGTGTCTCGGCTGGCGCATCCGACCAATCTGATCCGGGCCAGCCCAACATCCCACCCAGCAGGCCTTTGTCCGGGCGACGCTCAAGCAGCAGCGCGGCATCGTTACGCTGGGCGATATAGACATGGCCATAGCGCGTGGGCTTTGGTTTTTTGGGCGTTTTGCGCGGCAGGTCAGCCTGCGTTCCGGCCTTGCGCGACAGGCAGGGATCGCGCAGCGGGCAAATCCCGCAGGTAGGTGATTTGGGCGTGCAGATCGTGGCCCCCAGATCCATGACAGCCTGCGCGTAGTCTCCGGGTCGTACGTCAGGTGTCAGCGTTGCGGCTTTGTTCTTTAGCGCAGGTTTCGAGCCGGGCAGCGGGTCGTGAATGTTGTAGAGCCGGGCCATGACGCGTTCGACATTCCCATCCAGCACGGTTTCGGGGCGGTCAAAGGCGATGGCCGAGATTGCAGCGGCGGTATAAGGGCCGATGCCGGGCAAGTCCAGCAACGTGTCATAGGTGTCTGGGAAGATGCCGTCGTGATCTTCAGCCACCGCTCGCGCGCATTTCAGCAGGTTGCGAGCGCGGGCGTAGTAGCCCAGCCCGGCCCATTCGCCCATAACCTGATAATCTGGGGCGGCGGCGAGCGCCTGCACCGTGGGCCAGCGCGTTGTGAACCGCATGAAATAGTCTCGCACGGCGGCCACGGTGGTCTGTTGCAGCATCACCTCGGATAGCCAGACGCGATAGGGGTCAGGCCGCACTCCGGCGGCGCGGTCAACGGGGCTGACGCGCCACGGCATCTTGCGGGCGTGGCGGTCGTACCAGTCCAGCAATTCGCTGCTGACGTCAAATTCGCCTGTGTCACGCAATTTTTAATCATCTCCCTGTCGGGTTTCGCTGGCGCCCGGTGTCCTGCCCTCTACAATAGTAGTGCAGGAGTTGGAAACCAGATGCAGCGCAGACGTTCTTCGACCCGCGGGTTCAAACGCACCGCGACATTGCTGAACGACCAGATCAGACGCGCCGGTGAAAGCCGGGGCTTTGCTGTGTCGCGCCTGTTGACCCACTGGGCCGAGATTGTAGGGCAGGATATGGCTGCCATCGCGCGCCCTGTGAATGTGGGCTATGGCAAGGGCGGCATGGGGGCAACGCTGACCGTGCTGACCACTGGCCCGCAAGCCCCGATGCTGGAAATGCAAAAGGAACAGCTGCGCGGCAAGGTGAATGCGGTCTACGGCTATAACGCCATCAGCCGGGTGCGCATCACCCAGACCGCTCCGACAGGATTTGCCGAGGGGCAGGCCAGTTTCGATCACAAACCGAAAGTGGTGAAACCCACACTGAAACCGGAAATCGCGGCCGAGGCGGACCGGGCAGCGCAAGACGTCCATGATGGCGACCTGCGTGCAGCCCTTGAACGTCTGGGTCGTAACGTTCTATCCAAACAAAAACGCTGAGAAAGGGCTGATACATGAGCCGTATTGCAACCGGAATTTGCGCGGCCGTCGCCATTGCCGCAGGCAGCTTTTTGCTGTCGTCACCGAACGCGTCATTTTCGTTGATCGGCAGCGCCGAGGCGCAAGAGGCCGAACTGGACACCTCGACCATCGTCGAGATGACGCTGGGGGCCGAGGACGCGCCGGTCGAGATCATCGAATATGCCTCGTACACCTGTCCGCATTGCGCGAATTTCCACAAAGGGCCGTACAAGCAACTCAAGAAGGATTTCATCGACACCGGCAAGGTCAAGTTTGTCTACCGCGAGGTGTATTTCGACCGCTACGGCCTGTGGGCGTCGATGGTGGCGCGCTGCGCCGGTCCTGACAAGTTCTTTGGCATCTCGGATCTGATCTATGAAGGCCAGTCCGAATGGACCCGCGCGGGTGGCCCGGCTGAGATCGTGGATGAGCTGCGCAAGATCGGGCGTCTGGCTGGGATCGACAATGACCAGCTTGAGGCCTGTCTTCAGGATGGCGACCGTGCCCGCACATTGGTGGCCTGGTATCAGGAAAACGCCGAGCGTGACGGCGTTCAGGCCACTCCGTCCTTCATCGTGAACGGCAAAGCGGTCGAGAACCAGTCCTATGACGCGTTCAAGAAGCTGATCGAAGACGAACTGGGCAGCTAAGCCTATATGGCGACCGGCCCTTTTCGGCTGGTCGCTTTTTAGGGCGATGGGGCAACTTGCAACAGCATTTGTTTGACCCTGTCGCCGTCCGCGACATTTAGGCGAACGGGCAGGGTGATGACCTTGCTGCGGAACGCTGCGGGCAGGCGAACGGCGTCTTTCTCGGTCGTGACCATCTGTGCACCGAGCAGGCGTGCCTCATTTTCCAACCGGGCCATCAAGGCCGGGGTCAGTGGCTGGTGATCGTCCAGCGCTTCGGCCCGCAACAGGGTTGCGCCTTGCTGGCGCAGGGTTGCAAAGAACTTCTCCGGGTGGCCGATCCCGGCAAAGGCCAGAACCGGCGTGTCGGCCCAGTCCATCCCGGTTTGCAGCGCCTCGACCACACCCGTGGCGTGGGGAACGGTCAGCTTCAGCCCCCATCTGTTGGTGAATTCGGTCTGCGCGGCGGCATCCCCTAGTGACAGGACGAGATCGGCACGTTTCAGGCCCACATCGACCGGTTCGCGCAACGGTCCGGCAGGCAGGCACAACCCGTTGCCGAACCCGCGCTGGGCATCCACCACGATGACCGAGAAATCCTTGGCGACCGAGGGGTTTTGAAACCCGTCATCCAGAACGATCACCGTCGCTCCGGCCTCGGCGGCGGCTTTGGCCCCGGCGGCGCGGTCCTTTGCCACCCAGACATCGGCAAAGGCGGCCAGCAACAGCGGCTCGTCCCCGACCTCGGCTGCGGTATGCTTGCCCGGATCAACGCGCACCGGCCCGTCCAGCGATCCGCCATGGCCGCGTGTGACCACATGGGTCTGATGCCACGCATCGCGCAACTGTTCGATCATCCAGATCACGGTGGGGGTCTTCCCGGTGCCGCCCGCATTCAGGTTGCCAACGCAGATCACTGGTACGCCGGGTGTTAGACCCAGCTGGGCCGCAACGCGCCGGGCGGTTGCGGCCGCGTAAAGTCCCCCAAGCGGAGCTAGAAGTCGTGCCCGGATTGCCAATCGGTCAGGTGCGGTGTGCCAGAAATCAGGTGCCTGCATGATCTGATCCCCGCCGATCCAATGTGTCCTGCACCAATTCGATCAGGCGATCCGCCTGCGGTGCGCCCTCGGTTACGACCTGCCATCCGGCCAGCGCCATATCGGCGGCGCGGTCCGGGGCCAGGCTTTCCACAACAGCGTCACCCAGTTCGGTTGCACTTCTCACCACTCTTGCGGCACCCGCCCGGTCAAGCTGATCGTATATCTGTTGGTGCCGATGCACAAACGGGCCGTGAATAACCGCCGAGCCCAGGGCAGTCGCAATCAGCGGGTCCTGTCCACCTGACCCGCGTTCCAGCGTGCTGCCGATGAAGGTCACGGCTGAAACGCGCTGCCAGAGACCCAAAGCTTCGGCATCCGAGGACAGGATCACCTGCGTGTTGTCCTCGATTGTTCCGCCTTCATCCCAGTTGACGCAGCGCAGGTCCATCGCCTCAAGCCGTCGGTGCAGCGGGGCTGCCTCGTAGATATCCGCGACATGCAGCACAAGGGCCAGCCTGGGCAGCATTCGGGTCGCTTGCCTATGGGCGCTGAGGACAGAGATGAATTCCTTGTCCTGCACCCAGGAAGCTAGCCACACAGGGCGACCAGACAGGGCATGCGTCATCTCGATCAACTCATCCTCAGGCCAGGGGCGGGGGTTGGGGCTGACCAGAAGGGGCGGAGCTGTGCCCACTTTCGAGGACGAGATACCCAGCCGGCGGATTTGCCGGGCGGCTTCGTTATTCGTGGTTAGGATGGAGGTGAAACTGTCGAAGGTCAGTCGGGTCAGGTCTGGCAGCCAGCGTCCACCCGGTGCGATGTTGAAGTGATAGGCGGCTTCGGCAAGGATCAGAGGGATGCCCCTTTCCTGCGCCCGCGTGATCAGGTTGGGCATCAGCCCGCCGCCAATCCAAAGGCCGATATCTGGGCACCAATGCTCTAAAAAGGCGCGCGCGGCGCCGGTCTGTTCGGATGGCAGGTTGATCAGGGGAAAGTCTCCCGACGGCCAGCGAGACAGATCTGCATCCGGCGGGGCCGTCAACAGGATCGACAGATCGGGTCGGACCTGTTGCAGGCGTTGACAAAAATCAACCACTGCCCGCTGCCGATCCCGTGCGCCGATATGTATCCAGATCAATTCACCCCCGGGGCGTGGGGCGTAGGCGGTGTCTCCTGCGCTGGACACCCCCCAAGACAGGACGCGATAGGCCGTCAAGCTCATCGAGCGCGTCTTGGTCATGACCAGGGTCCGGTGCTTTCCGGCTCCAGCATGTTGGTTATACGGCTGTGCAAGGCGGCCCCTGCAGCGACGACCCCATTTAGGCGGGGATGCGGGTTGTTGAAGCGCAGCGGCCCGCCCAATCGGTCGGAACACACTCCGCCCGCTTCGCGGATGATCAGATCACCGGCGGCGATATCCCATTCCCAGCTTGGGCGCAGCGTCAGCATCCCGTCGAACCGCCCTTGCGCAACCGTAGCCATGCGATAAGCCAGCGACGGGCGGTAGTTGCGCTGAAAGCCGGGAATTGTGCCATTGCGCCAATGGCTGGCGTCCATATTTGGTCTGGCTGCCAGAACTTCAGCGCTGTTCAGATCGTCGATGCCAGACACGCGTATTGCGGTGCCGTTTAGCGTTGCTCCCTGCCCTTTGGCTGCCGCAAAAAGCAGGTCGCGGCGGGGTAAGTATATAACAGCTGCCGTAACTTCTTGGCCTTCTGTAACGGCTAGCGAATGCGCCCAGGTCCGCGAGCCTTCGGCAAAGCTGCGCGTGCCGTCGATGGGGTCGATGATGAACACCCGGTCTTTTGTAAGCCGCGCTTGGGAATCCTCGGTCTCTTCGCTGAGCCAGCCATAGCCGGGCCGGGCAGCAGGCAGCTTCTGCTCCAGCATCGCGTTCACCGCCAGATCGGCTTCGGTCACCGGGCCCGCGCCGCCGGGTTTGTCCCAGCGCTGGGCCGTGGTGCCCGAATAGCGGGTAGCGATCTTTCCGGCCTCCAATGCGGCGTCGATCAGCAGGGGCAGGTCAGTTGCCGGCAAGTGTCATCCCTTCGATCAGCAACGACGGCACCACGCGCGACAGATAGGGGCGGGCGTCATTGGCCGGAACGATCCGTTTCAACATGTCGCGCAGATTGCCCGCAATGGTGCATTCGTTGACCGGATAGGTGATCTCGCCATTTTCGACCCAAAAGCCTGATGCGCCGCGGGAATAGTCGCCTGTATTGGGGTTGATGGTTGACCCGATCATCGACGTCACCAAAAGCCCGGTTCCCATATCGCGCAGCAGGTCAGCCCTGCTTTGATCACCCTGCGTCAGGCTCAGGTTCCAGTTACTGGGAGACGGGGGCCCCGAGACCCCGCGAGCAGCGTTACCCGTCGAGGTCATGTCCAACTTGCGTGCGCTGGCCAGATCCAGAGTCCACCCGGTCAGAACGCCGTTTTCGACAATCGCCCGGCGTCGGGTTGGCAGGCCTTCGGCGTCAAACGGGCGGGATCCGGCAATGCGCGGGCGATGCGGGTCTTCGATCAGCGATATACGCTCGGGCAGAACCTGTTCGCCGAGACAATCCGACAGCCAGGATGCGCCGCGCGCAATGGCTGCGCCGTTGCTGGCCCCCAGCAAATGCCCGATCAGCGAGGACGAGATGCGCTCGTCAAACAGAACCGGAAAGGTGCCGGTGGTTGGTTTCCGTGCGCCCACTTGCTGAACCGCACGCTCCCCGGCGGTGCGGCCGATCTCGTCGGGTGCGCGCAGATCGGTCTGAAAGGTGCGGCTGTCACCATCATAGTCCCGCTCCATCCCGGTGCCTTCGCCCGAGATCGCCACGCAGGATGTTGACCGGCTGGACCGAGTATAACCGCCGGAAAATCCATTGCTGGCTGCCAAATGCACCCGGTGCGTCCCATAGGCCGCCGCCGCATCCGAGACCTGAGACACCCCGTCAACAGCCAGCGCCGCAGC
This sequence comes from Ruegeria sp. N8, assembly GCF_056531325.1. Classification (NCBI taxonomy): domain Bacteria; kingdom Pseudomonadati; phylum Pseudomonadota; class Alphaproteobacteria; order Rhodobacterales; family Roseobacteraceae; genus Ruegeria; species Ruegeria sp. N8. The sequence continues at coordinate 123,781 of NZ_JBQFLQ010000006.1, read as the reverse complement.
CTCGGCGGCCAATGCGTCCTGCAACAGGGCTTCGGCCGTGGGTTCGGGGGTGGGATCAAACAGCTCCAGCGCCTGCATGTCCCAGGTTTTGGCAAGCTGGTCTGGGTCGGCGAGGCCGGTAAAGGGGTCTTCGGGGGCTTCGCCTGCCATGGCGACGGCACGTTCGGCCATTGCCGTCAGGGTCTCGGGGCGGCTGTCCGAGCTGGATACGATCGCCTGCCGCTTGCCCAGAAACACACGTAATCCAAGATCGGTACCTTCCGACCGTTCGGCGTGTTCCAACGCCCCGGCGCGCACCTCGACCGACACGGAGGAGCCGTCCAATACAATGGCATCGGCAGCCTCGGCCCCCGCTTTGCGGGCCGCATCCAGCAGGTTCTGGCTGATTTCTTCAAGTGCGCGGGTCATAAGGCCTCCGGGTGTGGTTGTATTGGACCTAGCCCCGGACCGGGCGTCCCGCAAGGCCCCCAATGCCATTGGGCACAACGAAGTTGCGTGAACGCAGGGCGCATTTCAGGGCAATGGAAAATCGTCACCGCGTTCGAACCGGAAAAGACGTCAGAGGGCAGGTGACGACCGCCCTCTGACAGTGCAGGTCACTTGATGCGCTGACCATTGGCCTTGATCTGGCCGTCCTGGGTGAATTCGATCTTGGAATTCAGCGTATCGGGTTCTTCGCCAGGAACGGCCATCAGACCCATCATCATCCGTGCGCCCAGGGCATCGCTTTCCGCAACCAATCCCATGCTGATCAGCGTGTCGATCAACTTATTGGCCCCGACCAGTTGCAATGTAGTGCTGCCGACAGGTGTGGGCAGGCCGCCCAGTTCTTGCGTATTGGTGTTGTCGAAGGTGAAGTCGCCCTCACCGGTCAGTTTTGCACCGACCAGAGACACCAGCAGCTCGTTGATCTTCAGCGAATGCAACTCACCCGGCGCGTCTTCGGACAAGGCCAGCGACTCGACTGCCTCGGGGTCGAAGAAATCTGTCAGGATTTTTGCAGTGCCCGCCGTATCCAAAGCAATGGTGGCTGGATCTCGCGGTAGCGCACCTGCGGGGTCAAAAATGCTCCACAACACGTCCGACATGGTGAAATCGGTCAGGTTGAATGCAAAGCCGAACGGTTGAATTTCTTCGGATTTCTGCACCGGGAATTCGAATTTCAACCCGGCATTGGCCATCGCAATCTCGATCGGGAAAGGCAGGTCTGCCGTGGTCACTGCCAGTTTGGTGCTGTTCTGCTCCAGATCATAGGCCAGACGCTGCGCGTCAAAGCTGGCCCCGAACCGCCCCCCCTCAGAGGAACTGCTCATGTCAAAGCTTTCTCCGTCCGAGGTGCCCGCGATGGCCGTTTTGCCGGAGGCATAGGTAAACAGCCCCGAGAATTCGAAACCATTTTGGTAAAAGGCCAGAGGGTCCGAGACATCGAAATTCGACGGGATGACGTTGGTGCCTTCAAACGCAAGCTGTTCCAGCGAGCCGTCGATCTTGCCGGTATCGTCGCTCTCGGGGTCGTCGAAGGCCAGATCATAGCTGAGTGCGCTGGCGGTGAAGGTCTGGTCTATATCGCGGTTTTCACCGATCTTCATGCGTGAACTGCCTGACAGATCGGCAAGCTGCACGGCCACACCCAAAACGTCGCTGGGCAGAGTTTCACCATTGGCCGTTATCTCGTCCAGCGTGATCCCCAACGTGTCGGCGGTGTAGTCATAGGTCATCTCATCCGGGCTGCCCGACACGACCATGTTCAGACCTTTGTGGGTGTATAGGATCTTGGCCGAGAACGCCTCGCCCTCACCCTCACCCGAGACACTCATCGGCAGAGTTTCGGGCAGGGAAATGCTGACGGTTCCATCGCCGTTTTCGGTCAGCGTCATCTGCGGGACCTGCATTTTAAAACTGCTGTCCTCTTCGGGCAGAACCATGTTCAGGTTCATGTCCGTGATGCTAAGTACATTGCCATTGGCTGATTGCTGCGCCTCGACCGTGTAGCCCATCTGGGACAGATAGCTTTGCCAGTCGTTCCACACATCCTGTGCAGTAACATCGGCAAACGCGCCTTGGGAAATGACGGCATAGGCCAAAACAGCGCCGCTGCTGCGGCGAAGGAAAACGGACATTACAAGAACCCTTCTTGATCAATTTTGCGGGCATCGTCGTGCCTGTGGCGTCGGGCGTCAAGGGGCAAGGGCTGGACCCTTTCCCCGTTAGCGAGGTAGAGGTTTACACAATCTCAAAACAACGGAGGTACAGGGTCCACATGCAAGGAAAAACCGTACTGATAACTGGGGCCAGTCGCGGCATCGGGGCCGAAGCAGGGCGCGTTTTTGCCGCGGCCGGGGCGAATGTCGCCCTTGTTGCGCGCAACAGGGACCAGATCGATGCTCTGGCGGCTTCGCTGGGGGAGAATGCGATTGCGTTGCAATGTGACGTCAGCGATTTTGCGCAGGTCGAACAGGCCGTGGCCGATTGCGTGGACCGCTTTGGCGGGCTGGACGTGCTGATCGGCAATGCGGGTGTGATTGATCCGATCTTTCATCTGTCGAATGCCGATGTCGAGGCTTGGGGTAAGGCGATCGATATTAACCTCAAGGGCGTTTTCTACGGGATGCGCGCCGCGTTGCCGATTATGCGGGCAGCCGGTGGAGGGACGGTGATCACCATCTCGTCCGGCGCGGCCTCGAACGCGATTGAGGCGTGGAGCCACTATTGCGCCTCCAAGGCCGGGGCGAAGATGCTGACCGAGTGTTTGCATCTTGAGGAATCTATTCACGGCATCCGCGCGATGGGGCTATCTCCGGGTACTGTGGCCACGGATATGCAGCGCGTGATCAAAGCCAGCGGCATCAACGCTGTCAGCCAGTTGGAGTGGAGCGATCACATCCCCGCCGATTGGCCCGCGCGCGCGTTGCTATGGATGTGCACCAAGGACGCCGATGAGTTTCTGGGTGATGAGATATCGCTACGCCGCGAGGACATTCGACAACGGGTAGGTCTGACGTGATTGAGTTAAGTAAGGCGGACGGGCTTTGGACCGTTACGCTGAACAACCCCGGAAAGGCCAATGCGCTGACCGGGGCAATGCTGACCGAACTTTGTGAAATTGCCGAAGCCGCGACCGAGGCACGCGCCTTGATCCTGACCGGTGCGGGCAAGGTGTTCAGCGCTGGTGCCGATCTGGATGAGGCGCGGGCAGGGCTGGCAACCTCGGATTTGTGGGAACGTCTGTCCGGAGCCATTGCAGCGCTGCCATGCCTGACCGTGGCGGCCCTGAACGGGACGCTGGCGGGCGGGGCCAACGGGATGGTTCTGGCCTGTGACATCCGCATTGCCGTGCCCACGGCCAAGTTTTTCTACCCGGTCATGAAGCTGGGGTTTTTGCCTCAACCGTCTGATCCGGGTCGTATGGCAGCGCTGATCGGGCCATCCCGGACCAAGATGATCCTGATGGCCGGGCAAAAGATCGCAGCGGATGAAGCCTTTGCCTTCGGTCTGGTCGATCGTGTGGTTGAACCTGACGCATTGATTCAGACGGCACAGGATCTGGTGTTAGACAGCCTGAGCGCCGATCCGAAAATCGCGGCTGGAATTGCCGAGCTTTGCCCATGAGATTATCTGCCATCCGTCTTCGGGTCGCGGACCCTGAACGCCTGTCAGAGTTCTACGGCGGGCTTTTGGGTATGCACGCGCAAGAACAGGGGGCGAGCCTGCGTCTGGGATATGCGGGCGAAGATGCTGATCTGCTGCTGATGCCCGGGGGTGGGGGCTATAGCCACGACCAAGGCCAGCGCTATTGGAAGATTGGCATTACCCTTCCCGACGTCGATCTGGCAGCGGCCTATCTGCGGCGACAGGGGGTTGAGGTCTCGACCCCTCGGCAGTTTCTGGACATCGGCTATATGTGCCACCTGACCGACCCCGAGGGGTTTGTCATCGAACTGCTGCAACATGATTTTGAGGGCAACCGCTCGGACAACGCGGCGGACCCCAGTGATCCTTTTGCGCAGGCCCGGATCGGTCAGATCACCCTGCGCACAGGCGATATCGGGGCCGAGGACAGGTTCTGCCGCGCGCAGGGCATGCGCCTTTTGTCGATGCAGGATGTTGCCCAGTATGGGTTCGATCTGCATTTCTATGCCTTCACCGACGATACGCCCCCGGATGCCGATCCGTGGGCCGTGGCGAACCGGGAATGGCTTTGGAAACGTCCCTACACGACCTTGGAATTTCAGAACGTGGCAGGTGCGCGATTCGCGCCCTCGCCAGACTATCGCGGGATCGAGATCGAAGGGCTGCAAGCCCCTATCTGCGATGCGTTCGGGGATCGCGTCTGGCCGGGCTGATCACCGTCCGCGCCGCTTGCCTGGAACTTTTGAGCGAAAGCCGGGCGGGCGTTTGCGCACCCAGTTCAGAAACCTCTCAATTCGGGGGTGTGTACGCAGGGCCTCGACCGTGTTGAAATCGCGGGCCAGTTCGGCTTCGGACAAGGTGGCGTGGACCTCTTTGTGGCAGATCACGTGCAGTAAAACCGTAGGCCCGCCCTTGCCCCCTTTGAGTTTTGGGATCAGATGGTGCAGGCTTCCGCCCCCGTCAGGAATGGGGCGGTCACATAGCGGGCAGATGGGGTCGCGGTCGGGCATGGGGCAGACTGTGGCTCAGGGCGTGCGAAAGGCAAGAGGACAGCAATGGCACATGCAGTTGTAATCGGTGCCGGGCCTGCGGGTCTGATGGCGGCAGAGCAGCTTGCAGCAGCGGGTCACGACGTGCTGGTGGCCGAGGCCAAGCCTTCGGTCGCGCGCAAGTTTCTGATGGCGGGCAAATCCGGCTTGAACCTGACCAAGGACGAGACGTTCGAGAATTTGATGCCTGCATACGGCGCGGCCGATTGGCTGCGTCCGATCGTGGCCGAGTTCGACGCCGTCGCGGTGCAGGGCTGGGCAAGAGGGTTGGGGCAAGAGCTGTTCACCGGTTCGACCGGGCGGGTGTTTCCCAGCGCGATGAAAGCCTCGCCGCTGTTGCGAGCATGGCTGCGGCAGTTGGACGAGGCGGGTGTGCAGATCCGAACCCGCTGGCGTTGGTTGGGCTGGGACGGCGACGCTTTGCGCTTTGATACGTCTGAGGGGCCGCAGGTCATCAAACCCGACGCGACCGTGCTGGCGCTGGGCGGGGCCAGTTGGGCGCGGCTAGGATCAGATGGGCAATGGGCGAAGATGCTAGCAGAGAAAGGTGTGGCGCTGGCTTCGTTCGAACCGGCGAATTCGGCGCTGTCGGTGGCGTGGAGCCCGCATATGCAGCCGCATTTCGGCAAGGCGCTGAAATCGGTGCGCTGGATGGCCGGAGAGTTGCACAGCAGGGGTGAGGCCACGATCTCTGCCACCGGGCTGGAAGGCGGCGGGCTGTATTCGCTTACACCGGCGCTGCGTCGGGGAGCGGATCTTAATGTCGATCTGGTGCCCGATCTGGGTGCGAAAGCTTTGCAGGCGAGGTTTGAGGCAAAAAGCGCGAAAACAACGTTGTCTCAATGGCTGAAAAAGGCTCTGAAACTGCCGCCACAGAAAATTGCACTGTTTCATGAGATGTCCAAGCAAGCAGGTGCGCCGCAAGGGCACGAAGCTGCGTCGCTCAAACACTTACCCATCCTTGGCGCGCAGCTGCGCCCGATGGACGAAGCGATTTCAACCGCAGGTGGGGTTCAGCGAGGCGCCATGGATGGCCACCTGATGCTAACGGCCAAACCTGGCGTGTTCTGTGCCGGTGAGATGCTGGATTGGGAGGCCCCGACGGGGGGGTATCTTCTGACCGCGTGCCTCGCCACCGGGCGTTGGGCCGGGCGCGGGGCCGTGCAATGGCTGGCGCGCTAACGCGACCGGGCCAGCATTGCTAAGCGGATCATGGCGCGTTCCACCAATGCCATGGCGGGTGCGGTTTGACCGGCGGACCGCAAGGACAGGTCCGTATCGGTCAGAACGGTCAGCGCGGTTTGCAGCTTTGGCGCGCCCCATCCCTGCGCCTGCCGCAGAATCCGGTCGCGCCGTTTGCCATAGACCGGCGGACGCAGTTTGCCGATACCCTGCGCCGCCCCACCAGGGTCCGATGCGCAGGCGTAAAGTGTACGAAAATGCCGGGTGGCCCCAATGCACAAAGTCACCGCATTGGTGCCTTGCGATTGCAAGCGGCGGATCAGAGGACCAATTTCGCCCGCACGGCCCTCGGCCACCACGTTCAGAACATCGTCCAGCGCGGCCTCGGTCGAGCGGGGGGCGCAGGATTCGATATCCTCGATGGTCAGCTCAGAGCTGTCTCCGCGCTTGTATAGGTACAGCTTTTCAATGGTTTGCGCAAAGTCTCCGGGGCTGATTCCGGCTGCAAGTTCGGTTATCGCCGACATGGAATCGGACGGGATGTTCTTCAACCCGGCCTCGGACAGAACCCGTTCGACCTCGGCCCGCGATGGGGGATCGTCATAGATGCCGACCGCATAGGCAGAAGGGTGTGCTTCAAAGGCCTTGCGGATTTTCGAGCTGGGTTTCAACAGCCCGGCGGTGACGATGATCTGAGCGTCACCGGGTGCCCAATCCTCGAAGGCTGCAAGGATCGCAGGGGCAGCCACGTCGGTGGTATCCTCGACAAACACAGCGCGTGGGCCGGGAAAGAACCCGACGGCTTTTACCGCATCCAGCAACAGGGCCGGGTCGCCGCGCAGATCGCTGCCGGGCATCCGCGTCAAGCGCATCTCTTCTTCGGCATTTGCGCCCAGAAGGGCCGCCAGAACCTGCTGGCGCTTCAACGCCACACGCATCGCATCCGAGCCGTATATTAGCAACCCAAGCTTGTCGGCGTCAGGCCGCGCAAAATACCCCTCAGCCTCGCGTGGGCTGAGCTTCATGTGCCAAGTCCCGGGACGGTGTAAAGCTCGGTTACGATCTGGTCCGACAGAATCACCATCAGCCGCTGCATCGCATCCCGCTCGTCCGCCAGAGTCGACACGGTCGAACCGGCTGCGGAATAGCCGACGAAATTGTTTACCTGGCCCGAGGCCAAAATCTGCCCGGTCTCATTCGACCGCAGCGCGTAGGTCGCGGTGCCTTCGATATTCAGACGGTTGGTCTCGTTGGTCTGGGTGATCGCGGCAGAACGAACTACAGTCGAGACATCGACATCAAGATTATAGGCGTTACCCGAATTTGCACTGCGGCCCAGCCGTTGTTCCAAATTCTGGACCAGCAGAAAACTGTTGGTTGAATTCGGCGCCGATACTGTGACACGCCCGTCCAGAGCCGCGCCAGCGCCACCGGGGGCATAGACCGGTTCAAAGCCGCAGGCAGCGAGTGCCAGCAGCAGCATCAACAGGGTTCTGCGGTCAAACAACGACATTCACGATCCGGCCCGGTACAACGATCACCTTTTTAGGCGCATTGCCATCCAGCGCCTTTTGCACAGCTTCGGTGCTGAGCGCGATTTTTTCAACCTCGGCCTTGTCCATTTCCAATGGAACGCTGATTTCCGCGCGGCGCTTGCCATTGATCTGAATGGGCAGGGTGACGGTATCGTCGACCAGCATCTCCTCATCTGCGACGGGCCACGCGGCGGTGGCAGCCAGCCCCTCACCGCCCAGCAATTGCCACAGCTCTTCTGACAGGTGCGGGGTCATCGGGGACATCAGCTGCGCCAGTGTTTTGGCCGCCTGACGTTTGGCATCTGCGCCCGCCTTGGATTTCGCCAGTGTATTGGTAAAGGCGTAAAGCTTAGCGATCGAGGCATTGAAACCAAAGGATTCGACCCCGCCTGACACATCATGAATGGCTTTGTGCATTTCACGCAGCAGGGTTTCATCCTCGGCATTGGCGGGCGCATCGGATTCGGCGATCTCAGTGGCGATGCGATGCACGCGGCTGAGGTGCTTAAAGGCGGCCTCGGCCCCGGATGCGGTCCATTCCACGTCGCGTTCGGGCGGCGAATCGGACAGCACAAACCAGCGCGCGGTATCTGCACCAAAGGCCGAGATAATGCTGACCGGATCCACCACGTTTTTCTTGGATTTCGACATCTTTGCCGAAGGGATGATCTCGACCTCGGTACCGTCGGCCAGTTTGCCGTCGGTCACGTCCTCGGGCAGGTGATAGACCGGTCGGCCATTGGTGTCGCGGGTCTGGTAGATTTCGTGCGTGACCATGCCTTGAGTGAACAGCGCGTTGAACGGCTCGATGGCCTTTTTGGGCAGGTGGCCGGTAATCTGCATGGCCCGCGCAAAGAAGCGCGAATAGAGCAAGTGCAGAATCGCATGTTCGATGCCGCCGATATACTGATCCACGTTCATCCAGTATTCGGCCTCGGCCAGATCGGTCGGGGTTTCGGCGCGGGGCGCGGTGAAACGAGCGAAATACCACGACGAATCGACGAACGTGTCCATCGTGTCGGTCTCGCGTTTGGCCGGGGCCCCGCAGGACGGGCATTCGCAGTCGCGCCAGGTCGGGTGACGATCCAGCGGGTTGCCGGGCTTGTCGAATGTCACATCGTCGGGCAGGCGAACTGGCAGGTTCTCTTTCTTTTCGGGCACCACACCACAGGAATCACAATGCACCACGGGAATCGGGCAGCCCCAGTAGCGCTGGCGGCTCAGACCCCAGTCGCGCAGGCGATATTTGGTGACACCTTCGCCCCAGCCCGCCTTTTCGGCGAAATCGACGGTGGTGTTGATGGCCTCGTCACCCGTCGCCTCAGTGAGGCCGGCGAAGTGATTCACCCAGCGGACTTTCTCGGTTTTCGGCGGAACGAAAGCGATCTTGTCCACCGGGGTGTCATCGTCCAGTGCAAAGAACGTATCGACCACCGGCAGACCGTATTTGCGGCAGAAGTCCAAATCACGCTGGTCATGGGCTGGGCAGGCAAAGATTGCGCCGGTGCCGTAATCCATCAGGATGAAGTTCGCGATCCAGACTGGCAGTTCCCAATTCGGGTCCAGCGGGTGTTTGACGGTGATGCCGGTGTCATAGCCCAGCTTTTCGGCGGTCTCGATCGCTTCTTCGGTGGTGCCGCCCTTGCGGCATTCGGCCACGAATTCAGCGACTTCGGCGTTTTCAGCCTCCAGCTGCTTGGCAATCGGGTGATCGGGCGAGATGCCGACGAAAGACGCGCCCATCAGCGTATCGGGGCGAGTCGTGTAGACGGTGATCGGCTCGGCACTATCGGTGCGTTCAAAGCTGAACTGCAGGCCGCGCGATTTGCCGATCCAGTTTTCCTGCATCAACCGCACCTTGGCGGGCCAGTTTTCCAGTGTGTCCAGCGCGCCGAGCAATTCTTCGGAATAGTCGCTGATTTTAAAGAACCACTGCGTCAGTTCGCGCCGCTCGACCAGAGCGCCCGAGCGCCAGCCGCGCCCGTTTTCCACCTGTTCATTGGCCAGAACAGTCATGTCCACCGGGTCCCAGTTCACCACGGCGTTCTTGCGGTAGACGAGCCCGGCCTCAAGCATATCCAGAAACAACGCCTGTTGCTGGCCGTAATATTCCGGGTCGCAAGTGGCGAATTCGCGCGACCAGTCGATCGACAGGCCAAGCGGTTTCATTTGCCCTCGCATGTCGGCGATGTTGCCGTAGGTCCAGTCTTTGGGATGGCCGCCGATAGCCATCGCAGCGTTCTCTGCAGGCATCCCGAATGCGTCCCAGCCCATTGGATGCAGCACGTTGTGCCCAGTCGCCAGTTTGTGCCGCGCGATCACGTCGCCCATCGTGTAGTTGCGTACGTGTCCCATATGGATTCGGCCAGACGGGTAGGGGAACATCTCAAGCACGTAGTATTTCGGCTTGTCCGCCTTGTGATTAGCGACAAAGATTCCGGCCTTGTCCCAGGCCTCTTGCCATTTTGCTTCGATTTCGTTGGCCGAGTAGCGCGACATCGTGCGGTCCTTCGTGAATGAAAACGCCGGGACAGAGCCCGGCGTGGTAATATTGTGATTTGCAGCGGGTGGCTAGAGCTTGTTGTCCGCAATCCGCAACTGGCGGGCGCGCGACAGGATTGCATCTTCAACCGCGCGCGTGGTTGCAGCGCTGACAGGAGCGCCTCCGCTGGTTTGAAGCGATACCGAAAGCGAACGCGCCGCGAGGGCCGGATCACTGATATGCACTGTGGCGCGATATTGACGACCGCCACCCGGAGGTGTGCCGTAACCCGTTACGATTACACCGGTAAAGGGGTCCACCTCTTCGACAGGTAAGAAGTTCAGAATGTCCAGAGACGCCGACCACAGGTAGCGATTCACATTGGTGACCTGCTCGGCATCAGCGGTATCGAACACATCCCAGATCGTCGAGCGATTCGGGTCGTTCAATTCGCGCTCGGAAGAGCTGGTGCCATCCGACGTCAGCTGCAGGTTTGGATTCGGTGGTTCAGAGTTGCCCAACCCGCAAGATGAGACCAGGGCGGTCACAAGGATCAAACCGAAAATCGTCTGCGGGCGCATCGTCGAAGGGTCCTGTATCATTGGGTCTCACTCGTTCAGAGATACTCCTAGACAAGGACAGGTGCCGCAACAAGTCTATTCTTGTCACTTTAGAGTGGGATTGGCGGTGTGACAGGGCGGGTAACCGACTGTGGCATCCTTGCACCAATCCGTGGCCAATGCGGCGCGAGGCTTTATGCCAAGCTTGCGCGAAGGGGGCAAAAAGAGCGAAACGGTTCCCGTGCTGAGACACGTGCAACGACATGTGTCGAGTAGAAAAACTTTGAAACCGAGGGAAACAAGATGAAAAAAGTTCTCTTCGCATCGACCGCTCTGCTGGCAACCGCAAGCATGGCGTCGGCCGAAATCAAATTCAGCGGCTACGGTCGCTTCGGTATTGGTTACCTGGAAGATCGTTCCGGTGCCGTGACCAACATCACCGTCACCACCACCGCATCTGGTGCAATCAATGTTGGCACCGGCACTGCCGTTGTTGACACCGACGACGTGATCCTGATCTCGCGTTTCCGTCTGAACATCGACGGCATCGTTGAAACCGATGGCGGCGTTGAGTTCTCGGCTCGTGTTCGTCTGCAAGCTGACGAAAACGCCGGTAACGGCGAAGCTGGCGAAGCTCAGCTGAGTGGTGCACGCTTCACCGTTCAGTACGGTGGTCTGCGTGTTGACGCGGGCAACGTATCGGGCGCCTTCGACAACTTGGCAAACTACTACGGTAACGAGCCTGGTCTGGAAAACTTCATCGGCCAGTACTCGGGCGTGAACTATGACTTCCTGGCCTTCTCGTCGACCGGCGCAGGTTCGAACGCTGTGTTCTTCCAGTATGCTGTTGGTGACTTCGCGTTCGGCGCGTCTTACGACCAGCTGACCGGTGGTCTGAATGGCGAAGCGATTGATCTGGACCGCTGGGACATCAGCGCGACCTACACCTTCAACAACATCACCGCGGCGATCGCTTATGGTCAAACCGACGCTGGTGACCTCGGCCTCGAAGATCCGAGCCTGCTGGTTCTGACCCTGGGTGCTGACTTCGGCGACTTCTCGGGTACCGTGTTCATCGCTGACGATAAAACCGAAATCGACGCAACCGACGGCACTGCATGGGGTGTTTCGGCAGCCTACAATGTTGGCTCCGCTCTGACCCTGACCGCAGCTTACGGTGACGGTAACGCAGATGCTGACACTCAGCAGTACGGTATCGGCGCGATCTACGACCTGGGTGGCGGTGCATCGCTGCAAGGTGGTATCGGCAACAGCGACTGCGACATCTGCGAAGACTCGACTCTGCGCGCAGACTTCGGTGCTCGCTTCAACTTCTAAGTTGAGCTGAACCGCAAGGTTTAAGGGCAGGTCTTCGGGCCTGCCCTTTTCTTTTGCGCCGACATGGTGTTTTCCTGCGCTCAGGTCAATTCGAGGGAACCCATGCCGCTGCACGATATCTCAACCCGTATCACCAAGGCCGAGGCTGCCGCAGGACGCGTTGCTGGCTGTGTCAAACTGATCGCGGTGTCCAAGGTCCAGCCGAACGACCGCGTACTGGACGTTCTGGCGCAGGGCCACAGGTGCTTTGGGGAAAACCGGGTGCAGGAAGCGGCCGGAAAGTGGCCCGGTTTCATGGAAATATATCCCGATGTCGATTTGCACCTGATCGGCCCTTTGCAAACCAACAAAGCCCGTCAGGCGACCGAGCTGTTCAGCACAATACACTCAGTTGATCGCCCCAAGCTGGCCAAGACACTCGCACGGTTGGCGCAAGAAGTGGGCGCGTGCCCTGACCTGTTCATTCAAGTCAACACGGGGGAAGAGGCGCAAAAGGCTGGCATTAAACCATCCGAAGCTGACACGTTTATTGCCGAATGCAGGGCGCTGGATCTGCCGGTCGTCGGGCTGATGTGCATCCCTCCGGTCGATGAAGAAGCCGCACTGCATTTTGCATTGCTGGCGAAGATCGCCGCCCGCAATGGGCTTGAGGGGCTGTCGATGGGTATGAGCGACGATTTCGAAAAGGCCATCGCCTTAGGTGCAACCCATGTGCGTGTCGGCTCGGCGATCTTTGGCGAACGCGTCAGGCCCGAGGAATAACTACCCGCGTCCCGGGCAGCACCCTTTGCGCGATCCAGAGCAGATGATCGCGCCGAAAGGCAATGCAACCTTCGGTCGGAAATCCGGGTCGCCGCCATTGATGCAGAAAAATGGCCGACCCACGACCCGGAACTGCATTGGGCCAGTTCCAATCCGTCAGCAGCACAACATCGTAGAGCGGATCAGCGCGGCGCAGTCTCTCGTGGCTGAACGGGTAGGGCGCGCGTACCAGTTGATTATATCGAGAATCGCTTCCGTCATCGGACCACAGATCCTGCGGTCCAGTCGGGATCGCCCAAGAGGTCGGCGCCACAACACGATCCGGTCGGTACAGAAGCCCGACGATGTGATGAATGCCGGTCGGGGTCGCCCCATCGCCCTCGCGTTTGTCGTTGCTCAGCCCGCCTTTGCCGATTGAGCAAGGAAACAAACGCCCGGCAAACCGAACGCCGCGCGGGGTCAGAACCAGATCTTGCGGGGTCACAGCAAGTGGCCGGACTTGGCCGCCTTGGTTGCCAGATATCCGCGGTTATGCGCGGTTTCGCCCACCTTCAGCGGTACACGCTCGGTCACGGCGATGCCGGTTTTCTCCATCATCGCAATCTTGGCAGGATTGTTCGTCAGCAATCGGACCGAGTTGAATCCCAGCGATTTCAGAATATCCGAACCCAATCGGAAATCACGCTCGTCATCCTCGAAACCCAGCCGGTGGTTGGCTTCGACCGTGTCGAACCCCTGATCTTGCAGGAAATAGGCGCGCATCTTGTTGGCCAACCCAATGCCCCGCCCCTCTTGGTTGAGGTAGAGCAGCACCCCGGCGCCCTCCGAACCCATCTGCGCCAGTGCCCCCCGCAGTTGCGGGCCGCAATCGCATTTCAAGCTGCCCATCAGGTCGCCGGTGAAACAGGCCGAATGCAGCCGCGCCAATACTGGTTTGCTTCGGTCCGGTCGGCCGATTTCGATGGCGTAATGTTCTTCGCCGCCATCTTCGGGGCGGAATACGTGCAACCGGCCTGCCTCGGACACCTCCATCGGAAGGCGCGCGGCGACAACGGCATTCAGGATGCTGCGATCGGCCAGATGCGGTGCGGCGCGAGTGTGGTCGATGCAGGTCAGACCGTGCGCCGCGGCAAATGCGCGCCCGTCCTCGACCGGGACCACAACGGCTGCGGGCAGCAGACGCGCTGACTTGGTCAGCGCAATGGCGATGCGGTGCAGATTGGCATTACCCTGACGTTCCGTCATCAGGGGGCCCTTCATAGGTGCGTTCAGATCGTCCGAAGGGTCGGCCACAGCCTGAACCCAACCGATATCGGTATCTGCCGGAATGACCACCCTCGCGAGATCACCGTCATAGGCCCGCGCTTTCAGAGTCTCAGCTCGTCTTACGGTGATTGCAACCACTGGCTCGCCGCCAAGGCTGCGCAAATCCGCAAGCCGTTGGGCGCTCAGGGTTTCTGAGGCAATGGCCAGCACGCTGAACCCACTGTCATCCGTTAGCACGACCGGGACACCCATACGCAGGTCCGCGCGGGCGCGTGCCAGCAGTTCCGATATGTCGGGGATAAGACTCATTTATGTTACCCTGTAACGATCAGCCTCTTTCTGTATCCTGATCCGCAGGAAATGTGAAATAATTCCTACTCGCCGGACACGAGGGCGTGAGACGATTGCAGCAAACCTTGTTGATTGCATATTCGACACGCAAGTGTCCGAAAAGGCTTAGGAGGACCGGGAATGGCACAGCTTAAGAAAATCCTGCTGGTGGATGATGATGAAGACCTGCGCGAGGCGCTGAGTGAGCAGCTCGTGATGACAGAAGACTTTGACGTGTTCGAAGCGTCAGATGGTGCCTCGGCCATGGAGCGAGCCCGCGAGGCGATTTATGACCTTGTTATTCTGGACGTCGGTCTGCCTGATACGGACGGGCGCGAGCTGTGCCGCCTGATGCGCAAGCAGGGCGTCAAAAGCCCGATCCTGATGCTGACCGGTCACGACAGCGACGCCGACACCATTCTGGGCCTGGATGCCGGTGCCAATGACTATGTTCCTAAGCCGTTCAAGTTCCCGGTTCTTTTGGCCCGCATCCGTGCCCAGCTGCGCCAGCACGAACAGTCCGAAGACGCCGTCTTTGTTCTTGGGCCGTATACGTTTAAGCCTGCGATGAAGATGCTGATCACCGAGGAGGATCGCAAAATCCGCCTGACCGAGAAAGAGACGAACATCCTTAAGTTCCTCTACCGCTCGGCGGATGGCGTGGTCGCGCGCGACGTGCTGCTGCACGAAGTGTGGGGTTACAACGCTGGTGTCACCACCCATACGCTGGAAACCCACATCTATCGCCTGCGTCAGAAGATCGAGCCTGATCCGTCCAATGCTCGCCTTTTGGTCACAGAATCGGGCGGATATCGTCTGGTCTCTTAACTGCCGGTGGATTGATGTGGATCAAAGTGATACCCTGAAGTCATCATTAGGTTACTCCCAACCCGCGCATGTCCGGGTTATGACATGCACCTCCCTGTTGGACTGCCGGGCCTGATGGCCCGGCCTTTTTTTGTGGAACGAGTCTGTATGACGCCTGGCCACCGTCAGTGACCACCCAAATTCCGGACGCGCTTGACTTGTCCCCCGGTACCGGTGCCAACTCGGCCCATCGTTTTGGGGGGGGATGGGATTTGTCCAATGACATTCGTGAATTGTTGAAGATTGAAAAGCCAATTTTGTCAGCGCCGATGGGGGGCGCGGCGGGACCGGATCTGGTGGCGGCTGTCTGCAATGCGGGCGGTTATGGCGTCATCCCGTTGTGGGGCAAACCCGCGGCGCAGGTTGCAAGCGGCATTGAGGCGGTGCGTGCCCTGACGGACCGTAACTTTGCGGTCAATATCAACCTTGAATTTCCGTATGAGGAACAGCTTCAGACCTGTATCGACAAACAGGTTCATGCGGTTTCGCTGTTCTGGGGGATGGAGCCTGAGGCGATTTCCAAAGCCAAAACGGGCGGCTTGCTGGTGATGGCCAGCGTCGGCAACGCAGCCGAGGCCAAGGCGGCGGAAGAGGCTGGCGCAGATATCATTGTCGCCCAAGGGTGGGAGGCCGGAGGCCACGTCTGGGGCCAGGTCGCAACCATGGCGTTGATTCCCGCTGTTGTGGACGCGGTTTCGGTTCCGGTTGTTGCGGCGGGGGGCATAGCGGATGGGCGCGGCATGGCGGCTGCGTTGATGCTGGGGGCTTCGGCCGTTTGGGTCGGCACCCGGTTTCTAGCCAGCGTTGAGGCCACGATTCATGACGAATACCGCCGCCGCGTCCTGAACGCGACCGAGGCGCAGACCGAATGGTACTACGACCTCTATGATGTGAAATGGCCGCAAGCCCCGCATCGGGCGCTGGCCAATTCCACCGCGCAAAAGTGGAAAGACGCAGGGTCCGCCGCGCCGGGCCAGCGTCCCAACGAACAGGAAATTATCGGCCACCGTCCTGATGGTGAGGCCGTGGTGCGGTACCAAAGCTATACCCCGCTGCCCGAAACACAGGGCGATGTCGAGGCAATGTCGCTTTGGTCCGGGCAAGGCGTTTCGATGGTGCGCGAGGTGATGCCCGCCGCACAGATCGTCGATGAGATATTCAACGAGGCGCAAGCCCTGCTGAATGCGGCGCCGTGCCGGCTCTGACATACCGGTTTTTCCGATGGCACCCCGCCCCGCACCGCGCTAACGTCGCGGCCAACCGCGACAGAGGAGTCCCCCATGCCCTTTACTCTTGCCACCTGGAACATCAATTCGGTCCGCCTGCGCGAGCCTATCGTGCTGAAATTGTTGCAGGAAGAGGCCCCAGATGTGTTGTGTCTGCAAGAGTGCAAGTCACCGGTCGAGAAGATCCCGACCGAAGGCTTCGCCGAACTGGGGTATACCCACATGGTCGCGCGGGGGCAAAAGGGCTACAACGGTGTCGCAATCCTGTCGCGCATCCCGATGGAGGAGGTGGGCGACAAGGATTTCGCCAGTCTCGGCCACGCCCGCCACATTGCGGCACGGCTGGAAAATGGCGTGACCATCCAGAACTTCTATGTCCCCGCAGGTGGCGATGTGCCCGACCGCGAGGTGAATGAAAAGTTTGGGCAAAAGCTGGATTACCTCGCCGACATGCGCGATTGGTTTCGCGCTGAAAAGCCCGAAAAATCCATTCTGGTCGGCGATCTGAACATCGCCCCACGCGAAGATGACGTGTGGTCGCACAAACAACTGCTCAAGGTTGTCTCGCACACCCCGATCGAGGTCGAGGCGCTGGCTGAGACGCAAGATGCAGGCGGTTGGGTTGATGTTACCCGTCAGAACATCCCCGAGGGGCAGCTCTATAGCTGGTGGTCCTACCGCGCGCGTGACTGGGAGGCAGCGGACAAGGGGCGGCGACTGGATCACGTCTGGGCCACGCCCGATATCTCGAACGCGGGACATTCCAGCCGCGTTCTTCGCGACGCGCGCGGGTGGGAAAAACCCAGCGACCACGCCCCGGTCTTTGCCACATTCGACCTGTAATCGCGCAAGTCAGCCCTTGGTTTCTGCCTGTTGCGGTTGCATATAGGGCGCAAGTACGAACGAAAGAGTGACAGCCATGGATATTCTGAATACCGCCCCCGACTCTGCCGCTGCCGACCTGATCAAGGAAGGGTCCGAGGCCACTTTCATGGCCGACGTTGTGGAATCCTCGCAAGAGGTGCCGGTCATCGTCGATTTTTGGGCCCCGTGGTGTGGCCCGTGCAAAACGCTGGGCCCGATGCTGGAAGAGGCCGTCACCGCCGCCAAGGGCGCGGTCAAGATGGTCAAGATCAACGTGGACGAGGCGCAGATGATCGCCTCGCAAATGCGCATTCAGTCGATCCCGACGGTCTATGCCTTTTTCAAGGGTCAGCCTGTCGACGGGTTTCAGGGCGCGCTGCCGGGGTCCGAGATCAAAGCGTTCGTTGATCGGGTGATCGAGGCGGCAGGTGGCGAAAGCCCCGGTGGTCAGTTGGACGAAGCTGTCGCGGCGGCCGAGGAAATGCTGGCCGAAGGTGCGGCAAGCGATGCGGCCCAGACTTTTGCCGCGATTTTGGGCGAAGATCCCAACCATGCCGGCGCTTATGGCGGTCTGGTGCGCGCGCATATCGCCGCAGATGATCTGGAACAGGCCGAGGCAATTCTGAACGGTGCCCCGGCGGAAATCTCCAACACTCCGGAACTGGAAGCCGCCCATGCGCAGTTGGAACTGGCCAAGCAGGCTGCGGATGCGGGCCCCGTAGCCGAGCTGACTGCGGCGGTTGAGGCGGACCCCGACAACCATCAGGCACGCTTTGATCTGGCGCAGGCGCTGCACGCGAACGGGGATGTGGAAGAGGCCGTCGCGCAATTGCTGGACCTGTTTCGCCGCGACCGCGAGTGGAATGACGGCGCCGCCAAGGCGCAGCTCTTCACGATCTTTGATGCGCTCAAGCCAAATGACCCGATTGTCTTGAACGGGCGGCGTAAACTTAGCTCGATGATATTTGCCTAATTTCTGAACAGAGCTACACTCCGGTCTATGATGCATCCCGCCGACCTGCCGGAAACGGTATCCGTTTTTCCTTTGCCCGGGGCGTTGCTGTTGCCCCGTTCGCGCCTGCCGCTGCACATTTTCGAGCCGCGCTATTTGCAGATGCTGGACGATGCCCTGAAAACGCCTGAGCGGTTGATCGGAATGGTGCAGCCGAACCCCTGTCAGAGCAACGACTCCAAACTGCATCAGATCGGTTGCGCCGGACGCGTCACTCAGTTCTCTGAAACCGAGGATGGGCGCTATCTGATCACGCTGACCGGCATTTCCCGGTTTCGGGTGAAATCTGAACTCGACGCTTTTACCCCTTATCGGCGGTGCGCGGTGTCATGGGACGGGTTCGACCGGGACTTGGGCAAAACCGAACAGGATGACGGGTTCAATCGACCGCGGTTCCTGAATCTGTTGGAAAAATTCTTTTCGTCGCAGAATCTTTCGACCGATTGGGACACGCTGAAAGACGCGGATGATGAGTTGCTGGTAAATTCGCTGTCCATGCTGCTGGATTTCGACCCTGAAGAGAAACAAGCCCTGCTTGAGGCCCCGTGCTTACGGACCCGGCGCGAGACGTTGGTAACATTGATCGAATTCGCCATGCGCGGCGGATCGAGCGAGGAACATTTGCAATGACTGAACACGCGTTTGACCGTCACATGCTCGAGGCGCTGATTTGCCCGCAGACCCACACGACCCTGCACTATGATGCGGACAAACAAGAACTGGTGTCGAAAGCCGCCGGTCTGGCCTTTCCGATCCGCAATGGCATTCCGGTGATGCTGGTGGATGAGGCGCGCGAGCTGGACTAAATCGCGCGACCCTGCAGCAATTTGGGCAGGTCCCCGGTCAACCCGGCGGCCTCGCGCACAAAGCCGCGTCGTAGGCCTGGCAGCGATCCGACGATTCCCATCCCGATATCGCGGCCTGCACGCAGAAGCGGATTGTCGTTGGAAAACAGCTTGTTGAACACGTCTGTCGCCATCGCCAGCGAGGCCGTGTCGAAGCGCCGCCACTCCTGATAACGCTCTAACACCAGCACCGATCCGATATCCTCACCCCGTCGCCCAGCTAGGGTCAGAACCTCGGCCAATGCGCCCACATCGCGCAGACCGGCATTCAGGCCTTGCCCTGCGATTGGGTGCATACCGTGGGCGGCGTCGCCCACCAGCGCCATGCGGTCGCCGATAAAGGAATTGGCGATGGTCAAGTTCAGCGGATAGGTGAACCGGTCACCTTGCAGCCGGATGTCGCCCAGAAAATCGCCGAAGCGGGGGCGCAGGACTTGCATATAGTCGGCCTCGGACAGAGCATTGATGCGCTCGGCAGCTTCGGACCGTTCGCTCCAGACGATCGAACTGCGATTGCCAGTCAGCGGTAGGATAGCCAGCGGGCCGGGCGGCATGAAGAACTGATGCGCGATACCGTGATGGGGCAGGTCATGTTCAATCGCACACACCAGCGCGGTTTGGCCGTAATCCCACCCCGTCCGCTTGATGCCCGCGCGCGCAGCGGTGCCGCTGCGGCGGCCATCGCAGCCCACCAGCAGCCCGCCCGTCACGGTCGCGCCATCATCCAGTTTCACGGTCACGCCGGTCGCGTCAGCCTCTTGCGCGACAACCGTGCGTCCGTTGATCTGCGTGATCCGGGTCTCGTCGGCCATGGCGTCCAGAAAGGCACGACGCAGGTGGCGATCTTCGACCATGTAGCCCATCGGGCCCTCTTCGATCTCGGCATGGTCGAAATGCATGAAGAACGGCGAGGGGCCCACGCCCGCATGTCCATCCGTGACCTTGATTTCAAGCATCGGCTGGGCGTGACCAGAGACCTTATCCCACACGCCCACAGCATCCAGCAGCCGTTGCGAGGCCAGCGCCAGTGCATAGGCACGCCCGTCAAACGCAGCGTTCTTGCGGACTTTCTGGGCCAAGCTGTCGATCACGGTGACAGAATGCCCTGTTTGGGCCAGCGCCAAAGCCAAAGCCGGGCCGTTCAGCCCGCCGCCTACGATCAGGATATCGGTCTTGTGTTTCATGCCTCGCAATATGCGCGCCCTTTCGGGATTGTCCATGTGCGGTCCTGTCGCTACCGTCGCCTCATAGCAGAATTTCCAAGGGGGTAGGGATGCAGGACTGGCTGACCATGACGGCGTGTGATCTGGGGCGGGGGATCGGCATGGGCCAGATTGACCCGGTCGAGCTGACCGAGACCTATCTGACCGCCATCGACGCCCATCCCTACCGCGACCGCATCTATGCGCGCGTCACCCATGATCGCGCCCGGGCCGAGGCGAAAGCCGCGCAGGATCGCGCCGCGCTGGGTCTGCGCCGGTCACTGCTGGACGGGGTGCCGATCAGCTGGAAAGACCTGTTCGATACCGCTGGTACCGGGACCGAGGCCGGATCAGCCCTGCTGAAAGGCCGTGTGCCGCAGGCGGACGCGGTTGTCGTGCGCAACGCCACGGCCATGGGCACGGTGTGTCTGGGCAAAACCCATATGAGCGAGTTGGCCTTCTCGGGCCTTGGTCTGAACCCCATCACCGACACACCGCCCTGCATTGATGATGTGGATGCCGTTCCGGGCGGGTCATCCTCGGGCGCGGCGGCATCGGTCGCTTGGGGCTTGGCGGCCTGTGGGATTGGGTCCGACACCGGAGGCTCGGTTCGTATTCCATCCGCATGGAACAATCTGGTGGGTCTGAAAACAACCGCAGGGCGGGTCAGCCTTGAAGGCACGGTACCACTGTGCCTGCGCTTCGACACTGTGGGCCCGCTGGCCCGGTCGGTTGAGGACGCGGCGCATATGCTAGCCCTGTTGGAAGGCGGCACACCCGCCGACCTGCGTGGCGCTGGCTTGAAAGGCCGCCGCTTTGCCGATCTGCAAAACATCGCCAAGGATGACCTGCGCGACGCTCCTCGTGCCGCCTATGGCAGCGCGCTGGAGCGGCTGCGCGATGCAGGGGCCGAGATCGTGCCGCTGGAAGTGCCCGAACTGGCGGATGCGATGGCGCTGTCTGGTGTGCTTTACACGACCGAGGCCTATGGCCTGTGGCGCGATGTGATCGAAGCCAACCCGGATGCGATGTATCCAGAAATCCTCGAACGGTTCCGCACGGGCAAGAATGTCTCGGGTGCGGATTACATCGCGGCGTGGTCCAAGCTGAAGGCCTCTCGCGCTGCCTGGGACGCGGCCACATCCGGGTTTGATGCTGTTCTGGCTGCAACAGCGCCGATTCTGCCGCCCAATCTGGAGCGTTTGCTGACCGATCACGACTACTACGTCACCGAAAACCTGCTGGCCCTGCGCAACACGCGGATCGGCAACCTGATGGGTCTGGCCGCGCTGACCTTGCCGACAGGAACACCGGGCTGCGGGTTGATGATGATGAGCTATCCGGGGTCCGAGGAGGCTCTGCTACGGATAGGATCAGCGGCCGAGGCGGCATTGGCCTGAATGCCACAATCCCCTGATTCGCCGCCACTTTGTCTGGACGAAGTGGGGTGCGGCCTGTAACCTGCCTTAAAACGGGGCGGTATGATCCCGAACTTGAGGCAGTAGATATGAATTTCCCCGAGCGGTTTTCGAACCTACCGGAATACGCTTTCCCGCGCCTGCGCACCCTGTTGGACCACCATCAACCGGGCGGCGGTGTGATTCACATGACCATCGGCGCGCCGATGCATGATTTCCCGGCCTGGGTGACGGATGTCATCGCTGAGAATGCCGCAGGATTTCAAGGGTATCCGCCCAACGAAGGCTCACCCGAGCTGCGTGGCGCGATCACCGACTGGATCGCGCGCCGCTATGGCGTGACGATGGACCCCGACACCAACGTGATGGCTCTGAACGGCACGCGCGAGGGGCTGTATAACGCCGCCATGGCGCTGTGCCCCGAGGAAAAACACGGTCAGAAACCGGTCATCCTGTGCCCGAACCCGTTCTATCAGGTCTATATGGTAGCCTCGATCTCGGTCGCGGCGGAACCGGTTTTTGTATCGGCCACTGCTGCCACTGGCCATCTGCCCGACTATGCAGGCCTGCCCGAGGATGTGCTGAACCGCACCGTCGCGGCTTATATCTGTTCGCCCGCCAACCCGCAGGGCGCTGTGGCCTCGCGCGACTATTGGGCCGAACTCATCGGGTTGGCCGAAAAGTACGATTTCCGCATCTTCGCGGATGAATGCTACTCCGAGATCTACCGTGAAGAGGCACCAGTCGGCGCCCTGACCATCTCGCAAGAGATGGGTGCAGACCCTGAACGTGTGGTGCTGTTCAACTCACTCTCGAAGCGGTCGAACCTGGCTGGGCTGCGCTCGGGCCTGATTGCGGGCGGGCCGGATACGATCAAACGGGTCAAGCAGCTGCGCAACTATGCCGGATCGCCACTGCCCCTGCCGTTGCAGGCCGCCGCTGCACGTGTTTGGGCCGACGAAGAGCATGTCATCCAAAACCGCGCGCTTTATCAGGAAAAATACGCCATCGCGGATGAGGTGTTTGCAGGTGTGCAAGGCTATATGTCACCCGAGGCCGGGTTCTTTCTGTGGTTGCCGGTCGAAAATGGCGAAGAAACCGCATTGAAGCTGTGGCGGGAAACCGGGGTTCGGGTTCTGCCGGGCGCATATCTTTCCCAAGGCGATCCGGGGCAAAACCCGGGCGAGCATTTTATACGAGCCGCGCTTGTGGCTCCAAAAACAGAGTTGCAGCAGGGGCTAATCACGCTCCGCGACTGCATCTATTCGTGAGGTACGAGGGCAAAATGGCATCATTGAACGCGCGCAACCGCGATCCATTGCTGGACAGTACAACGCAAGCCGCCATTGAACGGCGCAGCAAAGAGCTGATCGGGATTGCCTTGATCCTGCTGGGGTTGGCCTCGGCGGCGATGATCTGGTCCTACACGCCGGATGATCCGAACTGGATGGTCTCGACCGATGCGCCGGTGCAGAACTGGATGGGGCGGATTGGGGCCTCGATCGCGGCACCCTTGTTCATGATCGTGGGCTGGGGCAGTTGGAGCATCGCCTTGGTCCTGATCGGCTGGGGCGTGCGCTTTGCCGGGCATTTTGGCGAGGATCGCGCGATTGCACGGCTGATCTTTGCGCCGATTTGGATTGCCGTCGTCTCGGTCTATGCAGCGACTTTGGTGCCCGATGAGGCTTGGCGTTCGACCCATAGTTTTGGTCTGGGCGGGCTGTTTGGCGACACCGTCATGGGCGCGTTGCTGACACTGTTGCCGGTCGCATCGCATTTCATGGTCAAGCTGATGTCACTGGCCATGGCGCTCGGAATGCTGGCGCTGGGCGTTTTTGTTCTGGGCTTCACGCGCGACGATGTGCGCAAAGGATTCCGGGCGTTTCTGCTGGGTTTGGTTATGTCCTATGACGGGTTGATGAACCTGCTGGGTCGTGGGGCCGCCGCGACCGCGCAGGCCGCCCGTGATCGCCGCGCGCAATGGGATGAGCGCAAGGTCGCACGCGCCGAGGCCGCGGAGGCTGTGTTCGAAGATGAACTGGCCTACGCCGACCCGGTCTTTGACGAACCGCCGCTGACCGCGCCCGAGCCCGCGAAACCGGGCCTGCTGTCACGCATCCCCGATCTGATCCGCCGCCCCGATCCGATGCCCGAGCCCGAACTCATTGACCGGGAATCTCTGGTCGATGTTGACGAGATGCCAGGCGAGGACCGCATCCGGTCGAAGATTTCCGCCGCTGTACGCAACCGCAAGGTCGCCGCGGGTGAGATGGCGCCCGAATATGACCCGAACCTGCCGCTGACCAAGGGGCGGGGGCGTGGGCCTGATCCGTTGATCCTGAACTCAGGTGCGGGCGAATTGCCGCCGGAACCGCCGATGACTTCGACTGGTTTCCCGCCCAAGTCTATGCTGACGGCAGAACCAACCGAATGGCAGGAGCCCTTACATCAGGACTTCGCGCCCGAGCCGGACTATGACGACGCCGTATTCGAGGACACGCCCGAGCCTGCGCTGCAGTCTCGGCCCGCGATGAAAATCCCCGTGGCGGAGCCACGCAAACAGGTTGTCGCGCAACCTGTGCGCCGCGCGCCTCAGCCTTCGCGCCGCGCGCAGGCCGAAGCGCAGCCTGCGCTGTCGTTCGAGGACAAGCATTCCGATTTCGAATTGCCGCCTTTGGGCCTGCTGGCCAACCCGGCGAACATTCAGCGCCATCACCTCAGCGATGAAGCGTTGGAGGAAAACGCCCGGATGCTGGAAAACGTTCTGGATGACTATGGCGTCAAGGGGGAGATCGTCAGTGTTCGCCCGGGTCCGGTTGTTACTATGTACGAACTAGAGCCCGCGCCCGGTCTGAAAGCCAGCCGTGTGATCGGTTTGGCCGACGATATCGCACGCTCGATGTCGGCGCTGTCGGCGCGTGTTTCGACCTTGCCAGGGCGCTCGGTCATCGGCATCGAACTGCCCAACGAAAATCGCGAGATGGTGGTGCTGCGTGAAATCCTTGCCAGCCGTGATTTCGGCGACGGCAACCATGCGCTGCCGTTGGCCTTGGGTAAGGATATCGGCGGTGAGTCAGTCGTGGCGAACCTTGCCAAGATGCCTCACCTGCTGATCGCAGGGACCACGGGGTCCGGTAAGTCGGTGGCGATCAACACGATGATCCTGTCGCTGCTCTATAAGTTGACGCCTGATGAATGCCGCCTGATCATGATCGACCCCAAGATGCTGGAACTGTCTGTTTATGACGGTATCCCGCATCTGCTGTCGCCCGTTGTGACCGACCCGAAAAAGGCGGTTGTCGCCCTGAAATGGGTCGTTGGCGAGATGGAGGATCGTTATCGCAAGATGTCCAAGATGGGCGTGCGCAATATCGCGGGCTATAATGGCCGTGTGAAGGATGCGTTGGCCAAGGGCGAGATGTTCAGCCGCACGGTCCAAACGGGCTTTGACGATGAAACCGGCGAACCCACCTTCGAGACCGAAGAATTCGCGCCCGAGGCAATGCCCTATATCGTCGTCATCGTCGACGAGATGGCCGACCTGATGATGGTCGCGGGCAAAGAGATCGAGGCGTGTATTCAACGTCTGGCGCAGATGGCGCGGGCCTCGGGTATTCACCTGATCATGGCGACGCAGCGGCCCTCGGTCGATGTGATCACCGGCACGATCAAGGCAAACTTCCCCACCCGGATCTCGTTCCAGGTGACCTCGAAAGTCGACAGCCGCACCATTTTGGGCGAGATGGGTGCCGAGCAACTGCTGGGGCAGGGCGACATGCTCTATATGGCCGGCGGGGCCAAGATCACCCGTTGCCACGGCCCGTTCGTGTCGGACGAAGAGGTCGAAGAAATCGTCAACCACCTGAAACAGTTCGGCCCGCCCGATTACATGAGCGGTGTCGTCGATGGTCCGGCCGAGGAAAAGGCCGACAATATCGATGCAGTTCTTGGCCTGAATACCGGTGGCAACACCAATGGCGAGGACGCTCTCTATGATCAGGCTGTGGCGATTGTGATCAAGGATCGCAAGTGCTCGACCTCTTATATCCAGCGGAAACTTGCCATCGGTTACAACAAAGCCGCGCGTCTGGTTGAGCAGATGGAGGACGAAGGCGTTGTTTCCGCTGCCAATCACGTCGGAAAGCGCGAAATCCTCGTCCCCGAGCAATAGGATATTTAATAACAAGGGCAGAAGGCCTATCTGTGCCTCATGAAACAGATTGCTTTTGCCCTTGCTTTGACATTGTCCGCACCCGCCGCGTGGGCGGCGGACAAGCTGCCGCTATCGCAGATATCAAACTACCTGAACGAGCTGAAAACCGTTGAGACCACGTTCACGCAGGTCAACGACGATGGCTCGCTCAGCACCGGGAAATTGTGGATCGAACGCCCTGGCAAGATGCGGTTCGAATATGATCCGCCCAACAGCGCAGTGGTACTGGCGCGGGCTGGAACCGTTCAGATATTTGATCCCAAGTCCAACCAGCCGGCTGAGCAATATCCACTAAAACGTACGCCCCTGTCGCTGGTGCTGGCGCGGAATGTGAATCTGGGACAGGCCAATATGGTGGTCGGTCACGATTTTGACGGTACCGCCACGGTCGTGACGGCGCAGGATCCCAAGAACCCGGATTCGGGTCGGATCGAGCTGATGTTTACCGGTGATCCGGTCGAACTGCGCAAATGGGTGATCCACGATAACGCAGGCAGCCAAACGACCGTTCTGCTGGGGCAGCTGGAAACTGATGGCAAGCTGAACAGCGACCTGTTCACGAAAAGGACGCGGAGCGGGTCAGGCGATCGCTGACCCGCTGGGCTGTTAAATTCGGCAGCCCGCCAGCTGTGCCTGATAGAGTTTGGCGCGCGCGTCCACATCATTGGCCACGTTCAACAACCATGTTTTGCTGTAATGGCTCCCACGAGCGTAGCCGGTATGGCCTTCGTGATAGGCCAGATACTGGTTGCGGGTGTCATGCAGCTGGA
This sequence comes from Ruegeria sp. N8, assembly GCF_056531325.1. Taxonomy (NCBI): domain Bacteria; kingdom Pseudomonadati; phylum Pseudomonadota; class Alphaproteobacteria; order Rhodobacterales; family Roseobacteraceae; genus Ruegeria; species Ruegeria sp. N8. Next base: position 97,230 of record NZ_JBQFLQ010000006.1, on the reverse strand, counting down.
TGCCGTTGCGCTGGTTGGTTTTGTTCATGTACCAACCGATGAAATCCGACGCGTCGCGGATACGGTCGCGCTTGGCGCGGCGCTTGCCGGTTTCGCGCTGGTATTCCTCCCACGTGCCGTCCAAAGCTTGACTGAACCCATAGGCGCTGCTTTGACGGCCCATCGGGATGACACCCAACACGTATTTATGCGGGGTGCGCGCATCGTGGCGATAGCGGCTTTCCTGATAGATCGTCGCCATCTGAACGTGGACGGGGACACCCCATTTCCGCTCGGTGCTTTTGAAGGCTTTGATAAAATCAGGACGTTCACGCGCAATGCTGCACGCGTCATTTAGCTTGCTGGGCGGCTGTTTGGAGCCACCACTACAGGATGCCAAAAGCAGCACCCCGAAGAGTACGATAAGAATTCTGCTCATGTGCCTCGTGCCTTTTTTCTTTATTCTAGCGCAGATTGAGCCTTTAGGAAATCACAATCGCTACAACACAATAGCTAGAATTAAAGGCGACGCGCCCACAGACAGGACAGTTGACACCATAACCAGGCCTGCGACGGCGTCTGCGTCCGCTTCGAACCGTTCGGCCAGCAGGTACGAGGTCACAGCCACCGGGGTGCACATTTGCAGGACCAGAACGCCAAACGCGACGCTATCCAGGTCAAATGCCAGCGCGATGCCCCAGCCCAGCCCAAAGCACACCGCCAGTTTCAGCGCAGACAGCCAAAGCGCCTGTCCCAAACTGCGCGAGGTCAGCCGCGCGATCGCCACGCCCAGCGTGATCAGCATCAGGGGGATGGCCATTTGCCCAAGAAGGTCCAGCGTATTGGTCAGGAAAACGGGCGTTTCCCAACCGCGCCACAGGAACAGGGCACCCAGCAGGGTGGCCCAGACCATCGGTTCGCGCGCGGCTTTGCCGAACGCACCTTTGCCCGCCACAAGATAGATCCCATAGGTAAAGGAAAAGAGCGCCGTTACAGCCAGAAAAACCACCGCAAATCCCAGCCCCGCCTGCCCAAAGGCAAAGATGCACAGCGGCACCCCCAGATTGCCTGTGTTGCCAAAGATCAGCGGGGCCAGAAATGTGCGGCGATCCAAGCCGCTGAGCCGCACGAACAGGCCAAAGGCCACCGCAAGCACCACATGTCCGGTGATGGCCGCCAACGTGAACCGCGTCAACTCGGTGGCTGTGATCTCGGTCTGCATCAGGGCGACAAAGATCAGACAGGGCACCGCCAGCGTAACGCCCAGACGGGTCACAAATTGCAGCCGGTATTCGAACCCCAGCTTGACCCACGCAAATCCGATCCCGGCCAAAAGAAAGACCGGAGCCGCAATTTCGAACACTGTTAGTAGAAGGTTCACAGACTGTTTCCCTTAAAATCCGATCATTGATTGGCATTTCCGCCGGGAAAAGAGTAGTAAGTTCTTTGGGGGCTGAAGATATGCTGAAGACACATGCCAAGTACAAATTGGGCCAGGTGGTCCGTCACAAGAAACATCCCTTCCGAGGGGTGATTTTTGACGTGGACCCGGAATTCTCGAACACCGAAGAATGGTATCAGGCCATCCCCGAAGATAGCCGCCCGATCAAGGATCAGCCGTTCTATCATTTGTTGGCCGAAAACGACCAATCCTTCTATGTTGCTTATGTTTCTGAACAAAATCTGGTTGCCGATCAGTCCGGCGAGCCGGTGGAACATCCTGATATTCCAGACATGTTCGGCCCGTTTGAAAACGGCGCATACCCGCTGCATTTCCACCTAAATTGATCGGCGCATCGTGCGCGTTCAGGATCAGTAGCCAAGAGCGCAACCGTCTTTTCGGGGGTCGCTGGCACCTTCCAGAACACCGTCATCGCGGATTCGGATAGCCTGCGCTCCACCCAGTGGCGTTTCCGGGATTTGAACGTTGTGGCCCAGATCTGACAATTGTTGCACGACGCTGGGCGGAATTCCGCGTTCCAGTTTCATAACGTTTCCATCGGCGAAGGCGCGCGGGGCGTCGATGCTGTCCTGCAATCCCAACCCGTGATCCGTCAGGTTGGACAACAGGCGTGCGTGTCCGGTGGGTTGAAACGATCCGCCCATTACGCCGAATGGCATGGTGATGCGGTCGTTCTGTTTCAGCATACCGGGAATGATTGTGTGCATCGGGCGCTTGCCCGGCCCCATCTCATTCGGATGTCCGGCCTGCAAGGTAAAGCCAGCGCCCCGGTTTTGAAGCAGTATCCCGTATTTCGGTGAGGCGATGCCCGACCCAAAACTGTGAAAGATCGAATAGATCAGAGACACGGCCATCCGATCCCGATCGACGACGGTAATATAAACCGTATCCTTGTGGATCGCCTCGGTCAGCGGAGCGGCGGCTGGCATCGCCCGCTTAGGATCGATCAGGGCGGCGAGCTGATCTGCCAGCGCCTGATCGGTGAACTTTTCAGCCTGCGTGGCGTGATCAGGATCGGCGATAAAGCGATTACGCGCGTCATAGGCCACTTTTGAGGCCTCGGCCTCGATATGAATACGTTCCGCGCTGAACGGTTCCATCCCGGAAAGGTCGAAATTTTTCAGGATATTTAACAACAAAAGCGCCGTCGCCCCCTGACCGTTGGGGGGGTGTTCGTACATCTCGACACCGTTGTAGCTGCTGTTGACTGGTAGGGTGACGGTACATTGGGTGGTCCGAAAATCTTCGATCGTGTGAACACCGCCCAATTGCGACAGTGCGGCAACCATGTCCTCGGCAATGTCGCCGGTATAAAACGCATCGCGCCCGTGTTGTGCGATTTGGCGTAGAACTTCTGCCTGACCCGGAGAGCGGAAGATTTGCCCCGTTTTGGGGACCTTGCCGTCGATCAGGTAGTGATCTCGCGCGGACCCTTGCAGCGTGGCTGCTCCAATATTCCAGTCCAAAGCCACGCGCGGGGCCACAGGCACGCCGGTATCCGCATAGTGGATGGCAGGGCTAAGGACCGAATCCAACCCGATCCGGCCCTCGGTTTCGGCCAGGTGGCAAAAGGCATCGACCGCGCCTGGTATTGTCACCGCCTCGGGCGAGGTCAGGGGAACCGCATGCAGACCCTGTGAGCGCAAGGCGTCCGCATTGGCCATCGCGGGAGCGCGGCCTGATCCGTTAAGGGCGCGGATTTTGGTTTCGCCAGCACGGTTGAACAGGACAAAGCAATCTCCGCCCAATCCGGTCATCTGTGGCTCGCACAGTCCCAGCAGAACTGCGCCCGCAATCGCGGCATCCATCGCATTACCGCCCTGTTCCAGAATGCTTATCGCAACTTGCGCAGCCAGCGGGTGCGATGTTGCGCACATGCCTTCCGTTGACAGGACTTCGGACCGACCCGGAATGTGAAAATCGCGCATATCAGTATTCCCCATTAACTCGCGCCGAAGGTATCGCGCGGCGGTTTATTGTCCAGTCAAATCAAGGGGAAATTCCTCGGCGCCGTTCACTGGGTGGGGGCTGTGACACTTGGCGCCGAGGGAAGCTATCTGAGCTACAGGTAAATGTATGACCCTGATTTGCGGCGCGACAATGGTTCGATTTGGGCGTTATTGTGACCTTTTGCCTGTCACTCGGCGTCCGGGAAATCAAAGCGCAGGGACAGCCTGTTGCAGCCGTTGCTGCGCTCATACCGGATATCGCTGGTCAATTCATGGATCAGGAACCAGCCAAATCCGCCCTCGGGCAGTTCGTCGCGCGATGACCCCAGCGCCGCCGGCATGCCTTCGGGCACCCGAAATCCGGGCAGAGGGTTGCCGGTGTCCGAAATCAGTATTTCAAGCCAGTCTTGGTTCAGCCGACACCGCACCTTGACCTGAGCGGGTGTGACCCCGGCATAGGCATGCTCGACCACGTTGTTGATTGCCTCGGCTAGCGCGATTTTTACGTCCCCCGCCTTGTGCGCGGGCAGGCCTTGCGCTTTCAGGCAGGCGCTGAGCTGAGCGATGCCCGCGCTGGCATCGGACGCTGTGGCTGAGAACCGAAGATCCAGGCAGTTACCGGTACACATGGGCAGGGCGCTTATTCATTCGATCTGCGGGCTCAGTCGGTGGCGGACGCAAGCGCGTCGCCCAGCGTCGGGTATAGCTTGAAAACCGTGTCCATACGGGTCAGGCGAAAAACCTTTTCGACAAAGGGGTGCAACCCCGCCAGATCCAGCCTGCGATCACTGCCAAGCTGTTTCATGGCGGCGACGATCGCCCCGAGACCGCTGGAGTCGATGAATTCCACCCTCGTCAGATCTAGCACCACCCGCGCAGCACCGCCTTCGGCCTCTTGCCGCATCTCTTCCTTGAACTGGATGGCCATGGCGGCGTCGATCCGGTCGGAATGCACCGTGATAATCTGGGCCGAGTCGGTTGTTTTGCTGGTCAGGCTCATGCGCGCCGGTCCTCTGAATTGCAAATCATGCGTAGAAATACGCTAGACGCCAATTCTTACCATTCGGTATCCATCCATACGGAAAAGCAGAAAAGGAGCCTCCCGATGAAGCAAGTTGTAATCGCAGGTGCAGCACGGACCCCGATGGGTGGGTTTCAAGGGATGTTCGATGGCGTCAGCGCCGCTGATCTGGGCGGAACGGCAATCCGCGCCGCCTTGCAGGGCGCCGGGGCCGATACTGCGGACGAGGTGCTGATGGGCTGCGTCCTGCCCGCGGGTCAGGGCCAAGCCCCTGCGCGGCAGGCAGGTTTCGCCGCCGGTCTGGGTGAAGAGGTTCCCGCGACCACCCTCAACAAGATGTGCGGGTCGGGAATGAAGGCTGCGATGATGGCCTATGACCAGATCGCCTTGGGGCACGCAGACACGATGGTTGCTGGCGGGATGGAGAGCATGACCAACGCCCCCTATCTGTTGCCCAAAATGCGCGGCGGCGCCCGGATCGGCCATGGGCAGGTGGTTGACCACATGTTTTTGGACGGGCTCGAGGACGCCTATGACAAGGGGCGTTTGATGGGTACCTTCGCCGAGGATTGTGCAGAGGCCTATCAGTTCACCCGCGAGGCACAGGATGACTACGCGCTGCAGTCTCTGTCGAACGCGCTGCAGGCACAAGAAACCGGCGCCTTTGCGGATGAGATCACGCCTGTTACACTGAAAACGCGCAAAGGGGACGTCACACAATCCACCGACGAGCAACCTCTTTCGGCCCGGCCCGAGAAAATCCCGACCCTGAAACCGGCCTTCCGCAAGGATGGAACGGTGACAGCGGCCAATGCCTCGTCGATCTCGGACGGGGCTGCGGCCTTAGTGCTGGCGTCGGAGGAAGCCGCCCAGGCGCAAGCCCTGACCATCCGCGCCCGTATTCTGGGCCATGCCAGCCACGCACAAGCCCCCGGCCTGTTTACGACTGCTCCGGTGCCTGCCGCGCAAAAACTGCTGACGCAGATCGGTTGGACCACTGATGATGTGGACCTGTGGGAGGTGAACGAGGCCTTCGCCGTCGTGCCCATGGCCTTCATGCACGAAATGGGTTTGCCGCGCGACAAGGTGAACGTGAATGGCGGCGCGTGCGCTCTGGGCCATCCCATCGGCGCATCCGGCGCGCGGATCATGGTCACATTGCTGAATGCGCTCGAGAAACGAAACCTCAAACGCGGCGTTGCGGCCATCTGCATCGGGGGTGGCGAAGGCACCGCCATTGCCATAGAACGCGTTTGACCATTCTTCTTGTTTCAAATACGGCGGAGGTGAATTGAGCCACTGGCTCATGAGGGGGCAGCGCCCCCTGATACCCTTGCCTCAAAGTGCTGCCATGACCGTTGACTATTCCACCCTCGCAAAAACCATCGCCGCCCTGACCGAAGGCGAAACGGATCAGGTCGCCCTGATGGCCACTGTCACCTGCGAGGTGCATCACAGCGATGACCGCTTCAACTGGACCGGGTTTTATCGCGTGACCGAGCCCGAGGTGTTGAAGATCGGGCCGTATCAGGGCGGACATGGCTGTCTGGTGATCCCGTTTGCACGCGGCGTCTGTGGAGCAGCAGCCCGCACCGGAGAAGTGCAAATTGTACCCGATGTGGAGGCTTTTCCTGGTCATATCGCCTGTGCGTCCTCGACCCGGTCGGAACTGGTACTGCCTGTCTTTGACTCGCAGGGTGAGGTGATCGCGGTGTTTGATATCGACAGCGATCTACCAGATGCGTTTACCCAAGCGGATGCTGATGAGCTCGCTGCCATCTTGCGCGATGTGTTTGCGCGTTAAGGTCGGTTAGCCCAGCAACGGGGGCAGATAGGTGAAGGCCGCATAGCAAGCAGCGGCCTGAACTATCAGAATTGCAAACAGCCATGCTGAAAACCGGCCTTTGCGGGTTTTGTGGCGAAAAATCCAGCGCCCAACCACGGCTCCGGGGCCGCCACCCAGCGCCGCCAGCCACAAAAGGCGGCGTTCCGGCACCCGGCGCTTGCGCCGCCGCGCGCGAAGTTTGTCCCAGCCAAAGGCCAGCAGAGTCAGGGTATTGATCGCCCACAGATACATCACTGCTATCCACATGCGTGACCGATACCGAACCCGGCCGCGTGACCCAAGTGAAAAAACGCTTGGTTTTTTCATCGATTCGCGCCATCGTGAAAAACAGGGATGAAATTTCACGACAACGCGGAGCGGCAATTGAACTCGCAGGCCCCCCAAAGCGCGACCCTCGGTGCCGATATCCGCGCCTTGCGCAAAGCGCGCGGACTGACGCTGAGCGAGATTGCGGCAAAGCTGAACCGCTCGGTCGGGTGGCTGAGCCAGGTCGAGCGGGATATGTCTGACCCGTCCATCTCGGACCTGCGACAGATGGCCGATTGTCTGGGCGTGCCCATGTCGATGCTGTTTGCCCATTCTGCCGCCCCGGCGGCCGAACAGGGATATGTCGTCCGCGCAGGCTCGCGCCGTCCAATGGGATCGGGTGAGGAAGGACTGATCGAGGAATTGCTCTCACCCGATCTGACCGATGATTTTGAGATGGTGCATTCCACCTTCGAGCCCCGCTCGCAGATGCAGACCCCTGCCAATCGCCCGACGCAAGAGGTGGGCTATATGATCTCGGGGCGGTTGGACCTGACGATTGGAGGGCGGCAATTCTCGGTCGGGCCGGGGGACAGTTTCCGCATCAAACACGAACCCTATCATTGGGCGAACCCTTATGATGAGCCCGCCGTGGCCATCTGGGTCATCGCCCCGCCGGTGTATTGAATGAGCTTCGAGGCTTGGACCATATTCGCCCTGTTCTGGGTGGTGTTCGTCACCACACCGGGACCGAATGCGGTCAATTGTATCTCAAACGGGATGAGCCTGCCCTTTCCCAAGGCGATGCTGGGCGTGCTGGCGATCCTGACACAGGCCAGCGCCTTTCTGATTCTGTCCGCGTTGGGCGTCACGGCGCTGATTGCGGCCTCACCCACCGGGTTTTTCATCGCCAAACTGATCGGCGCGGGGTTCCTGATCTGGATGGGCATCCGCGGCTGGATCAATGCCAGCAAACCCGCGCCAGCCTCTGAGCGACCCGCGCGCCACGTCTATCTGCACGCGCTGGCGGTGGCGACGATCAACCCCAAAAGCGTGGCCGGGTATCTGGCAGCGTTTTCGCAATTCGTGCAGCCCGAGGTTCCGGTCTGGCAGCAGATGGGAGTGATCATGCCCACCGCGTTGGTCATCACAACGCTCAGCTATACCGGGTTCACCTTGCTGGGCGCGCTGATGGGCAAGGCTGCGCTGGGGGCTGTGTTCAACATCTGGGTCCGCCGCGTGATGGCGACCTGTTTCATCATCTACGGCGTGTTGCTGGGTACCAGCGCAACGCCTACAGCAAGGGGGTAAAGACATGCACACCGGTTCCTGCCTCTGCGGCAAGGTGGCGTTCACCATTGACGGAGACCTCGCCGCACCCAATGCTTGCCATTGCGGCCAATGCCGCAGGCAATCTGGGCATCTCTGGGCCTCCTCCGAGACGCATGAAGACAACCTCAACTTTACCTCCAGCGAGACGTTGGGCTGGTATCGCGCCTCGGACATCGCCAAGCGCGGCTTTTGCAGCGCCTGCGGCTCGTTCCTGTTTTGGCAGCACAATGATGAGGACACGATTGCGGTTTCGGTAGGGTCTTTGGATGAGCCCACCGGGCTGAAACTCGCCCAACATATCTTCGTCGCCGACAAGGGCGACTACTACGACATTCAGGACGATCTGCCCCAGCGGGCATACTAACAGGGAAGCAAAACCATGAGTGATTTTCCAACCAAGGCCCGTGTGGTCATCATCGGCGGCGGCGTCGTCGGCTGTTCATCGCTTTACCATCTGGCCAAGAAGGGCTGGACCGACTGCGTTCTGCTGGAAAAGAACGAACTGACAGCGGGCTCGACGTGGCACGCGGCGGGCAATGTGCCGACCTTTTCGACCTCATGGGCGATCATGAACATGCAGCGCTACTCGACCGAGCTGTATTCGCGGCTGGCGGATGAGGTCGATTACCCGATGAACTACCACGTCTCGGGCTCGATCCGACTGGCGCATAGCAAGGAACGGATGCAGGAGTTCGAACGCGCCCTGTCCATGGGCCGCTATCAGGGCATCCCGATGGAGATGTGGACAGCGGAAGAGGCCAAAGAGCGCTATCCCTTCCTTGAAACCCATGATCTTGAGGGCGTTCTGTACGATCCGACCGACGGCGATATCGACCCGGCGCAGCTGACGCAGGCTCTGGCCAAAGGCGCGCGGGACATGGGGCAAAAGATCATCCGTTTCTGCCCGGCAACCGGGGTGACACAGCACGATGATGGCACATGGACCGTTCACACCGATAAGGGCGATATCGACTGTGACTATGTGGTCAACGCCGCCGGGTACTATGCGCAGCGCGTGGGGGAATGGTTCAAACCCTTTGGCGGGCGCACGGTGCCTGCGATGGTCATGAGCCACCAGTACCTGCTGACCGACGAAATCCCCGAGGTTGAGGCATGGTCGAAGGAAAACGGCGGCAAGCTGCCGCTGCTGCGCGACGTGGATATCTCGTATTACCTGCGGCAGGAGAAGAACGGCTTTAACCTTGGTCCCTATGAACCCAACTGCAAGGGCCATTGGATGACCGAAGACGATCCGATGCCCGAGGATTTCAGCTTCCAGCTTTGGAACGATGATCTGGACCGGATCGAAGACATCGTCACTGACGCGATGGAGCGGGTGCCGCTGATGGCAACCTCGGGCGTTGGACGTGTCATCAATGGCCCGATCCCTTACGCGCCGGATGGGTTGCCTCTGATCGGGCCGATGCCCGGCGTAAGCAACGCGTTCGAGGCGCACACCTTCACCTTCGGCATCGCGCAGGGCGGCGGCGCAGGCAAGGTGCTGGCCGAATGGATCGTCGATGGCGCGACTGAATGGGATATGTGGGCCGTCGATCCGCGCCGTTACACCGATTACACCGATCAGGACTACTGCAATCAGAAGGGTATGGAGGTCTACGGCAACGAATACGCCATGCACTTCCCGCATCATGAATGGCCTGCAGCGCGGGACAAGAAGCTGTCTCCGGTCCATGACAAGATCAAGGAATTGGGCGGCGTGATGGGTGCCTATAACGGCTGGGAACGCGCCAATTGGTTCGCCAAGCCGGGCGACGATACCTCGCTGGATGCGACGCATACATGGGGCCGCTCGGGCCCGTGGGAGCAGCGGATCAAAGAAGAATGCGAAGCCGTGCGCGACCATTGCGGCGTGCTGGACCTGCCGGGTTTCTCGCGCTTCATGGTCAAGGGGGAAGGCGCGGCCGAGGCGCTGCGTGGGCTGGTGACGGGTGGTCTGCCCAAGGTGGGCCGGATCAATCTGGTCTATATCGCCGACGACCGGGGCCGCATCCTTACCGAAATGTCCTGCCTGCGTCTGGGTGAGGATGAGTTCGTCATGATCACCGCCGCCACCGCGCAATGGCATGACCGGGACATTCTGGTGAATGCGATGCCCTCAGGTGTCAGTGTCGAGGATGTGACCACCACACGCGACACGCTGATCGTCACCGGCCCAAAATCGCGTGAGATCCTGTCGGGTCTGACCGATGCCGACCTGTCGCTGGGCTGGCTGACCCATCAGGCCGCCACTGTGGCAGGGAAACCCGCCTATCTGATCCGCGTATCCTTTGCTGGCGAACTGGGTTGGGAGGTTCACGCTCTGAACGACGACATGCCTGCGATCTATGACGCGATCCTTGAGGCTGGTGCCACGCCGTTTGGCATGTATGCGCTGAACTCGCTGCGGATCGAAAAAGGCTACCGCGCGTGGAAGGGCGATCTGTCCACCGATTACTCGCTGTTGGAAGGCGGGCTTGGGCGTTTTGTCAAACTAGACAAGCCGCAGGATTTCCCCGGCAAGGCCGCGATCCTGAATGAAAAGCAGCAGGGGGTGAAGAAGTCGTTCGTGACTCTGACGGTCGAGGCAGGTGACTGCGACGCGCCCTATATGTCCTGCATCTGGCAAGGCGATCAGATCGTGGGTGAGACGACGTCCGGCGCATGGGGCTATCGCGTGGGCAAATCCATCGCGCTGGGCATGATCAAGTCGGAACTGGCAAATCCGGGCACTGCGTTGGAGGTCGAAATCTACGGTCAGAAATACCCCGCTGTGGTGCAAGAGGATCAACCCCTCTGGGATCCGGCCAACGACCGGCTGCGGGCCTGACCATGGCTGTTCCGCGCGTTATGCAGGGCGTTCACCTAACCCGCCACGGCGGGCCCGAGGCGCTGGAATTTCGCGCGGATATTCCCGTGCCGCAACCCGGACCCGGTCAGGTTCTGGTCCGGGTCGCGGCAGCCGGGGTGAACAACACCGACATCAACACGCGCGTCGGCTGGTATTCCTCGGATGTGACCGGCGCGACAGATGCTGTGGATCAGGAGGTCGACGCGGGCGGTTGGGGCGGTGCGCTTGAGTTCCCGCGCATTCAGGGCGGCGATCTGTGCGGCATCGTTGAACTTGCCGGACCCGAGACTGGGTTCCAACCCGGTCAGCGCGTCACCTGCCCGATCAACTTGCCGCGCCCACGCCCCGGCAATCCGACCGGCTTCATCGCGCTGGGGTCTGAGATCGACGGGGCCTTCGCGCAATATTGCCTGGTTGAAGCGTCGGACCTGTACGACGTCTCAGCGTCTCCGCTATCTGATGCCGAGATCGCGGCCATTCCCTGCGCTTTTGGAACGGCCGAGAACCTTCTGACCCGTGCAGGCGTTACTACAGGCCACAAGGTTCTGATCACCGGGGCCTCGGGCGGGGTCGGTCTGGCCGCTGTGCAACTGGCCCGGCTGCGCGGAGCGACCGTGTGGGGTGTCACCAGCCCAGCCAAAGCCGATGTGGTCAAAGATCAAGGGGCAACGGATACGTTTGACCGTAACGCGCCCTTGCCGAAAGACATGTTCGATGTGGTGATCGACGTCGTCGGCGGTCCCGCGTGGCCCAACCTGATCCTGTCGCTGAAACCCGGCGGGCAGTATGCGGTTTCCGGTGCCATCGCCGGACCCATCGTTCAGGCAGATCTGCGCGACATTTATTTGCGCGACATCACCATCCACGGCTGCACCCATCAGGCGTTCGAGGTCTTCGGACGATTAGTCGAACTGATGAATGCAGGCCGGATCAAACCTTTGATCTCAAGAACCTATCCGCTAAGAGATATCACCAAAGCGCAAGCGGACTTTCAGTCCAAAACATTTGCGGGAAAACTGGTTCTCATTCCCTGAGGAAAGGTAAGGCTATGGCGGATATAACCCTGTTGGACGGCTCGATCGGGCAGGAATTGGTCAAACGCGGCGGCGAAAAACCCACACCTCTGTGGTCGACGCGCGTGATGATCGACCAACCCGACCTGGTGGGTCAGGTCCACGCGGATTACTTCCAACGGGGCGCGACGGTTGCCACCACCAATACCTATGCCGTCCACCGCTCGCGCTTGGTGCGGGAAGGGATCGAGGATCAACTGCCTCATCTGATTGACCAAGCGTTGACCCAGGCCGAACGTGCGCGCGGATCACGCCACAAACGGATTGCGGGGGCGCTGGGGCCTCTGCTGGCGTCGTACAGACCAGACCTGAAGCCCGATGTAGACGATGCAGCGGTGAAATTTTCCGAACTGGTGCAGATGATGAACGACCGGGTGGACCTATTCCTGCTGGAAACCGTCTCGTCCCTGCAAGAGGCCGAAGGCGCGTTGCGCGGGACGGAAAGCGCAACCAAACCCGTCTGGCTGGCGCTGTCAGTGATGGACAATGACGGCACCCGCCTGCGTTCGGGTGAGCATCTGGCGCAGGTTGCGCCGCTGGTCGATCGCTTCGCGCCCGATGCGGTTCTGATCAACTGTACTCGCCCGGAATCGGTGATGCCCGCGCTGATGATCCTTGAAACGATGGGCCGCCCTTACGGGGCCTATGCCAATGGCTTCTCTGGCATCACGCAAGGGTTTTTAGAAGACGCCCCCACTGTTGATGCGCTGGAAGAACGTCGTGACCTGACCCCCGAAGCCTATGCCGATTTCGCGATGAAGTGGGTCGAACACGGGGCCACCATTGTCGGCGGCTGCTGCGAGGTCGGCCCCGATCATATCGAGGCGCTGGCCCAGGCGCTACACGCCGCCCGACACCGGATCGTCTAGGGCGATGGCGGCACAGCAGCATTTCGATATCCTCGTCGCCCCGGGCTATGTGCTGCTGGAACTGGCGTCGCTGGTCGAGGTGCTGCGGCTGGCCAATCGCGTCTGCCCGCACCCGCCCTTTACCTATGCATATAAGTCGCTGAAGGGTGGACCGATCCATTCCAGCAGCGATGCGATGATCCAGACCGAGGCTGTCAGCACCCAGCCCAAGGCGGATTACCTGTTTGTCATCGGCAATACCGACCCTGACCATCCCGACCTTTCGCTGGGTCGCGTGGTTTCGGATTACACATATCGTGGCGCACAGGTATTCTTGCTGGCTGAAGCCGCCAGCCGTTACATCGACGAACACGGTACCGAGGATATGGCGACCCATTGGGAAAACGCCTCATTCCTGCGCGAACGCGGTGCCCGGTTCGAGGCCAAGCTCTCCATCGCGACGCAACAAGGCGCCGTCGTCACCTGCGCGGGGATGGAGGCGACGACGGATGTGGCGTTGTCGGTGATTGGCCGTCACATTTCGGGACCCGCCAAGATGACCGTGGCCGATATCATGTTGCACGAGAACATCCGCGATTTTTCTTCGATGCAGCCGTTTTCCGGCACGCGTTTGACCGCCACCGGGGATGCCAAACTGGACCAGTGCATCAAGCTGATGCAGGCCAACATCGAAGACCCTCTGCCGATCCATCAGATCGTCGAGGAACTGCATCTGTCCAACCGCTCGCTTGAGCGGAAGTTCAAGACCTTCTTCGGCACCACCCCCAACGGTTTCTACCGCGAGATGCGGCTGGCGAAGGCCAATAACCTGCTGCTCAATACCACCATGAGCGTGCGCGAGATCGGCCTTGCCTGTGGATTCCCAAACGGGTTTTCCTCGGTTTACAAAAGCTTTTTCGGCGTCACGCCGTTTGTTCTACGCCGCGAAAAGCGCGCGACATATCGGTGAAAATTACTAGTATTGTGACGCTTTTGGTGCATTTATTGTCGATCCTTCGTGGCATTTTGGCCCAAACCTGACAGTGCGGAGATTTCAGGATGGTTGATCTTCCCCCAAAGGCCCGTGTGGTCATCATCGGCGGCGGCGTCATCGGATGCTCGGTCGCATATCACCTGACCAAGAAGGGCTGGAGTGATGTCGTTCTGCTGGAGCGCAAGCAGCTGACCAGCGGCACCACATGGCACGCCGCCGGCCTGATCGCACAGTTGCGGGCGACGGCGAACATGACCAAACTGGCGAAATATAGTCAGGAACTTTACGGCTCGCTCGAAGAAGAAACCGGTGTTGCCACGGGGTTCAAACGCTGCGGCTCGATCACCGTAGCTTTGACCGAGGAGCGTAAGGAAGAGATCTATCGTCAGGCTGCCATGGCCCGCGCCTTTGGGGTCGAGGTCGAAGAAATCTCGAACGAGCGCGTCAAGGAGATGTACCCACATCTGAATGTCGAAGACGTCAAGGGCGCGGTCTATCTGCCGCTGGACGGGCAGGGCGACCCGGCCAATATCGCACTGGCGCTGGCCAAGGGCGCGCGGCAACGGGGCGGGATCGTCAAGGAACGGGTGAAAGTCACCGAGATCGTCAAGCAGGGGCGTACAGTCACGGGCGTTGACTGGATTGCCGATGACGGCAGCGCCTCGGGCCATATCGAATGCGATATGGTGGTGAATTGCGCGGGCATGTGGGGGCATGAGGTCGGGCGCATGGCAGGCGTGAACGTCCCGCTGCACGCGTGTGAGCATTTCTATATCGTGACCGAAGGCATTGACGGCCTGACCCAGCTGCCGGTTCTGCGCGTGCCGGATGAGTGCGCCTATTACAAGGAAGACGCGGGTAAAATCCTGCTGGGCGCGTTTGAACCCAACGCAAAACCCTGGGCGATGGAGGGCATCCCCGACAGTTTCGAGTTTGACCAGTTGCCCGAGGATTTCGACCACTTTGAGCCGATCCTTGAGGCGGCGGTCAATCGGATGCCAATGCTGGCCGAGGCGGGGATTCATACCTTCTTCAACGGGCCGGAATCCTTCACGCCCGACGACGCCTATCATCTGGGCCTCGCGCCTGAGATGGACAATGTCTGGGTCGCTGCCGGGTTCAACTCGATCGGTATCCAATCCGCAGGCGGCGCAGGCATGGCGCTGGCCGAGTGGATGGGTAGCGGTGAGAAGCCGTTTGATCTGGGCGATGTGGATATCAGCCGGATGCAGCCGTTTCAGGGCAACAAAAAATACTTGTTTGAACGGTCCAAGGAAACGCTGGGACTGCTTTACGCCGACCATTACCCCTATCGCCAAAAGACCACCGCGCGTGGCGTGCGGCGCACGCCCTTCCACCATCACCTGCTGGAACAGGGTGCCGTCATGGGTGAACTGGCCGGGTGGGAGCGCGCCAACTGGTTCGCCAATGCAGGTCAAGAACGCGAATACCACTATAGCTGGAAACGTCAGAACTGGTTCGAAAACTCTGCCGCCGAACACCGCGCGGTGCGCGAGAATGTGGGCATGTATGACATGTCCTCTTTCGGCAAAATCCGCGTCGAAGGGCCGGATGCCGAGGCGTTCATGAACTACATTGGAGGTGGCGATTACTCAGTGTCCAATGGCAAGATCGTCTACACCCAGTTCCTGAACCGCACCGGTGGGATCGAGGCAGACGTGACCGTCACCCGCCTGACCGAGACCGCCTATCTGGTGGTCACCCCCGCAGCCACGCGCTTGGCCGATCAAACCTGGATGCAACGCCACGCGGGTGGGTTCAACGTGGTCATCACCGATGTCACTGCAGGCGAGGGCGTTCTGGCCGTCATGGGCCCCAACGCACGCACGTTGCTGCAAAAAGTCTCGCCTGCCGATTTCTCGAACGCGGCCAACCCGTTTGGCACAGCGCAAGAGATCGAGATCGGCATGGGCCTCGCCCGCGCGCATCGCGTCACCTATGTGGGTGAACTGGGGTGGGAGATCTACGTCTCCTCTGACATGGCGGGCCACGTGTTCGAAACTCTGCACGAGGCCGGGCAAGATATGGGTCTGAAACTCTGCGGGATGCATATGATGGACTCTTGCCGGATCGAGAAGGGATTCCGCCATTTCGGCCACGACATCACCTGTGAGGATCATGTAGTTGATGCGGGGTTGGGTTTTGCCGTGAAAACCGACAAGGGCAGTGATTTCATCGGTCGTGAGGCGGTTATTGCCCGTAAAGAAAGCGGACCGCAAAGCCGGTTGGTTCAGTTCAAACTGACCGACTCTGAGCCGCTGTTGTTCCACAATGAACCCATTCTGCGGGATGGCGAATATGTAGGCTATCTGAGTTCGGGCAACTACGGTCATACGCTGGGCGCGGCAATCGGCCTGGGGTATGTGCCGTGCGCGGGTGAAAAGGCCGCCGATGTACTGGCTTCTAGCTATGAGATCGACGTCTGCGGCGTGAAGGTCAAAGCCGAAGCATCCCTGAAGCCGATGTATGATCCCAAGTCCGAGCGTACAAAAGATTGAGCCGTAACTAGGGACGCTGCCCCCGCCGCCCTTTCCGGGCGACTCCCCCGGGATATTTGAAGCCAAATGAAGCAGGAATCCTTCATTCATCTGGCAATAAATATCCCGGAGCGCGAGGCAGAGCCTCGCATCTTGATGCTCAGACTTGGGTGCGACGTATCAGATTTCTTGATAGGGTTATTCACAGTTTTCTTGGTTCCCAAAACCATTTGATTTGCCATAGAGGAAATGGGCACCAACCGGAGACCAAACGTGGCAGATACCCCCACACCAATGAACCGTGAAGATACGCCAAAGGGGTTGGCCTTAGCAGTAACGGCCTATGTTTTGTGGGGCTTTCTGCCTCTTTACATGAAAGCGATGGCGCATGTCGGGCCGGTTGAGATTGTGGCGCATCGGATCATCTGGTCAGTACCGGTCGCCGGGGCGCTGCTGGTCGTGTTGGGACGAACACAAGATTTGAAGGCGGCGCTGGGCAATCCGAAGATGTTGGGCATGGCGTGTTTGACGGCGGCGCTGATCTCAGTGAACTGGGCGATTTATGTTTGGGCCATTGCGAGCGGGAATGCGTTGGATGCGGCGCTGGGTTACTACATCAACCCGTTGTTCAGCATTGCGCTGGGCGCTGTGTTGCTGCGGGAGCCGTTGAACCGTGCGCAGCTTGTCGCTGTAGGATTGGCAGCGACGGGCGTTTTGGTACTGATCTGGCAGGCGGGCAGCCTGCCATGGGCAGCCTTGGGATTGATGGTGAGCTGGGGGTTCTACGCCTTCTTCAAACGTTCGCTTCCCATTGGGCCAAATCAGGGGTTTTTGCTTGAAGTGCTGATTCTGCTGATCCCGGCCTTAGCCTATGTGACGTGGCTGGGCGCGCAGGGGACGGGGCGCTTTGGGGTGTCGGCTTCGGATACGATGCTGCTGCTTGGCTGTGGTATCGTAACCGCGATTCCGTTGTTGGTTTATGCCAATGGGGCCAAGCTGGTGCGCCTGTCTACGATGGGGATTCTCCAATACATCGCGCCGACCATGATCTTCATCACCGCTATCACTATGTTCGGCGAGCAGATCGACCAAGGCCGCATGATCGCTTTTCCGATGATCTGGGCTGCACTTGTTATCTATTCGATCCCGATGATCCGGCAGATGCGCGCTCAGCCTTGATGCAGCAGATGGGCGGCGGCCTCTGCCCAGATCGCGTAGGTTTTGGGACTGGGATGATAGCCATCCGGTGCGGCCAGTGCAGGGTCGTCCGGTAAGTCGAGGGCCAGGTGCCGGGCTTGCGCATATTGTGTGACAACCTTTTGAAGCGCCCGGTCCAGCCTGGCTGCCTGTTGACCCAGCACCCAGGCCAGAGGGTGGGGCAGCGCGGGAAAGCGGTGCATCTGTGGAACCGCCATCACAACAACGCGACGCACCCTTAGTGGGCCGGTCAACAGTTCCATCAACCGGGCCTGTCGGTCTGCGAAGACCTTCGCAGATACAAGACGGGTCACGTCGTTGACGCCCAGGGCCGTGATTGCCATGTCGAAGGGACCGTCTAGGCCCTCCAGTCGGGCGATCGTGTCTTCGGTGGTGTGGCCAGTGGTGGCCTCCAGTTGCCATTCGACGCAGTAGTGACGGGATAGATTGCGCACCACGCATCCTGACAGAGCTTGCGTTTGTGTGCCAGCGCCCACCCCAGCAGCCGAACTGTCACCAGCAATCAGCAAGCGCAGGCGCGGACCGCGGCCGAAACGCCCGGCACGGGGGCCCGTCGGTTCGGGCAGCAGCCGCGCGTTGCGCCGCACGGCCAGCCCTTGTGCCGCCAAGACCGGCAGCAGCGGGACCCGCAGCAATTGATCGGCGGCAAAGGGCATCTTAGCTGAGCGCGTCTTTGAACTTGAGGAACCGCGCGTCGGTCATAACGCGCGACATCATCGCTTCGCGCAGGGCACCAATGGTTTTGTAGGGGCGCATGACGACCTCGAATTCCTGAATCAGGCCGTCGTCGCTGAGTGTGATCAGGTCGACACCCACCGCATCCAGTTCTCCGACCTTGCATTGGAATTCTAGCGCCCAGTCCTTGCCCTCACCCATGATCCGGCGATAGTGGAAATCAGAAAACACCTGCCCCACATGCCCCAGCACGGCGGCCACGGGTTCGCGGCCCGTCCATGTGCTGTAGTAAGTTGGGGGCGAGAAGCGCACGTCCTCGGCCAGCAACTCATGGATCAGGGTTTCGTCTCCTTTGGCGACGACCTCTTGCATGCGGGCGATTGTGGGGTGCATGTGTTCTCCTCCGCTTTGGGCCAGATTTGCTGAACTGTTGAGTTCAGGCAAGCCCGACGTTGCGGGAGGTTGCGCTGTAGGATAGGCAGGCGCGCATGAGCGACGCCTATGATCCCCCCCTGACACCCTTGGATGTGCTGCACGAAGATGCCCACCTGATCGTGGTCAACAAACCTTCGGGGCTGCTATCCGTGCCGGGCCGGGGCGACCATCTGGCCGATTGCCTGCTGACGCGGGTTCAGGCCGCGTTCCCGCAGGCGCTGTTGGTGCATCGGCTGGATCGGGATACGTCGGGCGTGATGGTATTTGCGCAGACGCCCCATGCGCAGCGTCATCTGAGTATGCAGTTCGAAAAGCGTCAGACCCGCAAGACCTATGTCGCCCGCGTCTGGGGGCAGGTTGCTGACAAGACCGGCACCGTTGACCTACCGCTGATCGTCGATTGGCCCAATCGTCCGCGCCAGATGGTGTGTCATGAAACCGGCAAGCTCGCCGTGACCGACTGGCGCGTAGTAAAACATGAGGGTCAGACGACCCGAATCCGGCTGTTTCCGAAAACCGGCCGCTCGCACCAGTTGCGGGTGCATATGCAGGCGTTGGGCCATCCCATTCTAGGTGACCCGTTTTATGCCGAGGGTCCGGCGCGGGACTTCCCGCGCCTGATGCTGCATTCCGAGGAGTTAAGGCTAAAAAGCCCCGATGGCAGCGCGTCGATGAAGTTTCGCGCCAAGGCAGACTTTTAGAACAGCCCAACCCATAGCAGTTTCAAGTTCCCAAGAGACAAGCGCCTTCTTCGCCGACGCGGGGCGCAAGGTTGGCGCGCGGCCATGATCTCGCGCTCGATCTCGAAGGCGCGCAGCCTGTGGCCTTGGGACCACGGGCCCAATTGCAGTGTCATCATCACATGATTGTCGCGGCTTGGCATGGGGACCTCCTTTGTTGCAGGTCCAATCTGGCGGGTCACTGCTGACACCACCTTGTCAGGGGGCTGTGTTAAGGTGTCAGCAGATCAACCCCGGAGACGCCGATGCGCCGCTCGACCCGCTTGTTTGAAATCATCCAGATCCTGCGCGCCACAGACGCGCCGGTCACAGCCGAGGCACTGGCCGAAAAGCTCGAAGTGTCGGTGCGTACGGTGTACCGCGACATCGCCGCGCTTCAGGCGCAACGCACTCCGATCGAGGGCGAAGCCGGGGTCGGTTACATGATGCGGCGGGGGTATGACCTGCCGCCCCTGAATTTCGACGCCGAAGAGGTTGAGGCCCTGTGGGTTGGGTTGTCGATGCTGGCCCGGACGGGTGACAGTACCCTGCAGCAGGCTGCCGACCGGGTGTGTCGCAAGATCGAAGCCCTGCGTGCGCCTGCGGATTGGCTGCAAGTGGCCCCCTGGGGCGCGCCAATGGATGACCCTGCCAAGGGATGTGTCCCGATTGTCAATTACCGTGAGGCGATCCGTTCGGAACGCAAACTGCGCATCACCTATGTGAACGCCGAAGGCCAGCGGACCGAACGTATCGTGCGGCCTGTCGCGCTGATCTACCACATCGAATGCACCATGCTGGCGGCGTGGTGCGAGCTGCGCAACGGGTTTCGCCATTTCCGCACCGACCGCATCTGGGCCTGCGCCCCGACCGAGGATCACTTTTGCGGGCAAGGCGCGCCTTTGCGTTCGATCTGGCAGGAACAGGACCCTTGGACTGATCCCACGCCACCGCACTGAACGGCGTGATCCCGCCACGTTCACCCGATTGTTGCTTGAGCCTGCGTTCAAGCGGCGCGATATAATGCGGGAAAGAACGTGGCCCCGGCAAACGGGCGCCAGAGCAGAAGGTGAACTTATGACGATTTCCAAGTTTTTTGTTGCCGCCGGGCTTAGCTCGGCTTTGGTTTTGGGGGCCTGTACGGACCCCGGTACGCTGAACCTGCCCGCTGATCCCAATCAAAACGCCAAGCAAGGCGCGATTTTGGGTGGTCTGGTTGGCGCGGGCGTTGGCGCGATTGCCAATGATTCCGACCCCTTGTTGGGCGCATTGGCCGGTGGCGCCATCGGGGCCGCTGGTGGCGGTCTGATTGGTAACCAATTGGACCAGCAGGCCGCCGAGCTGCGCCAGCAACTGGCCAATGACGGTATCATCATCGTCAATGCCGGTAACCGCCTGATCGTAACTGTGCCAAACGACATCACGTTCAACACCGACAGCGCAACGGTGCGTCCGGCGCTGCGGGCCGATCTGGTAAAGGTCGGGCAGAACCTGAACAAATACCCCAACTCGAATGTTGAGGTCATCGGCCATACCGATAGCGATGGTGAGGCGTCGTATAATCAGGGTCTGTCCGAACGCCGTGCACGCTCGGTCGCGGATATCCTGCAGGCCAACGGCGTGAACGGATCGCGGATCACCACCATCGGTCTGGGTGAAAGCCGCCCGATCGCATCGAACCTGACCGCTGCGGGCAAAGCGCAAAACCGACGCGTAGATATCGAGATCACGCCCAACTGACGGGGCCGCTCTGATAAGAGCGATTTATGCACAGTGACTGCGCGTCAACCATGCTTTGGCGCGCAGCATTCTTGGACTAACTAAAAGGAAACGAACAACCCGGAGTTTCCTCATGTCCGAACCGATCCTGCTGGGCCTCTCTGGCTCATTGCGCAAAGACGCCACCAACCGCAAGCTGCTGCACGAGGCGGCACGCCTGTTCGAGGCGGGCACTTTCATTGACGCTGACCTGAACCTTCCCCTTTATGATGGTGATCTGGAGGCGCATGAGGGTATTCCCCCAGCGGTTCAAACACTGTCCGACCAGATCGCGCAGGCCCATGCGGTGATTATCTCGACCCCGGAATACAACAAAGGGCCGTCGGGTGTTCTAAAGAACGCGCTGGATTGGGTAAGCCGCACCAAGACAAAACCATGGGCTGACAAGCCGGTTGCCGTGATGTCGGCTGCCGCAGGTCGCGCCGGGGGTGAGCGCGCCCAGATGGTGCTGCGCGGCTTTATGGTGCCGTTTCAGCCACGCATTCTGCAAGGGCCCGAATTCCATCTGGCAGACAGCTCGAATGAGTTTGACGAGGCTGGCCGGCTACGCAGCGACAGGTACGAGAACATGCTGCACAGCCTGATGCAAAAATTGCGCGCCGAAGCAGGTCTCTGACCGGTTGTTCGGGACGGGCCGGATGCCTAGTCTGGCCCCATGCAACAGGACATCCAGACTGATATGATCGACCCGGTGCGCGCCTGTGCGATGCAGGCCGCGCTGGGTCAGAAGCCCTCCATCTCGACAGACACGGTGCTGCCGCCTTTTTTTCATCAGCTTTACTTCTGGACGACCGAGCCGCCACAAGGACTGGGTCGCGACGGCCATCCGAAACGGGGCGGCCTGATCCCCGATATGGGCCTGCCACGCCGTATGTGGGCGGGTGGGCGGCTGAGCTTCCACACCCCTCTGGTCGCCGGTGAGCGGGCCGAGCGTCGCTCTGTCTGCGAAAGCACCGCGCGGAAAACCGGACGCAGCGGGCCTTTGGGATTTGTGACACTGCGCCATGAGATCTCGCAGCGGGGCAGGCTGTGCTTGACCGAATGGCAGGATCTGGTCTACCGCGAAGACCCAACTGGCCCGGCCCCCACCCCCCCGAAGGCGCGGACAGATGAGACCGAGACGCAGCAAGTCGCCTTCGACACCACGTTGCTGTTTCGATACTCGGCACTGACCTTCAATGGCCACCGTATCCACTATGATCTGGATTACGCGCGCGATGTCGAAGGATATGCGAGGCTGGTCGTTCACGGCCCGCTATTGGCGCAGTTGCTGATGCTGTTTGCCGAGGCACAGATGGGACCTTTGGCGCGGTTTTCCTTCCGGGCGTCGTCGCCGCTGATGCATTTCGAAACCGCAACCTTGTGTCGGAACGAATCCGACCTGTGGGTGCGTGGTCCCGACGGGCGTCAATGTATGCAGGCTGAAGCGCATCCTCGGTCAGAGTGACGCTTCGGGGCGGAAGTCCTCGGGGATCGTGTCGCGCCCCTCAAGCATTAGATCGGCCATGACCTCGGCCACTTTCGGGGCCATGCCGAAGCCAATCTTGAACCCTCCGTTGGCGATGAACTGTCCATGATGCAGGGGATGCGCTCCCAACATCGGGGCGCGGCTTTTGCTGCGTGGGCGAACCCCGGCCCAGCGTTCCATTACTTCGGCCCCGTGCAGCAGTGGCACCGCCCGCATGGCGCGGTCCAATACGTCGTCCAGTGCATCATCGGTGTTGGTTGGATCGTCATAATCACGTTCCGAGGTCGACCCAATCGCCAGCGTGCCATCCGCATGGGGGACGAGGTGAATGGCATCGGCAAAAAGCTGCGGCACCTCTCCGGCATCAAATCGCAAAAGGGCGGCTTGTCCTTTTACGCCATTGCCGACCGTCTTGCCCAAGGCGTTATTGAGCTCGTGTAAACCCGCCAAGCCGGTGGCGTGGACAACCTGCCCCGCGTCGGGCGCATCGGACTGCACATGCACACCCATCACCTGCAACGCAGCGACCAACGCGGCACAGGCCCGGCGCGGGTGCATCCGCGCGCTGAGCGTGTCGTGGATCACAAAACCAGTGGGGCTGGGCGGGCACCATGCGCCTACTTCAGTGGTCTCGACCACGCGCCACTCGGCCCGGCCCTGCCATAGTTCGGCCGCTGTCACCGCGCGAGCGTGGGCCAGATCCAACATGCGTTGATCTGCGATGGGCTGCAGCCGACCCAATCGCCCATAACCGGGCGAGACGCCGCCCGTGGCCTCAACCTGCGTCCAGAACGGCTCGGCCATGATCAGGCTGTCGAATTGAAAGGCTTTCTTGGCGTTCCAGTTCTCGGGCACGTGCGGGGCCAGCGCACCCACTAATCCGCCGCTGGAGCCTGCGCCGGGGCCAAACGGGTCCACCACCTGCACCGTGGCGCCACGTCGGGCGCAGGTCCAAGCGATGGACAGGCCAAAGATACCCGCACCTCGCACCGTCACATCGACCATTGCCAAACCTCATTTCCTTGTTCAGTGTCGCGCCGCTTAGCTACAGGATTCCCCGATGGCAGACCAGCGTGCCGAACTGACATGGCGGGACGGGCAGATCCCCGTCTCGGACCGTTTCGACGATCCCTATTTTTCGCTCCAGAACGGGCTGGAGGAAACGCGGCATGTCTTTCTGGCGGGCAATGATCTGCCTGCACGGTTCGCGCCGGGATTCCGCATAGCCGAGCTGGGCTTCGGCACCGGGCTGAACATGCTGACGGTTTGGTCCGCGTGGGAGATCTCGGGCCAGACAGCCCCGCTGAGTTTCACCAGTTTCGAGGCCTACCCCATGGATGGCGATGACATGTCCCGTGCCTTGGCTGCCTTTCCCGATCTGACCCCGTGGGCCGAGCGGTTTCTAAGCGCATGGCAGGGTGAGACTTGTGATCTAGGCACCCTGCGGCTGGAGGTGATCGAAGGCGATGCGCGGCAGACTCTGCCTGCGTGGTCAGGGCAGGCGGATGCGTGGTTTCTGGATGGGTTCTCGCCTGCCAAAAACCCTGAACTATGGGGCGCGGACCTGATGCAACAGGTGGCGGATCACACGGCCAAAGGCGGCACTGCGGCGACCTATACGGCGGCCGGATTTGTTCGGCGCGGACTGGCCGATGCGGGCTTCACCGTGGCCCGAGCCCCCGGATATGGCCGCAAACGTCACATGACCCGCGCGGTGAAGGAATGAGCCAGCAGAACAATATCCGCGCCGGTATCGCGCTGATGATCGCGGCGACGGTTGTGTTTGCGTTGCAGGACGGGATCTCGCGCCATCTGGCGGCGACCTACAACACCTACATGGTCGTCATGATCCGCTATTGGTTCTTTGCGGCTTTTGTGATCGCATTGGCCGCACGCGCGCCCGGAGGGCTAAAGGCAGCGGCACAGACCAGCCAGTTGGGCTTGCAGGTCTTCCGGGGCGTCTTGCTCGCGGTCGAGGTTTGCGTGGCCGTGTTCGCCTTTACAGTGCTGGGCCTGATCGACAGCATGGCGGTGTTCATCTGCTATCCGCTGTTGGTGGCAGCGCTCAGCGGGCCGGTTCTGGGCGAAAAGGTTGGCTGGCGACGTTGGCTGGCGATCGGGGTGGGGTGCGTCGGCGTTCTGATCATCCTGCAACCGGGGATGGGCGTGTTCAACCCGTGGGCCATCGTGCCGCTGATCTCGGCCTTTCTGTTTGCGTTGTATGGCCTGCTGACCCGCTATGCTGCCCGCAAGGACAGTGCGGCCACCAGTTTCTTTTGGACCGGCATAGCTGGGGCAGTGGCGATGACCCTGGTCGGCATGTGGTTCTGGGAGCCGATGGCCCGTGCCGATTGGGCGTGGATGTTACTGCTTTGCGTCGGAGGTGTCTCGGGTCACTGGCTACTGATCAAATGCTATGAGCTGGCCGAGGCCAGCGCGGTGCAACCTTTTGCCTATTTCCATCTGGTCTGGACCGCTATCATCGGTATCTCGATCTTTGGCGAAGCCCTGCGCGCCGAGGTCATTCTGGGCGCAGCTTTGGTCGTTGCGGCGGGCCTCTTTACCCTATGGCGCGAACGCTGCCAAGGTTGAACCCGTCAGCTCTTGCGAGAACGGCACCGGCAGGGCAGGTTGCCCCAGCCGTGCGCGGTAAACCGGCAAGCTTTCCGCCACGCGCATCACGTAGTTACGGGTTTCGCTGAAGGGTATGGTCTCAATCCAGTCGACCACGTCAATCTCGCCTGCCCGCGGGTCGCCATAGCGCTCCATCCACGAGATCGGACGGCCCGGCCCGGCGTTATAGCCAGCCGCCATCATCACCACATTGCCGTTGAAGTCCTCGGCCAGACCGGACAGGTAATTCGCCCCCAGCTTGGCGTTATACTGCCAGTCCGACGTGAGGCTCGAGGTCTTGTGCCCGCTAAGGATGCCCAGATTCCGCGCCACGTTCTGGGCGGTGGCGGGCATCACCTGCATCAGTCCCCGCGCACCTGCGCCGCTGATCACGACAGGGTCAAATTCGCTTTCGCGACGGGCAATGGCCAGCGTCATCTCTTTGGCCATCGGAAGACCCAGATCAGCCACCGGATGCACCGGGTAATAGGCCGCAGGCAAAACAATGCCCACTGTGGCCGCGCGCTTGGCAATCATTACGGCCAGATGGGGTTCTTTCAGTTCAATGGCCAAATCGCCCAGTTGGTTGGCTTGCGTGGAGTCCAGGCTTTCGACCAGATGAGTCAGGAACCGTTCCGACAGGTTGTCCTCACCAGCCTGCAACAGCAATAAACCGGCCTCTAACACGCTGGAATCGGCAAAATCCGCCTGCTTCCAATGTGGTGCCCGGCGCGGGTTCGCCAATTCGCTGTCAAATGGACGCCCAATCTGTTCGGCCGCCAGCAAACCATAGAATGAAGTCTGATAGTCCGCCCCCATCGCATAGGCCGCATAAGCCTTGTCCGCATCGCCCAGCGCCGCGTAGGCTCGCCCCAGCCAATACCCGCCGCGTCCTTTCGAGATCGGAGATGCTACTGCATCCGAGAAATTCTGGAAATGCCGAACCGCCGTGGCCGGGTCATTCAGTTTCCGCAGCGCCAGAAACCCGGCCAGCCACTCCAGATCGGCATAGCCATACCCATTTTCGGGCGTCATATGGTGATTGGCCGCGATTTCATAGGCTTTGGCCGCGCTGCCATTGCGCATCTCAAGCCGCGCCAGCCGGCGGCGGCCCTCGGCCCATTTGTCGGGCTCACCCAGTGCATCGGGCCCGGTCGAGCGCGCGAGCATCAGGTCAATCGCGCTGTCGTCCAGCTCTTTCCTGTCGCGCCAGACAAAGCGGTCAAAGGCCAGCCCAGGCGCATCCACCAGTGATTTAGGCACTGCGGCAACCTTGCCATCCACGCCGGGCTGGCGTTTTTGCAAGGCGATCCGCGCCTCGGCCAGCTTGCGCTGATCGGCGCTAACCAAAGGCAGCATCTGCCCCGCACTGACCAGATGGCCATCCCACAGCATCCGATCCAGCCGTGCCGTGTGATGAGGTCGCAGCATGGCCTCAAAATTCTCAAGATAGTTTTTTTGCAGACCCGCCCCCATGGGCATGGTCCGCCATGCGGTCACGATATCGGCCTCGGCATCCCCGGTGCGTCCCTTGGCCTTCAGTGCCACGGCGTAGTTTAACGCCCCCTCAGCGGTTTGCGGCGGGAGGTCGTCATAGAACTTCACCACCCGGTCGGGATCAGCCCCGGTAAAGGCCGGTTCACTCTTGCGCCGCAGCCACGCCAGGCCTGGCCAATCAGGACGCCGATCCAGAAATACCAGTACATCGCCCGAGGTCCCGAACCCTTCACGCAGCCAATGCCAGACGATGATATCGCGCGACACCGATCCTCGTGCACCGGATTCGCGCAACGCTGCGTTCCAGTCACCCTTGCGCATCTCATTCATCCCGGCGCGCAGATCGTCTACCGCATCGGCCTTTGCTTGCCCGAATGAATTCAGAATCACAGCTGTCAAAAGCGCCAGAACGCGTGTCATGCCTTGCATTTCCCAACCAACCAAGGATAGAGCCATTCAGGATAAACCTTGCACCGCCGGGATCAACACACATCGCCAAGATTGTGATGCCGCGCGAGGCAAAAAATTGCTAACCGCACACCAAGGAGCGTGTCATGTTCAAAGGCTCAATGCCAGCCCTCGTCACCCCGTTCACAAACGGCGCGTTGGACTTGGATACGCTCAAACACTTGGTCGAGTGGCACATTCGGGAAGGCTCGACCGGATTGGTCCCTGTAGGCACGACGGGTGAAAGCCCCACACTCAGCCACGATGAACACGAAACCGTCGTGGCCGAGGTGGTCAAAGCTGCCGCTGGTCGCGTGCCGGTGATCGCGGGGGCGGGCTCGAACAATACCGATGAAGCCATCCGCTTTGTGCAATTTGCTCAAACGGTTGGGGCAGATGCGGCTCTTGTCGTGACCCCATACTACAACAAGCCCACGCAAAAAGGGCTGATCGCACATTTCCGCGCGTTGCATGAATGCGCGGATATCCCGATCATCATCTACAATATTCCGGGTCGTTCGGTCATCGATATGTCTCCCGAAACCATGGGCGAACTCGCAAAACTGCCGCGTATCATTGGCGTCAAAGATGCGACAGGCGATCTGGCGCGGGTCAGCCAGCAACGCGCCACCTGCGGTCCGGATTTCTGCCAGTTGTCGGGCGAGGACGCCACAGCGCTGGGCTTCAACGCCCATGGTGGCGTCGGCTGCATCTCGGTTACTGCAAACGTAGCCCCCAAACTCTGCGCCGAGTTCCAGCAGGCCACGCTCGCGGGCGACTATGCCAAGGCGCTGGACTATCAGGACCGTCTGATGCCTCTGCACGAGGCGATCTTCATCGAACCCGGCCTTGTCGGTGCCAAATACGCACTGTCCAAACTGGGCTTGTGCAGCACCGAGGTCCGCTCGCCGCTCACGGAATTGGAAGACAGCACCAAAGCCGCGATCGAGGCTGCGATGAAACACGCGGGCCTGCTGTAACGCCGGGCCTCAACTCGGGTCCGAACTTCATCTGGCCATAAATATCCCGGGGGGTGAATTGAGCCGCAGGCTCAAGAGGGGGCTGGCCCCCTCATGCCCTATCGTTTGCCGTAATACAGCCCAACAACATGTTCGGCCTGCGCAAAGAACAACCAGCGTGACACCGCAACTCCTGCCAAATGAGACAACACCGCCAAGGCGGCAAAGAAATGGCTGAACGGCAGAACCAGCAGTAACACCGGGAACATGAAGGCCAGAACAAACGCGATGATGCGCAGTTTCTCGGCGTGTTTGCGACCCACCACAAAGACGAATTCGCGCAGAAGGTAGTTGGTTCCCGTATGCGGCGGTTCAAAGGCCCGTACCGCGCCGCGCGCACCCAAACCGGTGGCAGTGCCAAGGTCTGTGCCAGAGGTGGCAAAGGCTTTGTCCCCTAGCCACCAATAAAATGCCTGAACAAACGCCGCCGCCAGCAAAAGCGGAACTGCGAGGCTCGTCTGACCCGCCAAGAGAGCCCCACCAGCAAGGCTGAAGCTGAGAAACATGGCTGGTGTCAGTTTCATGTTCCAGCGCGGGATCGTTTTGAGTTGGGTATATATCATCGAGGTTGTGAAAACGGTCGCCAAGGCGAATCCGGCGCCGATAAGGCCGAAAAGCCCCCAACGCTGGCCAAAGAAAACAAGACCAATGGCATAAAGCGCCATCACGAGCAAAGCGATCACAGCACACCAACCCTCACGGCTGAGCCAGCTGGAACGCCATTGGGTGAATGCCTTCAAAGCCCGTTCCGGGTGGCCAAGGTGGAAGGTCGAGGCCATCAGCCCTCCGACCGACAGGCCGTAGGCGATGACAAAAAACACAAAGGCCACCCAGCCCGAAACGTCAGGCATCCCGAGGCCCAGAAAGAACAGCAACCCAAATCCCAGGCCTGAAAGTGTGGTGAAGATGATGACGGAAGGGGCTGGATGCATCAGAGCTTCTCCAGTGTTTTATCGAGCCAACCAAGGAAGCCTTTGGGTTCTTCAGCGACTGGGGCCAGAAGCGGGGCGAGGATGTCGATCTGGTCCTCAATCTGGTCCTTGGGCCGCGGCGGCAGGTACTTGTTGACGGGTTTGGTGCCCATTTCGGGCATCAGATCCATGCCCTCGCGTTCGGCGACCAGCTTGCTGACATCGCTTTCCGGGTCGCCGAGGTCTCCGAAATGACGAGCGCCGGCGGGGCAGGTGCGCACGCAGGACGGCACGCGATCCACCTCGGGCAGGTTCTCATTATAGATGCGATCCACGCAGAGGGTGCATTTCTTCATCACGCCCTCCGCCTGATCCAATTCGCGCGCGCCATAGGGGCAGGACCACGCACAAAGCCCGCACCCAATGCAGTCGCTTTCATTGACCAGAACGATCCCGTCCTCGACCCGTTTATAACTGGCCCCGGTGGGGCAGACGGTGACGCAGGGGGCATCCTCACAATGCAGGCAAGACTTGGGGAAGTGGATGAGTTGTGCGGGACCTTCAGCGGGTCGCACCTCGTAGGAATGCACGCGGTTGAGGAAGGTGCCCGAGGGGTCGGCCCCATAGGCGTCCTGATCCGACAGTGGCGCGCCGTAGTTTTCGGTGTTCCAGCCTTTGCAAGAGATCACACAGGCGTGGCAACCGACGCAGGTGTCAAGGTCGATGACGAGGCCCATTTTGCGGTCGGTCGATGAGGGGAGTTGGGTCATGTGCTTTGACCTCCGCGTAGGTGGTGAGGGTCGGTGCAAGGGGCCAGCCCCTCGCGCTCCCCGGGATATTTTTGGCCAGATGAAGATTGGACCCTGCTCATTTGCCAACCTTCCATGCCAAGTCCTTGGGGCCGGTGCCGACTGGGGACTGAATCGGGGCGAATTCCGGCTGGCTTTCGGCGTCGGATGGCGGATCGGCCTTTTCGATCTTCACCTTGAGGTCGAACCACGCGGCCTGCCCGGTGATCGGGTCCGAGTTGGCCCAGCGCATTCCGTCGCCTTTTGGGGGGAGGAGTTCATGGATCAGGTGGTTCAGCAAGAAGCCCTTGGTGGCTTCGGGCGCGTCCTCTTGCAGGGCCCATGCGCCTTTCCGTTTGCCGATTGCGTTCCACGTCCAGACGGTGTTGTCGTTGAGCGCGGCCATCTCCATCGCCGGAACGGTGATTTCGCCGTGGGGCGAGGTGACTTTGGCCCAGTCGCCGTCTTGTAGCCCGTGTTCACGCATCAGTTTGGTCGGCACGTAGAGCGGGTTGCGTCCATGGAGTTGCCGTAGCCACGCGTTCTGGGTGCCCCAGGAATGGTACATCGCCATCGGGCGTTGGGTCAGGGCGTTGATGGTGAAGCCTTCGTTGCCCTGCTGGTCGGTCTCGTACCAGATGGGCAGCGGGTCCATCGTGTCTTTGAGGCGCTGACGCAGGTGCTCGGGGGGCTGGCGGTTGCCATGCCCTTCGGCGGCCAGTTGGAATTTGCGCATCGGCTCGGAGTAAAGCTGAAACAGGTAGGGTTGTGGGCTGTCATAGAGACCCATGCTAACCGCCCAGTCCTGATAGGCCGTGTTCCACGGTTTGTAGTAATCCGCACCTTCGGGGATATGGGCGACGTAGAAGCCGCCATTGTCTATATAGCGGTTCAGCTGGTCTGGATTGACCGCGCCGCGCCCTTCTTTGTCGCCATCCTCGCCCCGGAACCCCGCAAGCGGTCCGATGCCCGGTTTGCGTTCGTGGTTGACGATATAGTCGGCGTAGTCCTTCCATTTGGGCGTGCCGTCTTCGTTTGTGAAGCCCGGCAGGCTCATGCGGTTGGCCAGTTCGATCAGAACCGACTGGAACCCGCGCACGTCGCGGTCGGGCTCGACCACTGGCCAGCGGATCGCGTCGGCGGCGGCATCGGCCTCGCAGATCGGGCGGTCCAGCAGCGAGATACAGTCGTGCCGTTCGAGATAGGTGGTGTCGGGCAAGATCAGGTCGGCATAGGCCACCATTTCCGAGGAATAGGCATCCGAGTAGATGATCTTGGGGATGACATATTTGCCGTCTTCGGTTTTGGCCGAAAGCATCTCCATCACGCCCTTGGTGTTCATGGAGGAGTTCCACGACATGTTCGCCATATACATGAACAGCGTGTCGATCTTGTAGGGATCACCAGCGGCTGCGTTCGAGATCACCATATGCATCAGCCCATGGGCCGACATCGGGTTTTCCCAGGTGAACGCCTTGTCGATGCGCTGCGCGTTGCCGTGTTCGTCCAGCAGCAGGTCTTCGGGGCCGCGTGGGAAGCCAAGGTGCGGGCCTTCCAGAGGGCGACCGGGGCGGCGGTCTCCGTGCGGGGTGGGGTGCGCCTCGACCGGTTTGGGGTAGGGTGGTTTGAAGCGGAAACCGCCGGGGACCTCGACCGTGCCCAGCAGGATTTGCAGCACGTGCAGGGCGCGGCAGGTCTGAAAACCGTTGGCATGGGCTGAGATGCCGCGCATGGCGTGGAAGCTGACCGGGCGGCCTGTCATTTTCGAGTGTTTTTCGCCCCGGAAGTCGGTCCATTCGTGGTCCAGCTCGATCGCCTCGTCAAAGGCGACGCGCGCGATTTCGGCCGCAATCGCGCGGATGCGTTTGGCCGGGATGCCGCAGCGGTCGGCGACTTTTTCGGGGGCGTGGTCGTCGGACAGGTATTTCTCGGCCATCAGGTGAAAGACCGGGCGGTGCGTAACGCCGTCTTTGTCATAGGTGGCTGACAGGTCCGGACGGACACCGGGTTTGTCAAAGGCAGTTGGTTCGCCAGTCACGCGGTCGATGACAAGTGGCTTGCCGTCGTCGTCGCGCAGGAACAGCCCCTTCTCGGGGCCTTCGGCGGCGTTCACCAGAACAGGCGCGTTGGTGTAGCGGCTTAGATAGTCGAGGTCGATCCTGCCCGCTTTCATCAGCACATGAATCAGCGACAGGATGAACAGACCGTCGGTGCCGGGCGTAATCCCGACCCAATCGTCGGCCACCGCGTTATAGCCCGAGCGGATCGGGTTCACCCCGATCACCCGCGCGCCGCGTGCTTTGATCTTGCCGATGCCCATCTTGATCGGGTTGCTGTCATGGTCTTCGGCCACACCAAACAGCATGAACAACTTGGTGTGGTCCCAATCGGGCTGGCCGAACTCCCAGAACGCGCCGCCCATTGTGTAGATTCCGCCCGCCGCCATGTTGACCGAGCAGAACCCGCCATGGGCTGCATAGTTGGGAGTGCCGAAATTCTGCGCCCAGAAGCTGGTGAAGCTTTGGCTCTGGTCGCGGCCGGTGAAAAAGGCCAGTTTCTGCGGGGCGGTCTCATGCAGCTCGTTCAGCCAGCCGACAGCGGTGCTGATCGCCTCGTCCCACTCGATCTCGCGGAACTCGCCCGAGCCGCGTGGGCCAACTCGGCGCAGCGGTTTGCGCAGGCGTGAGGGCGCGTTGACCTGCATGATCCCGGCGCTGCCTTTTGCGCACAGAACGCCCTTGTTCACAGGGTGATCGCGGTTGCCTTCGATATAGGCAACCTTGCCGTCCTTCATGTGGACATTGATGCCGCAGCGACAGGCGCACATGTAGCAGGTGGTCTTGCGGACCTCGTCGGAAACCTTGGGCGAGGTGTCGATCACTGGCTGGTTCAAATGCGCCCCCTTTTCAGCTTGCGACCCGATCATTCCCACGTTTTGCGAAAAATCGGAATAATTTTTTCGTTTTTATGCCTTAAGACGACTTATGTCCCGGCATCATTGTGTTGCGCCTGAACGGCAGTGACGGCGATCATGTGCAGGATGTCTTCGGACGAACAACCGCGCGACAGGTCGTTCGCGGGTTTCGCCAGCCCTTGCAGTACTGGGCCGATGGCCTCGACCCCACCGATGCGCTGGGCGATTTTATAGCCAAGGTTCCCAGCATTCAGGCTGGGGAAGACAAAGACATTTGCCTCACCCTTGAGCGGTGAGTCCGTGGCCTTGGTGGCGGCGACTTCGGGAACGAAGGCAGCGTCGAATTGCAGCTCTCCGTCGATCAGCAGGGTTGGGTCCTTGGCGCGTGCAATCTGTGTGGCCTCGACCACTTTGGAAACTTTGGGGTGGTCTGCGCTGCCCGAGGTAGAAAAGGACAGCATCGCAACCCGCGCTGTGTCGCCAGTCAGGGTGGTGTAGGAGTCAGCTGAGGCACGGGCGATTTCCGCCATCTCTTGCGCGTCAGGGTCCACGACCAGACCGCAATCGGCGAAGATGCGGGCGCCTTTGACGTCGTGATGGTCCTGACAGAACAGCATCAGGAAGAAGCTGGACACCATCGCCGCCTCGGGCGCGGTCCCGATGATCTGCAACGCGGCGCGCACGGTGTCCGAGGTGGTTTCAACCGCTCCGCCGACCGTGCCGTCGGCGATATCCTGTTGCACCAGCATGGCAGCATAGGTCAGGCGGTTGGTGATCTGCTGGCGCGCCTCATCCAGCGTCAGGCCCTTGTGCTTGCGCCGCTCATGCAGGGCCTGCGCAAGGCCGGGTGTCAGGTCAGAGGTGACCGGGTCGTGGATGTCGATCCAATCCGGGTCATATCCCTCATGTGCGTTGAGAAGGGTCGAAACCTCGGCCCTGTCTCCGATCAGGATGATACGTGCAACATTCTCTTTCACGGCCTTGACGGCCCCTTCGACAACGCGGGGATCGTCGCCCTCGGACAGGGCGATGATCTTGTCCGACGCGCTTGCCGTCCCGAGAATGGCGCGCAGAGGCTTCACGCGGATTACGCCCCGGCCTGCGGGGTCATGTCATCGGCAGTGACGCCTGCAACGGCCACCGGTTTCTTCATCGCGTCGCGGCGGAAGGGTTCACCCAGTTCTTGGTTGATCATGGCTTCGATCAGGGTGGTGATGCCGTTCTTCTGGTCCTCGATGGCTTGGTTCAGGGCAGCTGTTAGCTCGTCCATGGTACGTGCCACCACGCCTTTCAGGCCGCACGCCTGCGCGATACCGGCGTACGAGACCTTGGTGTCCAGCTCGGTGCCCACAAAGTTGTCGTCGAACCACAGCGTCGAGTTCCGTTTCTCCGCCCCCCACTGATAGTTGCGGAAGACGATCTGCGTAATCGCGGGCCATTCTTCGCGCCCAATGGCGGTCAGTTCGTTCACGGCGATGCCAAATGCACCGTCACCAGCAAAGCCCACAACCGGCACATCCGGGCAGCCGATCTTGGCACCCATGATCGACGGCAGGCCATAGCCGCAGGGGCCGAACAGGCCCGGGGCCAGATATTTGCGGCCATCCTCGAAGGAAGGATAAGCGTTGCCGATGGCGCAGTTATTGCCGATATCGGACGAGATGATCGCCTCTTTCGGCAGGGCGGACTGGATCGCGCGCCACGCCATGCGGGGGCTCATCCAGTCGGGCTTGGCCGCGCGGGCGCGCTGGTTCCATGTGGTGCCCGGATCGTCATCCTCGTGGTCCATGCTGGACAGCTGCTGCGCCCAAGCGGATTTCTTCTGAGCGATTTTCGCCTTGCGCTCATCGCGACCGGCGTCGCCAGCTGTGTCGCTGAGATTTGCCAGAATGCCATTGGCCACCTTGGCCGCATCGCCGATGATGCCAACCGAGACCTTTTTGGTCAGGCCGATCCTATCCGGGTTGATGTCGACCTGAATGATCTTAGCGTCCGCAGGCCAGTATTCCATGCCGTAGCCCGGCAGTGTCGAGAATGGGTTCAAGCGGGTGCCAAGGCACAGAACCACATCGGCCTCGCTGATCAGCTCCATCCCGGCTTTGGAACCGTTATAACCCAGCGGACCAGCAAATAGAGGGTGCGAGCCGGGGAAGGCGTCATTGTGCTGGTAGCCGACACATACCGGCGCATCCAGACGCTCGGCCAGTGCCTTGGATGCCTCAATCCCGCCTTCGGACAGAACCACGCCCGCACCGTTCAGGATCACTGGATTCTTGGCGTTCGACAGCAGCTCGGCCGCCTGCGCCACGGCGCTTTCGCCGCCCGAGGGACGCTCGAATTCCACAATCGCGGGTAGGTCGACGTCGATAACCTGAGTCCACATATCGCGCGGGATGTTCAACTGCGCAGGGGCGCTGGCGCGTTTGGCCTGCATGATCACGCGGTTCAGAACCTCGCACACGCGGGTCGGATCGCGGACCTCTTCCTGATAGGCGACCATGTCTTCGAACAGTTTCATCTGCTCGACTTCCTGGAAACCACCCTGACCGATGGTCTTGTTCGCGGCCTGCGGCGTGACCAGCAGCAGCGGGGTGTGGTTCCAATAGGCGGTTTTGACGGCGGTGACAAAGTTGGTGATACCGGGGCCGTTCTGCGCGATCATCATCGACATCTTGCCGGTGGCGCGGGTATAGCCGTCGGCCATCATACCGGCGCTGCCTTCGTGTGCGCAGTCCCAGAACATGATCCCCGCTTTGGGGAACAGGTCTGAGATCGGCATCATGGCCGAGCCGATGATCCCGAACGCATGTTCGATCCCGTGCATTTGCAGAACCTTAACAAAGGCCTCTTCGGTGGTCATTTTCATCTGGTTGATCTCCGCGCATATATGAGTTTGGCCGGGCTGGCAGCCCCGCCTTTAGATATGGTTTTGGCGCAAGGGACAGGGTCGCGTTAGGGCCAGAAGTCAGGGCGGGTTAGGTCCAGATCGAAGTCAAGCTTTGCGGATCTTCTCGGCGATCCGTTTCACGCCTGGATCAATTCGGTCCTGTGGGATCGAAGAATAACCCAGACGATAGAAATTCCGCGGCCGGTTTGCGCCAGAAAAGAAGGGCGCGCCGGGCTCGATATGCACGCTCTGGTCTTGTAAGGCTCGGGCCAGATCGGTCGTGTCTATATGCTCGGGGGCTGACATCCACAGAGATGAGCCACCCATGATCCCCCGACCGGCGACGGTCAGACCATGGAGTTCAACCGCCTTGTCCATCGCTGCGCGTCGATACGCCAGCGCTTTGGACATGCGCCTGATCTGTGCATCGTAATGGCCAAGCGACAGGAAATAAGCCGCCGTGCGCTGGACATGCCCCGGCGGGTGGCGCAGAACCAGCGACCGAAGGGCGCGGGCTTCGCGGATGAACGGCGCGGACCCGACCATGTAGCCAAGGCGCAGTCCGGGAAACAGCGACTTCGAGAAGCTGCCTACATAGATCACCCGCCCGTCCTGATCCATGGATTTCAGCGCCGGAGAGGGTGCACCCAAAAAGGCCATCTCGAATTCATAGTCATCTTCGACCACCATCGCATCCAAAGCGCGGGCGCGCTCCAGCAACGCAGTGCGGCGTTCGATCGGCATGGTCGCGGTGGTGGGGCTTTGGTGGCTGGGGGTGGTAAAGATCACATCGGTCTGCTCGGGCAGCGCATCCGGTGGCAGCCCGTCACGGTCCACGGCGACCGGCGCCACTTTGCAGTCGGAATGGTTCAGCAGATCGCGCAGAGCATAATAGCAAGGGTCCTCGATCACCGCCGTTCGGTTGCGGTTCAATAAGATACGCGAGGCCAACCACAATGCGTTCTGCGCGCCCAGCGTGATCAGAATCTCCTCGGGTCTTGCGGCGATCCCGCGGCGGGGTAGGGTATGGCGGGCGATGAATTCGACCAGAAGAGGGTCGTCCTGATCCACATAATCCCCGGTCAGGGAATCGAAATCCTTGTGCCCCAGCGCCCGCACCGCACACAGGCGCCAATTGGCATGATCGAACAGCGACCGGTCGGCCTGACCGTAGATGAACGGATAGCGGTAATCGCGCCAGTCGCTGGGCTTTGTCAGAGTGTCCCCGTCCGAAAATTTGCGCGCCAGGGCGGTGCTCCAATCCACAGTCTCGTCGCCGCGCGGGGTGGGCGTGTATTTCGGGGGAACCGGCGCGTTTTCCGACACATAATACCCCGACCGCCCCTTGGCTGTTAAATAGTCATTGGCCAGAAGTTCCGTATAGGCCAACGTCACCGTGATCCGGCTGACGCCCAGATGGGCAGCCAGTTTGCGGGATGAGGGCAGTTTCTCACCCACATGAAAACGGCCCGACAGGATACCTTCGGCAATCATCTGCTG
This sequence comes from Ruegeria sp. N8, assembly GCF_056531325.1. Lineage (NCBI taxonomy): Bacteria > Pseudomonadati > Pseudomonadota > Alphaproteobacteria > Rhodobacterales > Roseobacteraceae > Ruegeria > Ruegeria sp. N8. Next base: position 60,264 of record NZ_JBQFLQ010000006.1, on the reverse strand, counting down.
GATCTGCGCTTGCAGAGTGCCCTGACCGTTGAGTTCCAGAAAGAAAGTGTCGACCGAAATACCCATGCGTATCTTATAGGGTGGACTTATGGGGGGAGCAATCTGGACTTACGCATTTTTGACTGTTGACGGGGCGATGCGAATAACCTAAAAAACTAGAAATCTAGTTTAATGGGGTTGCGAAATGTGGGAAGCCGCCGCTGCGGGATTTTCTGCCATGGGGTCCGAGGCCCGGCTGAAGGTTCTAAAAACGCTGGTCCGCGCCGGTGAGGCCGGTCTGACGGTTGGAGAGATCCAGGACCGAACCGGGATTGCACCGTCAACGCTGGCACATCACCTGCGGTTTCTGGCCGCCGGAGGGGTGGTGCAGCAGGAGAAGATCGGCCGAACCACGATCAACCGCGCGAACTATGACGAGTTGAGGAAACTGGCGCAGTTTATCCTGTCCGAGTGCTGCGCCGACGAAGTGGGAAAGGCCGCAAACGATGGCTGAGCTAACACAAAACCCGAAGGTTCCGGCGAAAGTTGCGCTGGACCTGATCAAGACACCTTGGGCGGTGATCTTGGTCCTTCTGATTGGGGTCGCCGTTCTGGACCCGGCCAATTGGACCGAAGTGGTAACGTTTGCAGGCAAGGCGTTGGCGCATACCGGGCAGTATATCCTCTTTGCCGTGTTGTTACTGTCTTACCTCAAAGCCACCGGGGCCGAGGTCATGGTCGCGCGTGCCTTTGAGGGGCGCGAGACGCGGATGATTTTCCTCGCCGCTTTGTTCGGTGGCCTTGCCCCGTTCTGTTCATGCGAGGTGATCCCCTTCATCGCCGGTCTGCTGGCGCTGGGCGCGCCTTTGTCGGCGGTGATGGCGTTTTGGTTGAGCTCACCGCTGATCGACCCGCCGACCCTGCTGATCACGGCGGGCGCGCTGGGTTGGCCGTTTGCCATAGGCAAGGCCGTCGCCGCCGTTGCTTTGGGCCTGTTCGGAGGCTTCGTGGTGCGCGCGCTGATGCGTGGCGGAGCGTTCGCGGAGCCTCTGCGCGTTTACAAACCCGCCGGGTGCTGCGGCTGTGGTCCGAAACAGGACGACAAGCCGGTCTGGAAATTCTGGCAGGAACCGGAACGCCGCACGCGGTTCCGAGCTGAATTTGTCCAGAACGGGATGTTCCTGCTGAAGTGGCTGGCTTTGGCCTATGTACTCGAGGCGCTTCTAGTTAGCTATGTGCCCGCCGACCTGATCGCGCGTGTGGTTGGGGGCGAAGGCATTGTGCCGATCGTCATCGCGGCGCTGGTCGGAATGCCTGCCTATCTGAACTCTTACGTCGCACCGCCGTTGCTGGCGGGGCTGACCGAGCAGGGCATGAGCGCAGGCGCTGCCATGTCGTTCATGATCGCAGGCGCGGTCAGCTCGATCCCAGCGATGGCGGCAGTGTGGTCGCTGGTCAAGCCACGGGTTTTTGCGACCTACCTTGGGCTGGGGATCACCGGGGCGATCATCGCAGGGGTTATCTTTCAGATGATCTAAAGGAAAAACCGCCCGGAGATGCCTCCGGGCGGTTTTGCTTATTGATTGGCCTCGCAGAGGCTCGGCATTTTGAACCGGTACCGGGGCTCTTGGCTTTTGACGTAGACGCGTTTTTCGACGCAGGCGGTATCGCCGACGGTGCGAGCTACGTGTTCCTTGGATTCGTCGATCGAGATGGTGGACCCGTCGGGCAGTTGAACCGACGCGATGACGCCGTGTTTCAAGTCTCCATTCATCGGGGTCGCCGTCAGAACCGCAACCGTCAGGTACGAGTCGTGTTCATGCGCGCCGTCATCGTTGAGTATCAGCAGCGCTGCTGCGACCGAGACTGTGCCGACGATCGCCACCATCAGCAGGCCCCATGTTTTCAGAAATGCATAGATCGACACCGCACGGTGCGGGCCGAAGACAGAGGACAAAGCATTCAGCATAGGTATCTCGTGCAAAAAAGCCCCGGCCGTTTCGGGCCGGGGCTGATTAAGTATCAGAAGCGCGGATCTTCGTCTTCTTCCTCGTTGCCGCTGCCTTTGGGCAGGTTGAAGAAGCTGTCGGCGTCGACGATCGGCTCATCGTCTTTTTCCTCGACCGGGTCATCGGACAGCGAGAAGGTTTCCAGCCCCTCGATGGCGGTCGGGATTTTCGGTGCGGCGTCCATTTCCAGCGACTGTTCGGTCGAAACCAGCTTGCGGCGCTCATCATCGCTCATGACGCCACCTTCGGCGGCTTTCTTCGCGGCCGCTTTCTGGACAATCGCGTCCAGCTCGGACTGTTTGCACAGGCCCAACGCAACCGGATCGATCGGCTGCATGTTGGCGATGTTCCAATGCGTGCGCTCGCGGATCGACTGGATGGTGGGCTTGGTGGTGCCGACCAGCTTGGCGATCTGTCCATCGCTCAGCTCGGGGTGGAACTTAACCAGCCACAGGATCGAGTTCGGACGGTCCTGGCGTTTGGACAGCGGGGTATAGCGCGGGCCACGGCGCTTTTCCTCACCTGCCGCAGCGGCGTTGAACTTGAGCTTCAGCTTGTGCAGCGGGTTGTTCTGCGCCGAGTCAATCTCGTCCTGGGTCAGCTGGTTGTTGGCGATGGGGTCGAAACCCTTGACGCCAGCAGCCACGTCGCCGTCTGCGATGCCCTGCACTTCAAGCTCGTGCATTCCTACGAAATCCGCGATCTGCTTGAAACTGATCGTGGTGTTGTCCACCAGCCAAACGGCGGTTGCTTTGGCCATAAGCGGTTTTGCCATCAGCCTGCCTCCTAATGCATACATCTGTCCCGTCGCCGGAATTCGGCGGCCCCGTGGTCTTGGGGCAGGTTTCCGTTGTCGGGGAACTTCGCGCCTATATAGTCGCGCAAAGGCAAGAAGGGAAGAGGCGAATGCGCCACGGGATTCTAGCGCTGGTCATTTGGGCGTTCAGCGGGTTGGTCGCATTGGCCGACGGCGAGAAAGCGGGCGTGTTCGACTATTACGTCCTGTCGCTGAGCTGGTCGCCCAACTGGTGCGCGCGCGAAGGCGATGCGCGCGGCTCTGATCAATGCGATGCGCGGCATGATCATGGGTGGATCCTGCACGGGCTTTGGCCGCAATTTCATCAAGGCTGGCCGTCTTATTGCCCGACGGCCAAGGCGCCACCGTCGCGCGCGATGACGCGAGAGATGGCGGACATTCAAGGCACCTCTGGGCTGGCGTGGCACCAGTGGAAAAAGCACGGAACCTGTTCGGGCCTGTCTGCATTGGACTACTACGCCTTGTCGCGGCGGGCTTATGAGGGCGTCGCCCGTCCACAGGTGTTCCGTCAATTGGACGCTTCGGTCAAGCTGCCCGCCTCAGTGGTGGAAGAGGCGTTTCTCAAGGCCAACCCCGCGCTAGAGCGCGACATGATCACCGTCACCTGCAAACAGGGCTATATCGAAGAGGTCCGCCTGTGCCTGTCCCGCGATCTGTCGCCTGTGCCCTGTGGCCTGGACGTGATCCGCGACTGCGCGGCCAAGGATGCGTTGTTCGACCCGATTCGCTAGAGCTTGCGGTTCTGGCAATCGCGCGCATAGTCCAGCGCTTTGGCCGTGCCTTTAAGGTCAATCGCCATCACAACTTCGCCTGCTGGGTTGTAGACGGTCATCGTCCTGTTCTTTGCGATTGCCTCGACAAAGCTGCGGTCGGTGAAAAAGACGGTGGCACCGGGCACATCGCGCTGGTTGAACCCGATGGCAGTGGCATCAAAGCTCTGGCCGTCCAGTTCAAAACGGATCGGATAGCTTTCGCCCTGTTTGATATCACCCCAAGCCTTGTTGTAGACGGCAAAATACCCGCGATTGTCCAACGCATCATAGCCGATACGCACGACCGAGAGGTCTTGATAGATCGTCTGTATCAAGCACCCATTGCCAAGCGCTGGATCCATCATGATGTTCCAGCCGTCGACAAAGCCTTTGTCGACTAGCTGCTGCGAAAACGCAGTAGTGGCTGTAAAGGCGGCAAGTGCGGCAGCAAAAAGGCGTTTCATTAAAGTTCCCAAAATCAAATGGACAAGGTCAAAGCCATAGTACACGCCGCGTGCGGCAGGCAAAGGTCATTCTTGACTGATGTCGCCGCGAAGAAACACCTATGTGCATGGCGGAACCCGGCTTTGCCTTGCCAAGGGAACGCTTGAAACTTGGCTGTCGCACAATAGTTTTCGTCTCATAAAACAAGGAGCGAACAATGCCGCAACATCCAAGAGCTTTCTCTCACATCGGATTGTCTGTCCCAAACGTTGACGAGGCTGTACAGTTCTACTCCGAAGTCCTTGGTTTCTACGTGATCATGCCGCCGACCGATGTAGTAGAGGACGATACGGATATCGGTGTCATGTGTACCGATGTGTTTGGCCCGGAATGGAAAAAACTACGTATTGCACATCTCGCGACTGCTGATCGCATTGGGTTCGAGCTTTTCGAGTTTGACGGGAATTATGTACCGGAAAACAATATCGACTTTCGCCAGAATGGTACGTTCCATTTTTGCGTCCAAGACCCGGATGTCGAAGGCTTGGTGGAAAAAATCGTTGCAGCGGGTGGCAAGCAGCGGATGCCAATTCGATACTATTATCCCGGTGAGAAGCCCTACCGTATGGTCTATGTCGAAGACCCCTTTGGCATTGTCTTCGAGATTTATAGCCATTCCTACGAATTGACCTACTCGTCGGGGGCTTACACCTGACATATGAGACCGAAGCTTGTGTGTGGCCGGAAGGGGCCAAAGCGTTCCGGATGCTGCCGTTTTGCTAAGTTCAGAGCTCTTTTCGTGCCCTCAGTGCTGCCGTAATCGTCCCGTCATCCAGATAGTCCAGCTCGCCCCCAATCGGCACACCCTGGGCCAGTGAGGTCAGGCGGACCTGCCCCTCCAACTGATCGGCTATGTAGTGGGCTGTGGTCTGGCCGTCTACGGTGACGTTCAGGGCGAGGATGACCTCGGTGATTCCTTCGGCCGTGACCCGATCCTTGAGGCGCGGGATGCGCAGTTCGTCCGGGCCGACGCCGTCCAGTGCCGAGAGTGTCCCGCCCAGCACGTGATAGCGGCCTTTGAACACGCCTGCGCGTTCCATCGCCCAGAGGTCGGCTACGTCTTCGACTACGCACAGCTCTCCGGTGGCGCGGGCCTCGGCGTCGCAGATGTCACAGATGTCCATGGTGCCCACGTTGCCGCAGTTCAAGCATTCGCGGGCGGTGATGGCGACCTGCTGCATGGCGTCCGACAGGGGTGTCAGCAGCAGCGCACGTTTGCGGATCAGGTGCAGCACCGCGCGACGGGCCGAGCGGGGCCCAAGCCCCGGCAGTTTGGCCATCAGGTCGATCAGATTGTCGATGTCGCTGTTCGAACTCAACGCGTGTGCTCCTGCAAAAGGGCCGAGTTTGCGGGCCCGGCCTTTGGGTCGTCAGGAGTGTGTATCAGAACGGCAGCTTGATGTCTGCGGGCAGACCCATGCTTTCGGTCAGCTTGGCCATCTCTGCCTGCGCGCGTTCGGCGGCTTTGGTCTGTGCGTCCTTGATGGCGGCGAGGATCAGGTCTTCTACGACTTCCTTATCGTCGCCGTTGAAGATCGAGGGGTCGATGTCCAGACCTTTGAGTTCGCCCTTGGCGGTGGCAGTGGCTTTGACCAGACCTGCACCGGATTCGCCGACAACCATCAGATTGTTGAGTTCTTCCTGCATGTCGGTCATCTTGGTCTGCAGATCCTGCGCGGATTTCATCATCTTGGCCATATCGCCCAGACCGCCGAGTCCTTTGAGCATTACGTTTTCTCCTGCTAATCGGTTTGTCGCCTAGATACGGATAGCGCCCGTGCGGCACAAGGGGGCAGTGCCCTCCCGCCCGTCGTCGCGGTCTTTTGCAAGACCTCTCCTCCCGTTGGGCCCGGCAGAGCGCGGGCAACGCCCGCGCTCTGCCGGGCCCAAGGTCGCTCAGGGGTATCGGCGTCAGCCGATGGCCCGTGGCGGGCGCGGGAGGGTTAGTCCTCCTCGAACGGGTCCCATTCGTCTTCGACCTCGGGCAGGGCCTCGGCTTCGACCTTGGCGGCGCGTTCTTCGGGGGTTTCGATGCGTTTGATCTTGGCTTTGGGGAATTGAGCCAGCACCGCCTGCACCAGCGGGTGCTGTTCCGCCTCGGCTTTCAACGCCAGATCGGCGGCGTCGCGGATTTCGGCGATGGTTGCTGCCTTACCGTTGGCGACAATCGTCACCGCCCACCGATTGCCGGTCCAGCGTCGCAGTGCGGTACCCATGCGAGCGGCCAGGTCGGTTGGGGCCGAGCCCGTCGGTGTGAATTCGATCCGTCCGGGTTGGTACGAAACCAGCCGGACACCGTTTTCGACCTCGACCAGCAGTTTCACATCCCGGTTGGTGCGGATCAGTTCGACCACATGTTCGAAGGTCGGGTAGCGGGCCAGAGCCGTCTGCACATCCTGCGCCAGTGCCGCCGTCGGTGCACCTGCTCCGCCGCGGACGTGTGGCGCATAGGCAGAGGCCACGGGGGCCTGCACGGCGTGCGGTGGGGCGCTCATTCCGCCGCCGGGTCCGCCATTGGGTGACGGAGGCGGGGTGTCTTGCAAACGTTTGATCAACTCTTCCGGGCTGGGCAGGTCGGCAACATGGGTCAGGCGGATCACGGCCATCTCGGCGGCCATCATGGCGTTGGGGGCGGCTGAGACCTCTTCCAGAGCCTTCAATAACATCTGCCACATACGGGTCAGGACGCGCATCGGCAGGGCCTCTGCCATTTGCTGACCGCGCGCGCGTTCGTCGGGGGACACGGTCGGGTCTTCGGCGGCATCCGGCGTGATTTTCACGACCGAGACCCAATGGGTGATCTCGGCCAGATCGCGTAGCACGGCCAGCGGGTCGGCGCCTTCGGCATATTGCGCGCCAAGCTCAGTAAGCGCCCCGGCGGCGTCGCCGCGCAGGATCATGTCCATCAGGTCCAGCACTCGGCCACGGTCGGCTAAACCCAGCATCGCACGCACCTGATCGGCGCTGGTTTCCCCGGCACCGTGTGAAATCGCCTGATCCAGCAGAGAGGTCGCATCCCGCGCCGAGCCTTCAGCCGCGCGGGTGATCAACGCCATCGCGTCCTCGGCGATTTGCGCACCTTCGGCCTCGGCAATGCGGCGCAGCAAGCCGATCATGTCTTCGGGTTCGATCCGGCGCAGGTCGAACCGCTGGCAACGCGACAGAACCGTCACGGGTACTTTGCGAATCTCGGTGGTAGCAAAGATGAATTTCACATGCTCGGGTGGTTCCTCAAGCGTCTTGAGCAGCGCGTTGAAGGCGCTGGTCGACAGCATGTGGACCTCGTCGATGATGTAGATCTTGTAGCGGGCCGAGGCCGCGCGGTAGCGGACGCTGTCGATGATCTCGCGAATATCATTGACGCCGGTGCGGCTGGCGGCGTCCATCTCCATCACGTCCACATGGCGGCCCTCCATAATGGCCACACAATGTTCGCACTGGCCGCAGGGTTCGGTGGTCGGCTTGCCCTCGCCATCGGGGCCGATGCAGTTCATACCCTTGGCGATGATACGGGCCGTGGTGGTTTTGCCGGTGCCGCGAATGCCGGTCATGATAAAGGCTTGCGCAATTCGATCCGCCTCGAACGCGTTTTTCAGCGTGCGTACCATGGCGTCCTGACCGACTAGATCGGCGAAGGTTTCCGGGCGGTATTTGCGGGCAAGAACCTGATAGGCGGGGCTGGGCGTGTCGGTCATATCTGCTCTGTCGGATTCGGAGTCCGATGCAGCGTAGTGACCCCTGCCGCCCACGTCCACAGCAGCAGCGCAGGAAATTCGATTTGCAAGCAAGGACGCAGGCGATACATCATCGGTGCAGATTGATCGGAACGTGCCATGAATAATTTCGCCATCTATTCCCTGCGACTGGGGCCGGGTCGTCTGGGGATATCTCCGCTGCCCGGCGCGGGAGGTGCCTATGCGGCCGATCTGAAGACGGTGCAGGACTGGCGACCGGATCTGGTGATTTCAATGACCACAAGCTCTGAGATGAAAAACCTGGGAGCGGCGGCGTTCGGTGGCGATCTGGAGCGGCACGGGGTCGAATGGGCTCACCTGCCGGTCCAGGATTTTGGTGCGCCGGATGCGCGGATACAGGCCATTTGGTCCAATGTCAGCCAGCGGGCCCGTGCGCTGCTGTCCGGCGGCGGAGGCGTTTTGGTCCATTGTCGGGGCGGCTGCGGGCGATCGGGTATGGTTGCTTTGCGGTTGATGACGGATAGCGGACTGCCCGCAGATACCGCTTTGCAGATGCTACGGACAGTACGTCCCTGCGCCGTCGAGACCGAGGCGCAGATGGTCTGGGCCACTTCGGCGGCCCGGACGGGCAGCTGAATTCAGGCTGAAAGCTGGTGTTCGGTCGGCGCGGCTGGCTGGGGCGCCGTGGTAACCACTTCCATCATCGCGCAGGGCGGTGTCGGCAAAAGGCTGGCTGCGTGGGCGGTGAAATCTGCTCCGAACAACATATCCGCATAGCGATCCAGCCGCTCGGCCGGAGTGTCGGCGGCCACACCGCAGAACACCCGGATCTGATCGGGTTGGGCGCGAAACCGGGCCGAGCACCCTTCGGCGCAATGGGTCAAGTCGCTGCTGCCTTCGATCTCGAACGCATCGGTTGTTGCCGGACGGGCCGTGGCCATTGCATCCGTCAGGGCGCGTGCCATTCGGGCCAGTGCCGGGCAGGGGGCGCCGGTTTTTTGGCATACCGTCGCGGTGAATTCGTGGGTCTTGGTCTTCCAGATCATGATGCGCCCTCCGCGCGCTGGACGAGGGGCATGGATCAGGTGTGACAGCGTGCTGACGACCTGTCCCGGACACCCCGCCCGAGTTTCGGTTTTCGTTCGATGGCAGGTCTCCTGACTTGCGGGTCGTGGCTTTGCCGACCTTCCCAGCCTGTTGGCCAGTGGTATCTCGGCATTGCTCACCGCTTACAGTTGCGGGGGCAGTCTCGGCCTTGATCCGTTCCGGCAATGCCGGGCAGGATCGCACCGTGTTCCCTTTTCATCCCGCCCCGTGACCGGGGACGAGAACCATCACGCCATCGCTAGCGGTTGAGCGGGCTTCGAGTCAAGCGCCATTGAATCCCGGCGCGACGTTGGGTCAATTTCTCCACGGCTTGACTCTGATGACGGAACAGGGCCGACTGCGCGGGTGAACTAAACAGTTTAGAGCATGAGGCGCGGGCGATGTTGGACAATACGCATCCTGTTTTGACCGAAGATGTCCAGTTTCCGTCCGGTCCGGCGATGCTGTCGGGGCGGCTCTATCTGCCTGCTCTGCCTCCCAAGACAGTTGTGATGATCCATGCAGCGACCGGCGTGCCCCGCGACTATTATCAGCATTTTGCCCATTGGCTGGCGGCCGAGCAGGGTATGGCTTGTCTGACCTATGACTATCGGGATTTCGGCCATTCGCTGACCGGCCGATTGCAGGACTCGCAGGTAACTATGGCGGACTGGGCGCTGGTCGACATGCCCGCCGCCCGCGCGGAAATGCGCAGACGCTTCCCGGACGCGGAACAATGGAGCATCGGCCATTCCGTTGGCGGAATGTTGGGCCCGGTTCAGCCGGATATCGCGCAGATTGACCGCATGATCTGTGTTTGCTCCGGGCTTGTCACTCTGTCTGATCACCCGTGGCCGTACAAGGCGCTGGCGGGGTTGTTCTGGTATGGCCATGCACCGTTGGTTGTCAAAGCGGCGGGGTATTTGCCGGGCAGGGCTTTGGGCTTTGGGGCTGACCTGCCCGCGCGGGTCTACTGGCAGTGGCGTAAATGGTGCACGGCACCGACGAACTACCTGCCCGATTTGGGCAAGACCCTGCCCGAGGCGCACTGGGCAGGGCAGGGAGTGCCGGTCGATCTGATCGCATTCGACGACGATCAGGTGGTGCCGCCCAAAGCGGTGTGGCGTCTGGCCGAGCTTTATGGCCCGAATGCGCGGCGTAGGTTGTTGTCACTGTCAGATTTCGGGGTGAAAGAGATCGGGCATATCGGCGTGTTCGCCCGTCGCAACGCAGCGGTCTGGCCGCAGCTTATTGCCCAGGATCATGTGGTAGATAAGTGAGAGGTTGGACATCGACCCAAGCGGGGCTCGTTGTGGCTGCTTCCTTCCGGACCTGACCAGGTTGGCGAGGCGCTCGCCCGCGCCAACCTCTCAGCACGCGATATAGGCAAGTGCGGGACAAATGACAACCCGTCAGAGCGTCAAATGGATCAGCAGAAAACCGGCCTCGTCCTCTCCAGCGATGTTGGGTACAAATTCGGCGATGTCGTCCAGATGCTGCCAGGCCTTGTGGCCTGTACGCAGAACCGCCAACGCCCCGGCCACGGGGGACAGACGGAACGGACGCTCGAACACGGTGCCGGAATGAGGCCCGGCAGCCACGTAGTTTTTGACCAGATCTTGTAGGGGCAGAAACGGCAGCGGAACGCGCGTCGCCCGCCCGGCAAAGGGGAAGTGCCCACCGCCATTTGCGCGGTAATTATTCAACGCCACCACAAAGGTCTGCTCTGCATCCAAGGGTTGGCCTTCGAAACGAATCTCGCGGACGCGGCGGGCCGATGGGTGCAAAAGTGCCCCATCTGCGCCAAACCGAGCGGGCTGGCTAAGGTCGATCCGGTATGTCAGCCCATGCAGGACGTCAAAATTATGCCCCGCGCGGTCCGAGGCCAGCAGATCGCATCGTTGGCCGGGGATCATCCTGTTAAAGACGCCTGCGGACATTTCCAGCCAGTCTTCGATTTGCGAACCGGTGACGGCGACGGCCATCATCTCATCGGGAAAGACGTTCAAGTCCGTCACATGGCGCAGGCAGATTTCCCCGGCCGGGACGTCGGTAAAGAACCGAGGCCCGGCACGCCCGCCGAATTTCGACGGGGACACGGCAGACAGGATTGGGCAGTCCCGATAGTCCGTATCCTTCAAAAAAGGTCGCAACCCGGCGGTTTGAGCGGCGGCCACGAAAGCCAAGCCCCGGTCATAGCCGCAAAAGCTGAAATAGCTGTGCATGTGCTGCTGTACCTGTCCCACAGGTTCGGCCACCCGCCGCCGCGTCTCGGCGTGACCGGTGGCAAGTAGCTGCGTCAGTGCGGCGTCTTCATCTGACGCTTCTGTCGAAACCGAACGCACCTGCGCGTGTCCATGAAGTACCTGCCATTGGTCGTCCAGTGATGTGCCGAGGGTCAGGTCGATGACGCCCAGATATGACCCCGCCGCACCGGGCATCACGACGGGGGTGCTGTGCACCAGCCCGCGATCAACGTCGATATAGCCGCTGTATTCTTGTTCAGGGCTGGGAAAAACCATATGGGAATGCCCGCCCGCAATGGCGTCGATCCCGTCGATGGCGGCCAATGGTACCAACGCGTTTTCCATGCCGGGCGTGTCTTGCGCCGGACCGAACCCCGTATGCGCCAGCGCCACAACGATATCGCAGCCCAGTTCGTGCAGTTCAGCGACTTTGCGGCGCGCGCAGTCAAGGATGTCGCCGATCTGGACCGCACCTGCCAGCTTGTGCGCCTCCCATTTTGCGGTCTGGGGTGGCAGGACCGATAATATGCCGATTGCAAGCTCGTGCGCGTGCCCTTGGATATCGACCTGACGCCTGACAATCGTGTGCTCCTGCCAGACCTGCGGGCTGGTGGATTTGTGCGCATTGCTGCACAGAACAGGGCAGGGGGCGTGCCGCATGATCCGGTCCAGCACGTCCAGACCAAAGCCGAAATCGTGATTGCCCAGCCCAATGGCATCATAGCCCAGAAGGTCGAAGGCCTGCATCAGAACATGGCGCTCGGGGTGTTGAGCCACGGCCCAGTCGCCCAGCGGTGTGCCCTGGACCGAGTCGCCATTGTCCACCAGCAGAACCAACCCGTCCTGTACCTCGCTTCGGGCCTTGCGGATCAGGTCGGCGGTCCGGGTCAGGCCAATCGTCGGTTCGTGCCTGTCAGTGTAATAGTCATATGCCGTCAGATTCATATGCAGATCGGACGTGGCCAGAATCCGCAGTTGGACGGTTTGAGAGGAAGGAAAAGTCGGCACTACTCTACTTTAGGCAGTTTTATATTAATCATTTTCAACAAAAAGAGTGTTGCGTGCAATTTTCAAGGCGGACCTGCGGTCTTTCAGCGGCAGCGGGTGTTTTTTCGGAGTTCCATGAATACCCATTGCAACCCCAGAACCATCGTGGCAGCCCTATGCGCACAATCTGGGGGGCATGCAATGAAGAATGCAGAGTTTGTGACGTTCGGCGGATCAGGGCTGGACCGTGCGGCGCATATTCGGGGCGATGCCGACGCGCTGGCTGGCCTGGTGGCGGACCCGAATGCCAAATGCCTGCTGATATGGCGCGGCAAACCCCTTGTAGAGGGTGAGGCTTCGGATCGGTTGGGTCTGATCCCGGTGTCTCATGCGCTGGTCGAAAACGGACCGGGCGGAGTTGCGGATGGGCTGATTTTTCTGGGCCTGTCGGATGGTGTCCCGGTCTTTGCTGCCGATATCTCGAATTGGGAGCCTGACGGGCAGGATTTGTCCGAAGTAGGTGGTTTCGTGGATGGTTCGGAACAGCAGCATCCTGACCTGCCAGACGGGTTCGTATTTGCCGAACTGCGCCGGATCATGACATGGCTGTCCCCGCGTGATGCCGAGCTTGCGGCGACCGCCAAGGCGGTGATCGGCTGGCACGAAACCCATAAATTCTGCGCCCGCTGCGGCGCGGCCAGCGCGATGACGCAGGCCGGATGGCAACGAAGCTGCCCCACGTGCAGCGGCCAGCATTTTCCGCGCACGGACCCGGTGGTGATCATGCTGATCACCCATGGGGACTCGGTACTTATGGGGCGGTCTCCGGGTTGGCCCGAGGGGATGTATTCGCTGCTGGCGGGTTTTGTCGAACCCGGCGAAACGCTCGAAGCTGCTGTGCGCCGCGAAGTGTTCGAAGAGGCGGGCGTGCCCGTCGGCCCTGTCACCTATCTGTCCAGCCAGCCCTGGCCCTTCCCGGCCTCTTTGATGTTTGGTTGCGCGGGCCAGGCGCTGTCGCGTGACATCTCGATTGATCCCGTTGAAATTGAAGATGCCATGTGGGTCAGCAAGTCCGAGATGATGCAGGCCTTTGCCGGTGAGCACCCGGTTCTGAAACCTGCCCGTAAAGGAGCCATTGCACATTTCCTGTTGCAGAACTGGCTTGCAGATACGCTGGACTGACGAAATAGAGACGCAATAGATCAACGAACCAAAGGTCGGAATGCAGTTCGCAGTACAGGAAGATATTCAGGCACCGATCAACGCCGTTTTCGAAATGGTCGCCGATTTCGAACGGTTCGAACGTATGGCCATGCGCCGCGGGATCGAGGTGCGGCGGCTGTCCGGCCACACGGGGGTGGTGCCGGGCACCAAATGGCAGGCCGATTTCACCCTGCGGGGCAAGCCACGCCATGTTGAGATAACAATGGCACACAGCGACCCGCCCGCGCAAATGCGGTTCGAGGCAATCGGCAAAGGGGTCGGCGGTGTCACAGAGGTTGATCTTCTGGCTCTGTCCCAACGCCGAACCCGGTTAAGCGTGGATGTAACGCTGACGGCCAAATCCCTGCCCGCGCGGCTGTTTCTGCAATCGCTGCGGCTGGGCAAATCGCGGTTCCGGGCCCGGTTCCAATCCCGACTGACCGAATTCGCCCGCGAGATGGAGGAACGACACCTGCACGGGTCGTAAAACCGATATGAGCGATCTGATCCTGAGACAGGCAACCTCATACGACGCGCCGGGTATTGCTGGAGTGTTGCAAGCCCTTGTTTTGGCAGACAAGCGCAGCAAACCGGCAGATGCCGGGTTCGCCGAAACGCACTATGTCTCACATCCCGGTCAGATTCAGTGCCTTCTGGCGTTGGACGGGGACGAGGTGCTGGGGTTTCAATCGCTGAAGCAAGCGGTAGAGGGCAACCCCTATGGCGCGCCTGTCGGCTGGGGATTGATCGGCACGCATATTCGCCCTTCGGCGGCTCGGCGCGGGGTCGGGCGGGCGTTGTTTCAGGAAACCCTGCAAGCTGCCCGTGCGGCAGGCCTTGTGGCGATCGACGCGACGATTGGCGTCAACAATGCGGAAGGGCTGGCCTATTATCAGGCAATGGGGTTCGTGGACTACCGCCGAATTGACGGCGCGCGCCGCAAATCCTTCACCTTGTGACCGCCGCCGGGTAAACGCCTAGCACTTCGACATTTGTGGTGAAATGCTCCAGCTCTTCCATCGCCAGTTGCACATTGCGGTCGTCGGGGTGCCCCACGATATCGGCATAGAACTGCGTGGCGGTGAATGAGCCGTCGACCATATAGCTTTCCAGCTTGGTCATGTTGATCCCATTCGTGGCAAACCCGCCCATCGCTTTATATAGCGCGGCAGGGATGTTGCGGACCTGAAAGACGAAGCTGGTGATCATTCCGTGTTCACCGCGCCGCGTGCGGTCTTCCTCGCGTGACATTACAAGGAAGCGGGTGGTGTTGTCGTCATTGTCCTCGATATGTCGGGCCAGAACGTTGAGGCCATAAATCTCTCCGGCCAGTTCGCTGGCCAGCGCGGCCGAGTGAAGTTCGCCCTGTTCGGACACTTCGCGCGCGGCGCGGGCATTATCGGGGCTGACGCGCCCGTGGATGTTGTGCTGTTTCAGAAATCCCGCGCATTGGGGCAGCAGAACCAGATGGGAATGGGCCTCGGTAATATCGTCCAGCGTGGCACCCGGAACGGCCAGCAGGTTGATATGGACGCGGACAAAGGCCTCATCAATGATGTGCAGCCCGCTATGAGGCAGCAGGCGGTGGATATCGGCCACGCGCCCATAGGTCGTGTTCTCAACCGGCAGCATCGCCAGATCCGCCGCGCCCGAGCGCACCGATTCGATCACATCCTCGAAAGTGCGGCAGGGCAAGGCCTCCATATCGGGGCGTGCGTTACGGCAGGCCTCGTGACTATAGGCGCCGGGCTCCCCCTGAAATGCGATACGTTTGGTCATTTGGTCGATTCCGTGCAACAAGTTCCAGAATTGGGCGTTTAGTCGCGGTGTCTATACCTTGCCTCTTGTCAGGGGAAGCCTTAGACACCCCGCAGACAGCTGAAATGGACTCGCGATCAATGTTCGACACGATGACAGTTACCAAGGCCGCCGCAGGCCTGTTTGGCACCTTCCTGGTGCTGCTTCTGGCCAAATGGGCCGCCGAAGGCCTGTACCATGCCGATGGTCATGGCGAGACGGCCTCGTACATCATTGAAACCGAAAGCGCAGGCGAAAGCGCCGACGGTGAGGAAGTGGTGTTCGAAGACCTGCTGGCCGCAGCCGACCCGGAAAAAGGCGCACGCGTTTTCCGTAAATGCACCGCTTGCCACAAGCTGGAAGACGGCGCGAACGGCACAGGCCCTTATCTGTATGGCATCGTTGACCGTCCGGTCGCGTCGGCCAATGGCTTCACCGGCTACTCGGCCTCGATGCAGGCCCATGGCGGCAACTGGACACCCGAAGCGCTGGACGCCTTCCTTGAGCGCCCGAGCGCCTATATTTCCGGCACATCCATGAGCTTCGCGGGCCTGAAAAAGCCGCAAGAGCGTGCCGACCTGATTGCCTATTTGCAGACCATCGGCAACTGATCCTGCGAATAACCCGAAAAAACAAAGGCCGCTGCCCCGTGCAGCGGCTTTTTTTGTCTAAACAGAACTTCACAAAGCGCTCACGCATTCTAAACTTGAATTTGTAAGTGCTGGTATTTTAGCTGGCAAACGCAAGATTAAAACACGTGATGCAACAGGGGATGAGCAACATGAGGTCCAACCGGGAAATCGTTCAGGCGCGTGTATTGGATTTCAGAGGCGGGCTTTGGGCTCTGATGGCCGGTATGGTCATGGTGATGTTGATGGCACTGCCGGGGCGGGCCGAGGAAACGATCATCAAAAGTCACGGTTTCTCGGAATTTGGTGATCTAAAATATCCCGAAGGCTTTGCGCATTTCGCCTACGTCAACCCGAACGCCCCGCGCGGAGGAGAGCTTTCCTATGCCGCGCAGGGCACGTTTGACAGTTTCAATCCCTTCACCCGGCAGGGGCGAGCGGGCGCACGATCCGCAGACCAATACGAATCCCTGTTGATCGAATCTTATGACGAGCCTGCCTCTTATTACGGCTTGCTGGCGGAGAGTCTCGAATACCCGGAAAGTCAGGAATGGGTTATTTTCAATATGCGGCCCGAGGCACGGTTTTCTGATGGAACGCCAGTCACGGCAGAGGACGTCGTGTTTTCTCACAATCTGCTTTTAGATCAGGGTTTGAAATCTTACGCCGAGGCCGTTCGCAAGCGTATCCCCCGCGCCGAGGCATTGGATGAACATCGCGTAAAATTCTACTTTGCCCCTGATATCCCGCGCCGGGCGCTGATCTCTCAGGTTGGTGGCACGCCGGTGTTTTCCAAGGCGTGGTTCGAGGCAGACCCGGAAAACCGCCGTCTGGACAAATCTCGCCTTGAACCAGGCATCGGGTCGGCCCCCTATCTTCTGGACAGCTACGACATCAACCGACGCATCGTTTACAAGCGCAATCCCGACTATTGGGGCGATGAGATCAATGTGAATGTGGGTCGGAACAACTATGACACCATCCGCATCGAGTATTTCAGCGACTCGATTGCCGCGATGGAGGGGTTCAAGGCCGGAACATTCACTCTTCGGCAGGAAAACAACTCGAAAAGCTGGGCGACGGCTTATGATTTCCCGGCGATTGCAAATGGCAATGTCCTGCGGGTCGAGCTTGAGGACGGCAACGTCCCGTCGGCCTCTGGTTTCATCATGAACCTTGACCGGCCACAGTTTCAGGACCCCCGCGTGCGTGAGGCGGTTCAACTGGGCTATAACTTCGAATGGACCAATGAAAGCCTGCAATATGGCCTGTTCCAGCAGCGCGACTCGTTCTGGCAAGGCACGCATCTTGAGGCAACCGGCCTGCCCGAAGGGCGTGAGCTTGAGGTGCTGCAAAGTCTAGGCGATGCGGTGGACCCTGCTGTGCTGACCGAAGAACCGGTCTCGGCCCATGACTCGCGCCCGGCCCGTCAGAATGACCGCCGCAACCTGCGTGCTGCGATGCAACTGTTGGATGAGGCGGGCTGGAAAGTCGGAGACAACGGCGTCCGCAGCAATGACAATGGCGAAGTTCTGAAGATCGAGTTTCTGTCGGACCAGCCCACTTTGGATCGGATTATCCAACCATTTGTCGACAACCTGCGCGCCATGGGGATTGATGCGACCTATAACCGGGTCGACAACGCTCAGTTCACACTGCGCCGTCGGGATCGGGATTTCGACATGATCTTTGGCGGCTATCCGACCTCGTTGCAGCCATCCACAGGGCTCTATCAGCAGTTCGGGACCGAGGCAGCCGCGTATTCGGTGTTTAACCCGTCGGGCGCGCATGGCCCCGATATCGAACCGCTGATCGACAATATCGTCGCCGCGACTGACAGCGAAGAACTGCACGCCAATGTGCGGGCGCTGGATCGTGTGCTGCGGGCCAAGCGGATCATGGTTCCCACCTGGTTTCTGGGTAAATACTGGGTCGCCTACTGGGACATGTACGAGCACCCTGCGAATCTGCCGCCCTATGCGCTGGGCGTCGAGGACCTGTGGTGGATCAACGCCGAGAAAGAAGCCGAGTTGAAATCCTCGGGCGCCTTGAGGTAATCCGCCCTCATGGGAGCATATATTCTAAGACGTCTGTTGCTGGTCATCCCCACTTTGCTTGGGATTATGATCGTCAACTTTACGCTGGTTCAGTTCGTTCCGGGCGGCCCGATTGAACAGATTATCGCCCAGATGGAAGGTGGGGGTGATGTGTTCGAAGGCATTGCCGGCGGCGGCAGCGATATCGAGCAGCAAACCGGCGGCGCGAATGACCGCTATATCGGTGCGCGTGGGTTGCCGCCCGAGTTCATTGAAGAGTTGGAAAAAGAATTCGGATTCGACAAACCTCCGGTCGAGCGGTTTCTGGACATGATGGGCAACTATCTGACGCTGGATTTCGGCGAGAGCTATTTCCGGTCGATCAGCGTGATTGATCTGGTGCTGGAGAAAATGCCGGTGTCGATCTCGTTGGGGCTGTGGTCAACGTTGATTGCTTATCTGGTGTCGATCCCGTTGGGAATTCGCAAGGCGATGAAGGATGGTTCGACCTTTGATACCTGGACCAGCGGGGCAATCATCGTGGCCTATGCCATCCCCGGTTTCCTGTTTGCGATCTTGTTGCTGGTGCTGTTTGCCGGTGGCTCCTACTGGCAGATTTTCCCGCTGCGGGGGCTGACCTCGGACAATTGGGATGACCTCAGCGCGGTGGGCAAGGTGCTGGATTATTTCTGGCATATCGCTTTGCCGATCATTGCTCTGACAATCTCTGCCTTTGCGACGTTGACTTTGCTGACCAAGAACTCGTTCCTGGACGAGATCAAAAAGCAATATGTGATGACCGCCCGCGCCAAGGGCCTGAACGAGCGCAGGGTGCTCTATGGTCACGTGTTCCGTAACGCGATGCTGATCGTGATTGCGGGTTTCCCGGCAGTGTTCATTGGCGTGTTCTTTGGTGGGTCAATCATTATCGAGACGATCTTCTCGCTGGACGGTCTGGGCCGTCTGGGATTCGAGGCCGCAGTGGCGCGCGACTATCCGGTGATCTTTGGGACACTGTTCATCTTTGGTCTGATGGGGCTGGTTGTCGGCATCATCAGCGACCTGATGTATGTGCTGGTCGACCCGCGCATCGATTTCGAAAAGCGGGAGGGGTAAATGGCACTGTCCCCACTCAACCAGCGCCGCTGGCGCAATTTCCGCCGAAACGGACGGGCCTTCTGGTCGCTGATCATCTTCTCGGTGCTGTTCGGCCTGTCGTTGTTTGCCGAATTCATTGCCAATGACAAACCCATTCTGGTGAACTACCGGGGTGAGTATTTCACGCCGATCTTCAACTTCTATCCCGAAACGGCCTTTGGCGGCGACTTCCAGACCGAGGCGATCTATCGCGACCCCGAGGTTCAGTGTCTGATCGACAGCGGCGGGATCGAAGATTGCTTTGACGATCCCGAAGGCATCATTGAACAAATTCAGGCCGGAACATACGAGGCCGAAGGGTTCGAGCGTGGCTGGGCTATCTGGCCGATGATCCCCTATTCCTTCAACACCAGCGTGGATCGCCCCGGCGCGGCTCCGCTGCCGCCCAACGGGCAGAACCTGCTGGGCACGGATGACACCAAGCGCGATGTGCTGGCACGGGTGATTTACGGGTTCCGCCTGTCGATCCTGTTCACACTGATGGTCACCGGCGCGGCCAGCATCATAGGCATTTTTGCGGGGGCCATTCAGGGCTTCTTTGGTGGCTGGCTCGACCTGATTTTCCAACGCGTGATCGAGATCTGGTCGGCCACGCCCTCACTTTACGTGATCATCATCATGTTTGCCATTCTGGGCCGAAGTTTCTGGCTACTGGTGGCGCTGATGATTCTGTTCAGTTGGACCGGCCTTGTTGGCGTCGTTCGTGCTGAATTCCTGCGGGCGCGCAACCTTGAATATGTGCGGGCGGCGCGGGCGCTGGGTGTGGGCAACATGACCATCATGTTCCGCCATATGCTGCCCAACGCGATGGTAGCCACGCTGACCTTCATGCCCTTCATCGTCACAGGTACGATTGCCGGGTTGGCCTCGCTGGACTTTCTGGGGTTTGGCCTGCCGTCCTCGGCTCCGTCGCTGGGTGAGCTGACTTTGCAAGCGAAACAGAACCTGCAAGCGCCGTGGTTGGCTTTCACCGCGTTTTTCACCTTTGCCATCATGCTGTCGCTGCTGGTCTTCATCTTTGAAGGCGTGCGGGATGCGTTTGATCCCAGAAAGACCTTCTCATGAGCCTTTTGGATGTGAAAAACCTCAAGGTCTCGTTCAAGCAGGACGGGCAGGTCTCTGATGCGGTCAAAGGCGTGTCGTTCACCGTGGATCGCGGGGAAACGGTTGCACTGGTGGGCGAATCCGGCTCGGGGAAGTCGGTGACCGCGCTCAGCACCGTGTCGCTGTTGGGCGACAGCGCGATTGTCGAAGGCTCGGTCACCTATGACGGGGATGAGATGATCGGCGCCGTGCCAGCCAAGCTGATGGATGTGCGCGGCAACGATATCAGCTTTATCTTCCAAGAGCCGATGACCTCGCTGAACCCGTTGCACACGATCCAAAAACAGATGGCGGAATCGCTTGCGCTGCATCAGGGCGTCACAGGGGACGCCGCGCGCGAACGGATTGTCGAGCTGCTGACGAAGGTTGGCATCCGCGACCCGCGCGAGCGTTTGGACAGCTACCCGCACCAACTGTCCGGCGGACAACGTCAGCGGGTCATGATCGCCATGGCGCTGGCCAACAAACCCGACATCCTGATCGCGGATGAGCCCACAACAGCGCTAGATGTGACCATTCAGGCGCAAATCCTGGAACTGCTGGCCGAATTGCAGAAATCCGAGAATATGGGGATGCTGTTCATCACCCATGACCTTGGTATCGTGCGCCGCATCGCTGACCGGGTTTGCGTGATGAAGGATGGCGAGATCGTGGAGTCCGGCGAGACATCCGAGATCTTCGATAACCCGCAGCATCCCTATACGCGCAAATTGCTGGCCGCCGAACCTTCGGGTCATCCCGATCCTGTGGCGACTGACGCCGAAGAGGTCGCGCGCACTGATCACCTGAAGGTTTGGTTCCCGATTCAGCGCGGCTTGCTGAAACGAACCGTGGGTCACGTGAAGGCCGTGAACGACGCCACGCTCAGCGTGCGGGCGGGTGAGACGCTGGGCATCGTGGGCGAAAGCGGCTCGGGCAAGACGACATTGGCACTGGCGATCATGCGGCTGATCGCGTCCGAGGGTGGGATCACCTTCCGCGATCAGGACGTGCGCCGCTGGTCCACGCGCGAGTTGCGACGGCTGCGCAAAGATATGCAGATCGTGTTTCA
Source organism: Ruegeria sp. N8 (assembly GCF_056531325.1). NCBI lineage: Bacteria > Pseudomonadati > Pseudomonadota > Alphaproteobacteria > Rhodobacterales > Roseobacteraceae > Ruegeria > Ruegeria sp. N8. Next base: position 39,211 of record NZ_JBQFLQ010000006.1, on the reverse strand, counting down.
GGATCCGTTCGGCAGCCTAAGCCCGCGTATGACCTGCATGCAGATCATTGCCGAGGGGTTGGCGATCCACAACGTCGACCCGCACCGCGCGCCCCGTGATCTGGTGGCCGAAGTGATGACCGAGGTGGGTCTCGACCCTGCCGCGATGGACCGTTATCCGCATGAGTTTTCGGGCGGGCAACGTCAGCGCATTGCCATTGCCCGCGCGATGATCCTGCGGCCCAAGCTGCTGGTTCTGGATGAACCGACCAGCGCGCTGGACATGACAGTGCAGGTGCAGATCGTCGATCTGCTGCGCGATCTACAGCGCAAATACGGGCTGGCCTATCTGTTCATCAGCCACGACCTAAAGGTTGTGCGCGCCATGTCGCATAACGTGATCGTCATGCGCAACGGCGACGTGGTCGAGATGGGCGCGGCTGAAGACCTGTTTGAGAATGCTCAGACAGAGTATACCCGCGAACTGATTGCGGCAGCGGGCTGAAAACAGCCCGCGCCATGTGTCAGGCGTTGGCTGTTTCCCTGACCGCTGCTTTTGGAACCGGGCCGCGTAATTCTTCATAGTGATCAAAGCTCAGCTTGACCCATCCTGTGCCACGCGTGGCGCTGGCAAGGCTCCGGTGCAACTCGTCCTGCGCCACCGCGGGAAGCTGGGCGTTGAAAATCTCCCAGCCCGAAGCGTTGGGATTGCCCTCGAACCCAAGAACCTGCCCCTGTAGCGAGCTGATTGTGGGCACCAGGTCGCCGACGAAATCCGATGGCAGGTGTATCTCGGCGTTCAAGATGGGTTGCAGCACCACGGGTTTGGCCTGTGGCAGCGCCTCACGCACTGCGTTCTTGCCCGCTGTACGAAACGCATAGTCAGAACTGTCCACATTATGATGTTTACCGTCGTTGAGCGTGACTTTGACATCGACAACAGGGAAGCCCTCGGGCCCCTGCACCAGCGCGTCTTTCGCACCATGCTCGACCGAGGGGATGTAGTTGCGCGGAACCGCGCCGCCTTTGACCACCTCTTCAAACTGGAACCCCGTGCCACGCGGCATCGGAGCGATTGAGATCACCACATCGGCAAACTGCCCCGCCCCGCCGGATTGCTTACGGTGGCGGTGGCGATGTTCGACGGGCGCACGGATGGTCTCGCGATAGGCGGTCTCGACCGGGTCGGCTTCGATCTCGATACCGAAATCCTCGGCCAGTTTCGCCGTCACGCGGCGCATGTGCTGCGGACCTTGCGAGCCCAGTACCGAATGACCGCTCAGCTCATCCTGATCCAGATGCAGACCGGGGTCGATCTCGACCAGCCGCGCCAATGCGTTGGACAGGCGCACATCGTCCCGCTCATGCGATGGTGAGACGACCTGACGATGCGCGGCCGGGTGGGACCAGGCCCATTCCGGCAGGGCGGTTGCGCCTTTGCTGTCATAGATATTACCGGGATTCAGATGGTCGGATTTCACCGCCAATCCGATTTGTCCAGCCTCCAGCGTGGCGATCTGGGTTTTGGCATCCAGCGTCGTCAGGTTGCCGACGGTTTCGCCGCCCAACGCTTCGTGGGCCTTGACGCCGTCACCAAGCCCGCGCAGCACGATGATCTTGCCGATATGCTTTTTCACATCAGCAAACCCGGCAATGGCGCGCGCGTTTTCGGCAGCCTCGTCCCGGTCGGCGGCGATGTTGAACTCGGGCGCTTCGTGCCGCAGGGCCTTCATCAGCCGGGTCAGGCCGTTGCCGTGGCTGGCGGCCCCCAAACAGGCGGGGATCAGTTGGTGGTTTTGCAAGACCTGTGCCGCCAGATCGTAAACCTCGCCACTGGGGGGCTGTTTGTCCTCGATCAGTTGCTCCAGCAAATGATCGTCAAAGTCCGACAGCGTTTCCAACAGTTCGGTCCGCGCCTCTTGTTCACGATCTTCAACGGATTGCGGCAGCTCGATCAGGGCCGAGGGTTGGCCTTCCTGATACTTCCACGCCCGCTCCGAGATCAGATCGACCGCACCGACAATCGTGTCGCCTTCGCGGATGGGTACCTGTCGCAAGGCGATGTGGTGTGTGCAATAGGTCTGCAGTGCCGAGATGATATCGCGGATGCGGCCATTGGGGCTGTCCATGCGGTTGATGAACAGAAAACAAGGAATGCCTGCCTCTTCGACAAGGCGCAGATAGGGCGCACACAGGACGGCTGCATCCGGGTCGGGTGGGACGACAACCACCGCTGCGTCCGAAATGGCCATGGCGGGGCCGACATAGCCCAGATTGTCGCCGCCTCCGTCGACGTCGATGGCACACCATGGCTCGTCCAAGTAAGAAAAACCGTGCACATGCACGGTTCCGGATACGTCGAATGTGGTGGGCCGCCCGTCGAGGCGGCTGATGGCCTCGACCAGAGTGGTTTTGCCCGATTGGCTGGGGCCGAGGACGGTGAAAACGCGCATGAGTGCTGTCCCTCTTTCAGGTTGCAGAAATACCTGCACGAAAAGGGCTGTCCGGCGCGGACGCGTCGGCAAGAACTGTCTGCGAATTCACCTGCCTCAGGGTGCGATACGCACAGCCCAAGTGTGGAGAAAACCAGGGGCCTGCGTCAAGCCCCTGTGCGGGTATGCATGGGCAGGCCCGCGTAGGGACCCACCGGGAAAGGGGTCAGATCGCCGAACTGTGCCCGGCCTTGCTGAGGTCATAGGCATCAAAGCTGCGGGCAATCATTCGGGTCAGAGGGCGCGCTTCGGGCGGGATGAACAGCCCGTCTTCGGTAATGGTGAGCAAATTGTCGAAGGCGGCATTGGCCGACTGATACATCTGGTTCAGCTCACTGGCCGAGATGTCGTGGTCGCGCAGAATCTCCGCCGAATTGATCTTGAAATCGCACATCAGCGCTTCGATCAGGCGTGATCTCAGAATGTCCTGCCCCTTGAACAGGTGCCCGCGCGAGGTCGAGAACCGCCCTTCGCGGATCGCCTTGGTATGCGCCGACGTGGCCGGAGCGTTCTGGGCATAGCCCTGCGGAAAGCGCGAAATCGAGCTGGCGCCGACACCGATCAGAACCTCGGCCTGATCATCGGTATAGCCCTGGAAGTTCCGCTTCAGCTTCCCGGTCTTCAGGGCGCGGGTCAGACCGTCTTCCTGAGTGGCAAAGTGATCGATGCCGATTTCGGCGTAATTGTCCCACATGAACAGGCGGCGGGCGGTGTCGAACAGGTCCAGACGCTGTTCAGGCGTAGGCAGCGCATCGGACGGGATCATCTGCTGCCGCTTGGCCATCCACGGCACATGGGCGTAGCCATACAGCGCAACCCGGTCGGGGTTGAGCGACAGCAGCTTCTGTACGCTTTCCGTCATCCGCGTTTTGGTCTGATGCGGCAGACCATAGAGGATATCGGCGTTCAGACTATGGATGCCCCGTTCGCGGATCATCTCGGCCGCTTTGCGTGTTGTGTCATAGCTTTGGATGCGACCGATGGTCTTTTGGATTTCATCATCGAAGTCCTGAACCCCAATCGACGCACGGTTCATGCCCGCCTCTGCCAGGGCATCCAGTCGGGCCTCGTCAATCTCGTTCGGGTCGATCTCGACCGAGAACTCGGCATCAGGGCCAAGTGGGACCACGTCGAGAATGTGGGCGGCCAGATCGCGCATCAGGTCGGGGTTCAGCAAGGTGGGCGTGCCGCCACCCCAATGCAGCCGCGACAGGGTCACGCCCTCGGGCAGGCGCGCGGCCAGCAGGTCCAGCTCGGCCTTGAGGACATCCACGTAGGCGATGACCGGATTGTCGGTTTGGGTGCCTTGCGTCCGGCAGGCGCAGAACCAGCACAGTCTGCGGCAGAATGGAACATGGATATACAACGAGATCGAACTTCCGGGTTTGATGCCGGAAATCCAGTCGCCATAAAGGCTTGACCCTACGTCGTTGCTGAAGTGCGGGGCAGTGGGATAGCTTGTATAACGCGGGACTTTCGCGTCAAATAGTCCAAGCTGTGCCAGTTGTGGTTTAACTATCATGACGGTACCGTTAGAGGACGCCACGAACAGATGCTTTGATAGAGATCAAGTGGAAGCGCGCATGACACCCACATTCAAGATCGACCATACGAACTGTGCAGACTGCCCGATCCGCCACCGGGCCGTGTGTGCGCATTGTGACGCGGATGAGCTGGAAGAGCTTGAAGGCATTAAATATTATCGCAGTTTCGAAGCCGGGCAGACGATCATATGGTCTGGTGATCAGATGAACTTTGTAGGCTCGGTCGTGTCTGGAATTGCGTCTCTGACGCAAACAATGGAAGACGGTCGTACCCAGATGGTCGGTCTTTTGTTGCCTAGCGACTTCGTCGGCCGTCCGGGGCGCGATTCGGCCCCGTATGACGTTCAGGCGACCACAGATCTGGTCATGTGCTGCTTTCGAAAGAAGCCCTTCGAAGAGTTGATGAACACGACTCCGCATATCGCGCACAGGTTGTTGCAGATGACTCTGGACGAGTTGGACGCCGCCCGCGAATGGATGCTGGTTCTCGGTCGAAAGACCGCCCGCGAAAAGATTGCGAGCCTGTTGTCCATCATCGCCCGCAGGGATGCCTCGGTCGGTCAAAGAGGTAGCGATGGCCCCATCGTATTCGATCTGCCCCTCACGCGTGAGGCGATGTCGGACTATCTCGGCCTGACTCTGGAAACGGTCAGCCGCCAGATTTCGGCGCTTAAGAAGGATGAGGTTATCCTGCTGGAAGGCAAGCGCCACGTGACGATTCCCGATATGGGACGCCTGATGGAAGAGGCCGGGGACGATTCGGATGGCGGCTTCCTAGTGTAACCGGCGCTAATGCGCCAGAAACACCGGTACTGAAGATTGTTCCAACATGTTCCGCGTCGCACCGCCCAGAATGGCTTCGCGGAACCGCGAATGGCCATAGGCGCCCATTACGATCATGTTGGCTTCGGTGTCCGAAGCGTGACGGTTCAGGATATCCGAAACCCGCGTCATGGTTTTGCTGAGAACGTCAATCTCGCATCGCACCCCGTGACGGGCCAGCATCTGTGATAGCATCCCGCCGGGGTCAGAACGATCCGGCCCATGGCGGGGCGGGTCGATCACCACGATCCTCACCAGATCGGCCTGTTTCAGAAATGGCAGGGCTCGACGGATAGCGCGCATGGCCTCTACGCTTTCGTTCCAGCCGATCAGAATCGTTCCAGGGCGGCTGAAAGGCTGCGCTTTGTCGGGGACGATCAGAACCGGGGCGTGACCTTCGAACATCGCAGCCTCGACAATTGGTTCTGCTTCGGCGCCGCGGTCCTCGCCATAGGGCTGTGGCAGAATCACCAGATCGGAAAACCGGGCGCGATGCGCCACGTGGCGCCCAAGATCGGCGATCTGGGCCACACCGTTTTCGGCAGACCAGCGCGTGCCGGATTTGGATAGGAAGGCCTTTGCATAATCCAGCACTTCCTCGGCCTCGGCATTGGCCCGGCTCAGCGTTTCTTGCAGGATCAGCGCATTGGCTCCTGCATAGTAGTAACCCGTCTGGCTGCGATCCACGCCAAGGCATAATGCCTCGACATGTGAGTCCTGCGCTTCGGCCAGCGCTACCATCTGCCCCAGTGCCGCATCTGAGGGTTTGGTTTCTGTCATCACGGTGAGAAGTGATTTGTAAGCCATCTTGACCTCTTGCCTACGGGGCGGGGCAAACTGCGACGTTCCAGCCCATTCGTTTCTGAAGCATAGTCACAATATCTGCCGACTCGTCTTGACACAGATCAAAGCAGTTAGAACCGCTGTGGTAGAAAACAGCAGCCAGTCAAAAAGGTCTCGCGACACATAAAGAATCGCGCGGGGCATGGCAAAGGGACGCAATATGTCAAATTATATCAAGCTGATCGTGCTTGGTGTGATTGCGGTATTCGCCGCGATCGCAACCAATTACGCACGCGATTTGGCGTATCAGGTGCACGCAATTCTGGTGATGTTGATCGCCGGTGGTTTGTTCATCTGGACGCTTAGAAACACGGATGAGCCAGAAACGTTCGTTGATCGCTCGGGTGAATACATGGATGGCGTGATCCGCTATGGCGTTATCGCAACCGCCTTTTGGGGGGTAATCGGGTTCCTGGCGGGGACCTTTATTGCGTTCCAGCTGGCCTTTCCTGCGCTCAACTTCGAATGGGCACAGGGCTATTTGAACTTTGGCCGTTTGCGTCCGCTGCACACCTCGGCGGTGATTTTTGCTTTTGGCGGCAACGCGCTGCTGGCGACCTCGTTCTATGTGGTGCAGCGTACAAGCGCCGCGCGCTTGTGGGGCGGAAACCTGGCGTGGTTCGTGTTCTGGGGCTATCAGCTGTTCATCGTTCTGGCCGCGACCGGCTATGTTCTGGGTGGCACACAGTCCAAGGAATACGCCGAGCCCGAATGGTATGTTGACCTGTGGCTGACCATCGTTTGGGTCGCCTATCTGGCCGTTTACCTGGGCACGATCATCAAGCGGAAAGAGCCTCATATCTACGTCGCCAACTGGTTCTACCTGGCCTTCATCGTCACCGTTGCGATGCTGCATGTGGTCAATAACCTGACCATCCCTGTCAGCATCTGGGGCTCGAAATCGGTCATCGTCTGGTCGGGCGTACAAGATGCCATGATCCAGTGGTGGTACGGCCACAACGCTGTGGGCTTTTTCCTGACTGCAGGTTTCCTGGGCATGATGTATTACTTCATCCCGAAACAGGCCGAGCGTCCGGTCTTTTCATACAAGCTGTCGATCATCCACTTCTGGGCGCTGATCTTCCTGTATATCTGGGCTGGTCCGCACCACCTGCACTATACCGCGTTGCCTGACTGGGCCTCGACGCTGGGCATGGTGTTCTCGGTCGTGCTGTGGATGCCTTCGTGGGGTGGTATGATCAACGGTCTGATGACCCTTTCGGGCGCATGGGACAAGCTGCGTACGGACCCTGTGATCCGCATGATGGTCATCTCGGTCGGTTTCTACGGCATGTCCACCTTTGAAGGCCCGATGATGTCGATCCGTGCCGTGAATTCGCTGTCTCACTACACCGACTGGACCATCGGCCACGTGCACTCTGGCGCGTTGGGCTGGAACGGTATGATCACCTTTGGTGCGCTCTACTATCTGGTGCCTGTCCTGTGGAAGCGTGAGCGTCTGTATTCGCTGCAGATGGTCAGCTGGCACTTCTGGCTCGCCACGATCGGCATCGTGCTCTACGCCGCGTCGATGTGGGTCACCGGTATTATGGAAGGCCTGATGTGGCGCGAAGTGGATGCCAACGGCTTCCTAGTGAACTCGTTCGCTGACACCGTGGCAGCCAAGTTCCCGATGTATGTGGTGCGTGCTCTGGGTGGCGTGATGTTCGTCGCTGGTGCCGTAATCATGTGCTACAACCTGTGGATGACTGTGCGGAAGGCACCGGCCAAAGAGGCCAGCCTGACCGTCGCGGTCCCGGCTGAATAAGGAGGGCCGGAGCAATGGCAATTCTCGACAAACATAAGATCCTCGAGACCAACGCGACCCTCCTGCTGGTGTTCAGCTTTCTGGTCGTGACCATTGGTGGCATCGTTCAAATCGCCCCGCTGTTCTACCTTGAGAACACCATCGAGAAGGTGGAGGGCATGCGCCCTTACACCCCTCTCGAGATGGCGGGCCGTGAGGTTTATCTGCGCGAAGGCTGCTATGTCTGCCACAGCCAGATGATCCGCCCCATGCGGGATGAGGTCGAACGGTACGGTCACTACTCGCTGGCGGCTGAGTCGATGTACGACCACCCGTTCCAGTGGGGCTCCAAGCGGACCGGTCCTGATCTGGCCCGCGTGGGCGGTCGCTATTCGGACCAGTGGCATGTGGACCACCTGCGTGATCCGCAGTCGGTTGTGCCGGAATCGGTTATGCCGAAATACGGCTTCCTCGAGCATCGCAAGCTGGACGGCAAGTATATCGGTGACATCATGAAAGCGAACGCCGTTGTCGGCACGCCTTACACCGAAGAGATGCTGGCCAATGCCGAAGCCGACTTCCGTGCGCAGGCCGATCCGGACAGCGACTATGACGGGCTGCTGGAACGCTATGGCGACAAGGTCAGCGTGCGCAATTTCGACGGTCAGCCAGAGCTGACCGAAGCGGATGCGTTGGTGGCTTATCTTCAGATGCTGGGCACGCTGGTTGATTTCTCGACCTTCACCCCGGACGCAAGTCGTTAAGGAGGGCGTTATGGAAGAATACACACTCCTCAGACAGTTCGCGGATAGCTGGATGCTTTTGCTGCTGTTCTCGGTCTTTGTCGGCATCATCATCTGGGTTTTCCGCCCCGGTGCCAGCAAGGAATACAAGGACACCGCCAACATCCCCTTCCGGCATCAAGATAAACCCGCCGAATCCAAGGAGGCGCGGCCATGAGCAAGACACCTGATAAACAGCCAGGCGATCCGAATACCACGGGTCACAGCTGGGACGGTATCGAAGAATTCGACAATCCGATGCCCCGCTGGTGGCTGTGGACCTTCTACGCCTGTATCTTCTGGGGCGTGATCTACACGATCATGTATCCAGCATGGCCGCTGGTTCAGTCGGCAACCGCAGGCGTCACTGGCTGGTCCTCGCGCGGGGAAGTGCAGCAGGATATTGTATCCTTCGAAGAAGCCAACGCGCCCTGGAACGCACGTCTGGTGGAAACCCCGCTGGAAGAGATTTCGGCCGATGCCGAGTTGCAGCAATACGCTGTGAACTCAGGCGGTGCCGTGTTCCGCACCTGGTGTGCGCAATGCCACGGCTCGGGAGCGCAGGGTGCTCCGGGTTTCCCGAACCTGCTGGATGACGCATGGCTGTGGGGCGGTTTACTTGAGGATATCGAGTTCACAATCGCCCATGGCATCCGGAACGAAGAAAGCGACGATGCGCGCTATTCCGAGATGCCGGCCTTTGGTGAGCTGCTTGAGAAAGAAGAGATTGCTCAGGTGGTTCAATACGTGATGTCGCTGACGAATGCCCAAAGCGATGATGCGGCGGCGCAGGCTGGCAAGGTTGTGTTCGAAGACAATTGCGCGGCTTGCCATGGCGAAGACGGCACTGGCGATGTCTTTCAAGGTGCGCCGAACCTGACCGACGCGATCTGGCTCTATGGCGGCAGCCAAGAGGCGCTGACCGAGACGGTGACTTACAGCCGGTTTGGCGTGATGCCCGCTTGGGAAAACCGCCTGACCGATGCGCAGATCCGCGCTGTCACGGCTTACGTCCACCAGTTGGGCGGCGGCCAGTAAGGCCAAAAGAATACCTTCGGACGGTTCGCCGCCCGAAGGTTGCAGCACCGGCTGTTCCATCTGTTCGCGCGTTTCCAGAACAGCCGGTGCTATTTCCCTACCGTAGAGTTCCGCCCATGACGGGTCCAGAACTTGGGTAAAGCGATCACAGATCGTTCAGATCGACATCGCGGAGCGGTTCTTTCCACCAATGACTGTCCGGCAACTACTCCTTCCTGGACTGGTTTGGCTTGGGCGCATCCCGGATGACCGGGGCATCGACGCGGGTTGCGGTCAGAAAAGTTCGTGCAAAAACGGTGAACATTGTCAGCCTCCTATACGCTGCGATCATGGGTTAAAGATTGACCTTTGGGCTTTGAAATGCGACTCAAATGAAACTCTAACGTGTAAGTTTGAATTGCATATGGATTGGCTATCTCTGCCCCCTTTGGCGGCCCTAAGGGCCTTTTCTGCCTTCGCCGAGCGGCGCAATGTGGTTGCAGCTGGTGCGGCGCTTAATGTCAGTCACGCTGCCATCAGTCAGCAATTACGCGCGCTTGAGAAACATCTGGGCGTGGCCCTGCTGGACCGGACCGGTAAATCCATGACCCTGACACCGGAAGGCGAGGAGCTGGCCCGCGCCCTGCATCTGGGCTTTGGCGCGATTGGCACGGCCATCGCTGATCTGACCAAGGCCCGGCAGGGGCGGCCCGTGCATGTGTCTTTGACCTCATCCTTCGCGGCATCCTGGCTAATGCCGCGCCTGCCTACGTTTCAGGCCAAATACCCGGATATCCATCTTGCGCTAGACCCTTCGCCCAAGCTGGTTAGCCTTACACCCGGTGGGGTGGATGTGGCCATACGCTATGGCGCGGGCGACTGGCCGGGTGTCAGCGCCGAGATGCTGCAACCCAGCCCCATGGTCATCGTCGCCGCACCTTCACTGCTGGATGGCAAGACCGACTGGACCGCGAAGGAGCTGAGCCAGTTACCTTGGCTTGAGGAATTCGGAACGACCGAGGCAACCACATGGCTGGCCCGGCAAGGTGTTGATCACGGACCGGGCGCCGGGCGCATCGCGCTGCCGGGCAACCTGCTGCTGGATGGGGTGCGCGCGGGGCAGGGCGTGACCGTGACCGCGCGGCATTTTGTCGAAGGCGACATATCATCCGGTCGTATCGTCGAACTGTTTCAGGAACCCGGCGACTTTGGTTATCATATCGTTCTGGGCGATGCGCCCCTGCGTCCTGCCGTAAAGACCTTTGTCGCGTGGCTTAGGCGTCAGGCGCGCGACCTGTGACAAAAGGTGTCTGTACGATGCGCTTTTGACCCATGTCAAAGTGCCGGGTGGTGTGATCTGGGACAAGGCGCAGAATAGAAGTGAGTCTGGAGCCAGCCCGTGAGCGATTCCGATCCCGCCCCTAGCCTTTACGCCGCACGAGAGCCGATTTTCCCCCGGCGCGTGTCCGGTCCGTTTCGCAATCTGAAATGGATCATCATGGCAGTGACGCTGGGTATCTACTACATCACTCCGTGGATCAGATGGGACCGTGGCCCCAGCCTGCCGGATCAGGCGGTGTTGCTGGATCTGGCCAACCGTCGCTTTTACTTCTTCTGGATCGAGATCTGGCCGCACGAGTTTTATTTCGTTGCCGGCCTGTTGATCATGGCTGGGCTGGGCCTGTTCCTGTTCACCTCGGCCTTGGGGCGTGTGTGGTGTGGCTATGCCTGTCCGCAGACGGTGTGGACTGATCTCTATATTCTCGTCGAACGCTGGATCGAAGGCGACCGCAACGCCCGCCTACGTCTGCACCGACAAGAAAAGCTGGATATGCGAAAGGCACGGTTGCGCCTGACGAAATGGACCGCCTGGTTCCTGATCGGTTTGGCAACCGGCGGTGCCTGGGTGTTCTATTTCGCCGACGCGCCCACATTGCTGCGTGATCTGGTGACGGGCAATGCGCACCCTGTGGCCTACACAACCATGCTGATCCTGACCGGCACCACCTTCCTGTTTGGTGGTTTCGCGCGGGAACAGATTTGCATCTATGCTTGCCCGTGGCCCCGCATTCAGGCGGCGATGATGGACGAGGATACTCTGGTCGTCGGCTACCGCGAATGGCGGGGCGAGCCGCGCGGCAAGGGCAAACGCACGGCGGATTCTGAGTTGGGCGATTGCATCGATTGCATGGCCTGCGTGAACGTCTGCCCCGTGGGCATCGACATCCGCGACGGGCAGCAGTTGGAGTGCATTACCTGTGCGCTCTGTATCGACGCTTGTGACGACATGATGGCCAAGATCGGCAAGCCTCGTGGTCTGATCGACTACATGGCGCTGAGTGACGAGACCCGCGAACGGGCGGGTGAGACCCCCAAGAATGTCTGGAAACACATTCTGCGGCCCCGCACGATCATGTATACGGCCATGTGGGCGGCGGTTGGTTTTGCGCTGCTTTTTGCGCTGTTCATCCGCTCGGATATCGACCTGACCGTCGCACCTGTGCGCAACCCGACCTTCGTGACCCTCTCAGATGGCACAATCCGCAACACCTATGACGTGCGTCTGCGCAACAAACATGGTGAGGAACGCCCGTTCAAGCTGACCCTGGCAGGCGACCCGGCCTTGCAAATCCAGATCGAGGGCATCGACGGAGACACTGTCAATGTCACCGCAGATACGGCACAATTGACCCGTGTCTACGTGGTGACCGCAGGTGATACCGGCCCTGCTGCTGCGGATGTGACGCCTGTGCGCATCTGGGTCGAGGATCTGGAAAGCGGCGAACGCGCCTATAAGGACACCACGTTTAACGGACGGGGGAACTGAGCATGGCTGAACGTCAATTCACCGGAAAACACGCGCTGGCCGTGTTTGTCGCGGCCTTTGGTGTGATCATCGCCGTCAATCTGGTGCTGGCATACAGCGCGGTGAAAACCTTTCCGGGGCTAGAGGTCAAAAACTCTTACGTCGCGAGCCAAGAGTTCAACGAGCGTTTGCAGGAACAACAAGCCCTTGGATGGTTCATCCGGGCCGAGGTTTCGGGCGGATTGCTGGTTCTGCACATCACCGATCAAACCGGCGCTCCGGTCGAAGTGGCCGAGTTGCAGGCCGTGGTTGGCCGCGCCACCCATGTTAAAGAAGATTTCGCCCCTGATTTCACCTTTGACGGTACTGCCTATGCAACCCCTGCGGCGCTGGGCAAGGGCAACTGGAACATCCGTCTGGTCGCCAAGGACCACAGCGGAGCGGAATTCGCGCAGCGCGTGCCGCTTTATGTGAAAGGGTAGGGGATCGTGGCGCAGCTCAGTTCCGGCACAGCGGCCTGTCCGGGCTGTATCGCGGCCCCGGCAGAACCGGCACGGCCCATTCCGCAGGACACACAGATCGCTCTGTCGTTGCCGGGCATCCATTGCTCGGCCTGTATCGCAACGGTGGAACGCGCGCTGAACGCCACTCCCGGCGTCGAGGATGCGCGCGTCAACCTGACCCTGAAACGCGCCATGATCAAAGCCGCGCCCGATCTGCGTGCTACCGATCTGATCCCAGTGCTGGAAAACGCGGGTTTTGAGGCACATGAGCTGGACCCCGGTGCCCTGTCCGCCACACAGGCTGACAAGGCGGGGCGCGACCTGCTGATGCGGCTGGCTGTGGCCGGGTTTGCCTCAATGAACGTGATGCTGCTGTCGGTCTCGGTCTGGTCCGGGGCGTCCGACGCCACACGGGACATGTTCCACTGGATATCGGCGGCGATTACGCTGCCCGCGATCGCGTTCTCCGCGCAGCCCTTCTTTGCGAATGCGTGGTCAGCCTTGCGCGTGCGGCGTCTGAACATGGACGTGCCGATCGTGCTGGCGATCCTGTTGGCGCTGGTCACATCGCTTTGGGAAACCACGCTCAGCGGCGAACATGCCTATTTCGACGCCGCCCTGACGCTGACGTTCTTCCTGCTGGCCGGGCGTTATCTGGATTACCGCACCCGCGCCGCTGCCCGATCTGCGGCCGAGGAGCTGACCGCGCTGGAAGTCCCCCGCGCCATTCGGGTCGTGGATGGCATCGAGGAAGAGGTCGCCGTTGCCACGCTGAGCGTGGGCGACCTGATCTTGATCCGCCCCGGCGGGCGGATGCCTGTGGATGGCGAAATTGTCTCGGGCCAGTCTGAACTCGACCGGTCCCTACTGACCGGAGAAACCCTGCCGGTGTTCGCCGAGGCGGGCACGACTGTCAGCGCTGGAGAAGTCAACCTGACCGGCCCTCTGACCATCCGCGCGACGGCGGTGGGTGAGGACACCTCGCTGCACCGCATGGCCGATCTTGTGGCCATCGCGGAATCGGGGCGCTCGCGATACACCTCGCTGGCCGACAAGGCGGCCAAGCTCTATGCGCCCGGTGTGCATATCCTGTCGGCGCTCAGCTTTGTGGGTTGGTATATCTATTCCGGTGACGTGCGCACGGCGCTGAACATCGCCGCCGCCGTTCTGATCATTACCTGCCCCTGCGCGCTGGGCTTGGCTGTGCCAGCGGTGACCACGGCGGCCTCGGGGCGGTTGTTCCGTAAGGGGATGCTGATCAAGCACTCTACCGCGCTGGAACGTCTGGCCGAGGTTGATACGGTTGTTTTCGACAAAACAGGCACGCTGACCTCTGGTATCCCTGAACTGACCAATCTGGGCGACCATTCCCGCGCGGATCTTGAGGTCGCGCTGGCCCTGGCCGAGGCGTCCTCGCACCCGTTGTCGGTTGCTTTGACCAAGGCCGCTCGCGAGGCTGGGATAAAACCCGCCACGCTGAAAGACGTCACCGAGGTTCCGGGCTACGGCACTGAGGGTACCTATCGTGGTCAGCGCGTACGTCTGGGCCGGGCGGCATGGACCGGCGCGGAAGAGGGCGACCAGACCGCCGCATGGCTGGCCATCGCCGGGCAAGCGCCGTCGGCATTCCTGTTCTCGGACGCGCTGCGCGTTGGTGCCGCGGATGCGGTCCAAACGCTGCGCGAAGCGGGCAAAGAGGTCATCCTGATCTCGGGCGATACGCAAGGCGCTGTTCAGGCGCTGGCGGGCAAGCTGGGGATTGAAAACTGGATTGCGCAGGCCCTGCCGCAGGACAAGGCCCAGCATGTCGAAGCTTTGCGCGATCAGGGCCATCATGTGCTTATGGTCGGTGACGGGCTGAACGACACGGCGGCGCTGGCGGTGGCGCATGTGTCGATCTCACCAGCGTCCGCACTGGATGCGGCGCGGGTGGCGTCAGATATCGTGCTGCTGGGCAACGACCTGTCACCTATCGCCGATGCCTGCGATACCGCTGCCAAAGCCACAAAACGGATTCGCGAGAACTTCCGCATCGCCACCGTCTATAATATCATCGCGGTGCCTTTGGCCGTGGTTGGTCTGGCTACGCCGCTGATCGCGGCGCTGGCGATGTCGACCTCATCAATCACTGTGTCTTTGAACGCGTTGCGGGTAAGGTAAAGCGATGGAAGTCTTGGCCTATCTGATACCGATTTCCCTTTTTCTGGGCGGGGTTGGGCTGGTTGCGTTTGTCTATACTGTCCGCTCGAATCAGTATGACGATCCCGAGGGGGACGCCCGTCGTATCCTCAGCGATGAATGGGACGACAAGCCCAAGCCCTGACAGCCCTTGAAATTGCCGCAATGCCCGGTTATGTCCGGCCCATCCGCTAGCAGAGAGAACACCGCCAAATGGCTACCATGAATCCGATCCAGTTCATTCAGCAAGTCCGCGCCGAAGTTGCAAAGGTCGTGTGGCCCACGCGCCGCGAGGTTCTGCTGACCACGGTCATGGTGTTCATCATGGCGGCTCTTACCGCTGTGTTTTTTGCATTGGTCGATCTGGGCATTCGCGGGGGTCTGCAACTGATCCTTGGTGCGTTCGGCTAAACCCGTTCGGGGTTGGGTGGAAACGCCGCTTCCCCCTTGCACAGCACGCGATGTCCTTGTAGGTCACGCGGGACTCTTCGGAATGGGCGTGCGGCGATTCGGACCGCGCGCCGCTTTTTATTCCGGATGACGTAACTGAATTCAAACGACGGGCGCAGTCGCGGCCCAAAGGCAAACAAGGACGACAGGTTCATGGCGAAACGGTGGTACTCGGTCAGCGTTCTTTCGAATTTCGAAAAGAAGATCGCAGAACAGATCCGCACGTCGGTGGCCGAACACGGCCTTGAGGACGATATCGACGAAGTTCTGGTGCCCACCGAAGAGGTGATCGAAGTGCGCCGGGGCAAGAAGGTCACGACCGAACGCCGTTTCATGCCTGGTTATGTACTGGTGCACATGGAAATGTCGGATCAGGGCTATCACCTAGTGAACTCGATCAACCGCGTCACCGGTTTCCTGGGCCCGCAAGGTCGCCCGATGCCGATGCGAGATGCTGAGGTGAACCAGATTCTCAACCGCGTTCAGGAAGGCGAAGAAGCGCCCAAGCTGATGATCTCCTTCGAGGTCGGCGAGAAGGTCAAGGTCAACGACGGCCCGTTCGAGGATTTCGACGGCATGGTCGAAGGCGTGGACGACGAGAATCAGAAGCTGAAGGTTTCGGTCTCGATCTTTGGCCGCGAAACACCGGTCGAGCTGGACTTTACACAGGTGACCAAGCAGGGCTGATTTAAGCCTTCACAGCAATTTCTAACGCCGCGCTGCCATGAGCAACGCGGCGTTTTTCTTTTCAGTGCCACAAAAGTTGGTTTTTAACGCTCCGCTTATTGCGCCTGCACCATGGCCGCACGCAAAAGCTGCGGGCGGTCGGTTTGCGACGGCAGGAACACCGCTTGCGATCCGGCGTCAAGCGCCGACAGGCTTGCGTCATACCATTGCATTGCAAGGTCCTGACGTTCCTGCACGCCAAAGCCTTCGCGCAGGTGGTGGCCGACCAGTTCTCCGTAGGCAGGCTCACCCAAGGCGACCAGCATCAGTGCCGAGCCAACTGCTGTATCCATGTTGTCCTGACGGTAGCCGAGCGACAGACAGACCTTGCTTGTGGCGGACAGATCGGCTGGGCTCAGCCCGGTATCCAGAGCGAATTTGCGCATCTGGCTTTCCGCATCGGCTTTCGAGCTGAGCGAAAGCGCAACCACCTGCGGCGACAGGGTGTCACCAAAGGCGGCACATTGCGTGCTGATCTGATCGGGGGTCAGGCCCTGAATGTCCTGGATCAGTTCTTCACCACGCGCCATGGCATAGCTGCGAGCCAGGCAGAACTGCTCGCTCAGGGCGAAATCGGGGTCCGACATATTGGCCAGTGTTGTGTACCCGCCATTGGTCGAGGTTTGCAGCATCACCGCACTGCACCGGTTGGCAAGTGAGGGCCGTGCTGTGCCACCGGCAAAGAGGCTGGGCAAGCTACCCGTCGATGCGGTTTCGGTTGGGGCTTCTGTGGGTGTGGTCTCGGGCTGGGCAGTCACAACCGGAGTGATAGGGGCCGGAGCCTGAGCCTGGGGCTGCGGGGCAGCCGCCAGCGCGGCGCCGCTGTGAACCTGCTGACGATAGGCAAACAAAAGTGGCTGACCCGACAGTTGCGTCGCCGCCTGCCCGCCGCTGGTCGCCCAGTAGTAGGCCTGGTTCAGAAAGTCGCTTTGATAGGGGGGGAAGTCATAGCCATTGACCGGATAGCCCATCGATGCCTGATACCGCTCGATCGCGGCGCGGGTACCGCCCCCGACTTGGCCATCGACTCGTCCGGCATTGTAGCCGAAATAGTTCAGGGCAGTCTGTGTTTGAGCCCCCTGTGAGGTGGACGGAATACCCGATCTGTAAGTCCGCGTTGTTGTCGATCGGCTGGATTGCTTCTTTCCTTGCTCTTTACCGATTGCGTAGCCAATGACGCCACCCACGACGGCACCGCCAAGAATTTCGCCCGCATCCGCTCGGGCCACCTGTGGAGCTGTAATGGCAAGCGAGAGCGCGATGCCCAGTGTTGTGATGAATCGAATAATCATAATAAACCTCCGCCAAATACGTATAGTTGCAGTCACTATAGCACAACTGCCCCTCGTGCAGTGTCACAATAGCCAAGACGTGATCGGTGCGCGGGGATTTGCTTTGCTGGCGGAGGTTTTTCCCGAGGCGCGATGCAGAAACAGGGTTATAACCTAGTGAACTCTATCAACCGCGTTCAGGAAGGCGAAGAAGCGCCGAAACTGATGATCAGCTGTGAAGTTGGCGAGAAGGCCAAGGTCAACGACGGCCCATTCGAGGATTTTGATGGCATGGTCGAAGGCGTGGATGACCAGATCCAGAAGCTGAAAGTTTCGGTCTCGATCTTTGGTCGGGAAACACCGGTGGAGCTGGACTTTACGCAGGTTACGAAGCAGGGCTAAACGCTCAGTGCCTGGAAATGGAACGCCCGCGCTGCCCAAAATACTGCGGCGCTTTTTTGGCAAGAAACGGTTGCAACACTCCGAGGTTAGGGCCGGCCGGGAATGAGTTCCTGTTGCTGAAGCACTGTCAATACATCCAGAATTGTTGACGGGCTGACATCAACAGACCCGTCAAGCAATATACCAAGTCCACCGTCTCCGATCTCGCGCGGGCCACCGCTTTCGTAGACCGGATCAAGTGAAGCGAGTTCTGCCGGCAATTCCGGGCACAATGGGGTTTCGTTGAGCACAAGATCTACAGCTGCCAGCATCAGTTCTTTTACGGACTCGAGGGTGTCGTCTTCCAAGATTTGTTCGCGCTGCGCTTCCGGCGCCGTGAGTGTGAGATCGATTAGTTTGATGTAGGCGCAATTGTCGCGCAGTTCGACAGTCGCTTCGGTGGACATGTTCGCCAGAATGGAATTCTTTTCTTGGCCGCGTTGAAAATCGCGCTCACTGGTGCGGCTGCACTCAAAGAGTGTAACAGTAACCTCGCCGTCTAAATCAATTGCATCGTCCTTGGCCCCAAAGCTTATGTCATCTAGCCTGACTTGCAGACCGCAATTATCGACTATCGCGTTGTCAGCCAGTCTTTCGGGCACAATTTTCTGTGCGCCCCGTAAGTCGAGTAATGCTCCGACGCCTATCCGTGTAGTGTCAACGGCAGTTAGGGTCAGATTTAGCTTGTAGGGCAAATCCGTATCGCGAACTGGCAATGTCGCGTCGATGATAAAATCCACCTGTTGGGCGTATGGGGCTCGGGCACCTACAACGGCTGCCATCAAGACTGGGATAATTAACCAAAGTCTCATTCAGCAAACTCCAAAACACCAAGGTTCTTTAGACCCGCAAGAACTTTGACTATTGTCTCGGCGCTTACGTCGGCTGATCCGACAACAGCAGCGCCCATTCCCCCGGGTGCAACTTCACGTGTTCCACCAGACTCGTAAATTGGATCAAGAACCGTGAATTCTTCTGGCAGTGGTGGGCAAACCGGGTTGGCTGCCAGAAACTCTCCACCCTTTTCAAGGACCGCTTCGTTGATGCGGTCGGTCAGCCCGAAAAGATTGGTAACAGTTCCGATGAACCCACGCGGGCTGAGGTCCGCGCTTTCGATACTGAATGTAAGGCATTGGCCCTTAACTTCCGCCTTGGCGACAGCAATTGCATCTACCGTGGCCCCAAAATATTGAAAGCCCGGTTCTTCATTCCGTTTGCACCGCGTGAATTGAGCACGAGCCGAACCCTTAACCTTTACGGTTTCACCTATGGCGGTGACGTCTTGGATGTCGAGATAGATCTGACGCTTGCAGGTTTCTTCCAACGGACCGGTCAGTATTTGCGGTGCCTTTTCCTGCAATCCGCGCAAATCCATGAACGCCCGCAATCGCAGCCGAGTTGGGCTGGATTCCTCCAGGCCGGCGTAGACTGTGAAGGGGACCGGAATACCGCGCAGCGGAACTTCCTTGGTCAGCTTGACCTGAAACTGACCCGAATAGGTGCTGGGATCAATTCCTGTCGCAGCGAAAGCAGCATCGGTGTTGGACACGCTGGTTTGGGAAGTTGCGCCGGACGCACCACCCTGATCCTGCGCTTTGCTGCCGCATCCGGGCAACATAGCTAGGAGCACACATATAAGTAGCCCCTTGTTTAGCCGAGATGACGCCATCCCTGATCACTTCTTTTGTAGCCAATTTGCTCCAAGATACCCGCCTTGTTTTCTGACGCAACTTATGTATTCAGATGAATTATTCTGTTTGACTGTTCCCAAAAGCCACTGAGGTCCGGTCAATACAAAAAGTCAAACTGGCAATAGCGCGACATCCACTTGCCAACCCCACAATTCCACTATAAATGCCGCCTCTATCGTCTTCGGGCGAGATTCTCTCGTGGGAGGTTGCTGGGATCGCGATCCCGGATCGGACCACGCAACATAGTCTGGGTGAAACGCGTTTCACCCGAGTTGAAAGGAAAACCAAATGGCCAAGAAGCTTGCTGGTACAATGAAGCTGCAGGTTCCTGCAGGTCAGGCGAACCCCTCGCCGCCAGTTGGTCCGGCGCTAGGTCAGCGCGGCATCAACATCATGGAGTTCTGCAAGGCGTTCAACGCCAAGACCGCAGACATGGAGCAAGGCGCCCCTTGCCCGACCGTGATCACCTACTATCAGGACAAGTCCTTCACCATGGACATCAAGACGCCGCCCGCGTCTTATTACCTGAAAAAAGCCGCTGGTCTGAAGCCGGTTGGCAAGCGTAACCGCCCCCGTGGCGCGGAAAACCCCGGTCGCGAGACCGTGGCAACCGTGACCTCGAAGCAGGTTCGCGAAATCGCCGAAGCCAAAATGAAAGATCTGAATGCCAACGATATCGAAGGCGCAATGCAGATCATCCTGGGCTCGGCCCGCTCCATGGGCATCGAGGTGAAGTAAGATGGCAAAACTTGGTAAACGCACCCGCGCTGCGCGCGAAGCTGTCGCCGGCAAGGAAAACCTGTCGGTTGAAGATGCAGTTGCCCTGGTCAAAGCCAATGCAACCTCGAAATTCGACGAGACCATCGAAATCGCGATGAACCTGGGCGTTGACACTCGTCACGCAGACCAGATGGTTCGCGGCGTTGTTGGTCTGCCCAACGGCACCGGTAAAGCGATGCGCGTTGCTGTGTTCGCGCGTGGTCCCAAGGCGGACGAAGCGAAAGAAGCAGGTGCGGATATCGTTGGCGCAGAAGACCTGATGGAAACCATTCAGGGCGGCACCATCGAATTCGATCGCTGCATTGCCACCCCGGACATGATGCCCATCGTTGGCCGTCTGGGTAAGGTTCTGGGCCCCCGCAACCTGATGCCGAACCCCAAGGTTGGCACCGTGACCATGGACGTTAAAGCGGCCGTGGAAGCAGCCAAAGGCGGTGAAGTTCAGTTCAAGGCGGAAAAAGGCGGCGTTGTGCACGCAGGCGTTGGCAAAGCTTCGTTCGACGAAGCCAAGCTGGCCGAAAACGTCCGCGCTTTCGTCTCGGCTGTGGCCAAGGCAAAGCCGTCGGGTGCAAAAGGCACCTACATGAAAAAGATCGCACTGAGCTCGACCATGGGCCCCGGTGTGACCCTGGATGTGGCGGCTGCGTCGGGCGAATAAGCCCTTCCGTCAATGCAGATTTGAAACCGGGTTGCCGAAATGCAGCCCGGTTTTTTTGCGTTTACAGGTAAGCGCGCAGAACCTCTGCCTCACGGGCGCTGATGGTCGAGGCAGCGGTTTCGCCGAAAGCAGAGACTCCGAATTTCAACATGGGGAATAGGGTTAGAATCTCGGACCGTTGGGCCTCTGACAGGGCGTGTTTGGCGGTGTCGCCAAAGAAATAGCTTTCAGTCAGTGCCCCGTTTGAGCGGACGATATGATGCCGGTCGAACATGAAATGTGTGTAGGTGATACTGTCCATTTCGCAGATTTCAACGCCAGGCAGGCCGCACAGGTGTTTGGCGGCAACGAAGACTTCGGATGAGCCGAACAGCATGTCGGTGACGGGGGCCGAGACCAGTACCCGGTGCTGTGGCGACAAGATAAGCTTGCGGCTGTTTCCAATCGCATCTTTTTCGATGACGACAGGGGCAAAGGCGCCGGTGCCTTGCACTTCGGTTGTGCCGATCCATAGAATGGGTTGGAACCCGGCGTCGCGGGTCCAGACCATTTGACCTTTTTTCAGCAGGGCTACGTCGACTTCGCCATCGACGGTTTCGATCAACGTGCCGGGGCCAAAGCAAGGGATATAGTCATCATAGGAAGACGACCCGGCGTTGGAACCGGAAATCTTGATGTAGGACGTGCCGGGTGTCAGCGGTTCGGATGTTGCAAACCCCCAAACGTCCGAGGTGATGCCATTTTGCGAAAAGACATAAATCTCGATCTCGGGGCCGGTAGGTACTCCGTTTTCGTCGAGGGCGCGGACAACGATTATGGATTCGGATTCGACCTGGGTACCGTCGGCGACGATACCGCCACCATCCGTGATGACGTGCCCGGCTTCTTGGTCATCGTTGAAGACGTTAGGGCTTCCGCTGGTGTCATCCAGCGTGACAGTGGTGCCAAAGCCTCCGGAGTATTCAAAAATCGTTCCGTCCGGCGTGTCCGAGTTGTTGATGATCGGATCGCCTTCAATCGAGCTGTCGGGGCTGGACGTGACGATCAGAGCTTCACTATCCTGGGCAAAAAAGCTGCGAAGTACCATTGAATACGAACACCTGTAGCTGCTGAAGATCCGGATCACGGATCATTTTTTCGAGGCAATCTGGACCAAAATATTGGTGCAGGTCGAGAGGGTAAATATCAAAACCTTTCCATGTCGTTACAAAAAAGCGTCAGTGTAGTCAGGGCTTTTGGAACGCAAGACGCAACCGGTCGCCGAGCCTTTTCCGCCTGTCCTCATCATAGGCGCTATATGGGTGATCAGCTTGCCAAAGGGACAGCCAGTCAATCAATAGTCGGGCACGCAGACAGAAATCGAGGACGTCCATACGGAACGGATGGCGATATCGACGTAGGAACATCTGTTTGTTGGCTTGCACGATTCCACTGCGGTCAATGGCGTCGGTCGGCGCGTTGCGGAATACATCTGATTTCAAAAAGTCTACAATATCATAAACCGCCAGTTTTTCGCGGGTTTCAGTAAAATCCAGCCCGACCATCTGCCCTTGCCCGACAATCAGGTTCTGGCTGTGGAAATCACCATGGGCCAGGACCTGGGTCTCGGGCGCGCCCCTCAGGCCAGCCATCTCGGCCAACAGCACCCTGAGCATGACGTCACTTTCTGCTCGAACCGAAGGTGGAACCTGTGCGTTTAACTCTGCAATCAGGTCAGTCATCCATTTGGGGCGAAATCTGTACTCCTTGGACGGACGGAAAGAATGTAGATCGTTCAGCCACGCGCCGGCGCGGCGATAGATCTGGGCGACTTGGGTGTCATCTATGCTGTTGTGGATCAGGTCTGCGGCGGTTGGTCGGTCGATGAAGGGGGTGACAAAGAACGCCTGAGACGGCGAAAGATAGACCGGGTGCACGACGTCGGAATCTTTCATAGGTGAAAAATACTCCGACAAGGCGGTGAGGTGGTCGAATTCCTGTTTCAGTCGTCCGGTGCCAGGGGAGTCGACGTCGATCTTGAGGGCGTACACCTCATGAGCAGCACGCAGTTTAATCACCATACGCGTGTCAGGAAAGTCATGAGATCGGTAGATGCAATCGAACGCACCAACCGGATTGGCCCCGATTTGCCGGGCGAACTCGTCCACATAGCGAGAGGCGCGGTGAAATTCTTCGTCCGAAAGAGGGTGCATTCTTGGAGGGAACCGTGTCCAGGCGTGTCTGATAATCTGCCCAATGGACGGGCAGTTGCAGCCCTTGTCAATGCCATGGCAAAACCGCGCCCAATCCGCAATTTACCTCTTGGAAACCCACGCCATCTGCCCTAAAGAGACTTGCGGAGTAAAGCGTGCGATTCGTCGTGCGCTTTATTTCGTTTCGTCCAAGACGGTGGGTGGTGCCATATGGCCCCTTAATCTCCTGCCTGAGACGGGTAAGACCAAAGAATTCTGAGGGTCGCGATCCTCGGGCGCATTTTGGCCAATCCCGTAACAACGGACCTGAACGCTGTGGTTTCGACCGCAGCAAATATGAGCCGGGATGTCCAACATCCCAAACTTGGAGAGAACTGTGGATAGAGCCCAGAAAGAGAAAGTGGTCGAGGAACTCGGCCAAATCTTCGAAAGCTCTGGCGTCGTAGTGGTAGCTCACTACGCCGGTCTGACAGTTGCCGAGATGCAGGACCTTCGCGCACGTGCTCGTGACGCGGGTGGTGCCGTGCGTGTTGCCAAGAACAGGCTCGCCAAAATCGCCCTCGACGGAAAGCCATGTGAGAGCATCGCTGACCTGCTGACGGGTATGACCGTTCTGACCTATTCCGAGGACCCCGTGGCAGCAGCCAAGGTGGCCGAGGACTTCGCCAAGGAGAACAAGAAGTTCGAAATCCTTGGCGGTGCAATGGGCGAGAACGCTCTGGACCGCAAAGGCGTCGAAACAGTTTCGAAAATGCCGTCTCGCGAGGAGCTTATTGCTTCGATCGTGGGCTGCATTGGCGCACCTGCTTCGAACATCGCCGGCGCGATTGGCGCACCTGCAAGCAACATCGCAAGCATCCTTTCCACCATCGAAGAGAAGGCGGAAGCTGCGTAAGCGGTTGGCACTGAATGATCTGCGTAGGGAACACTCCCTGACGTTGGAACACACACTGTAAACGGAAAGAGCTGATAAAATGGCTGATCTGAAAGCACTCGCAGAAAGCATCGTGGGTCTGACCCTGCTGGAAGCACAAGAACTGAAAACCATCCTCAAAGACGAATACGGCATCGAGCCCGCAGCTGGCGGCGCCGTAATGGTTGCAGCTGGTGGCGACGCCGGTGGCGCAGCTGAGGAAGAAAAAACCGAATTCGACGTCGTTCTGAAGAACGCCGGCGCTTCGAAAATCAACGTGATCAAAGAAGTTCGCGGCATCACCGGTCTGGGCCTGAAAGAAGCCAAGGAACTGGTCGAAGCTGGCGGCAAGATCAAAGAAGGCGTGTCGAAAGACGAAGCCGAAGAAGTCAAAGGCAAGCTGGAAGCAGCTGGCGCCGAAGTCGAGCTGGCCTAAGCCAACCGACAGGTGCATCGCTGATGCGCCGAAAATTCAGGCTGGGCCCAGAGAAATCCGGGTCCAGCCGAACCTGTCTTAGAAAGGGCCTCATATCTTGGGGCGTTTTCTAAGACACGGTTTTCGGATCGGGAGGCCACCTTCGGGACGGTGGCCACGAATTGATCCGGACGTGTCGTCTCGATTGTGCAAGATGCCGGGGCCCGACGGTGTCTTTGCCCGCTGAGAACATCGAAAGGTGACATCTGACATGGCTCAAACGTTCCTTGGCCAGAAACGTCTTCGTAAATATTACGGCAAAATCCGCGAAGTTTTGGAAATGCCGAACCTCATTGAGGTCCAGAAATCTTCATATGATCTTTTCCTGCGCTCCGGCGATGCAGAACAGCCCACAGACGGCGAAGGCATCAAAGGCGTGTTCCAGTCGGTTTTCCCGATCAAGGATTTCAACGAAACCTCCGTGCTGGAGTTCGTGAAATACGATCTGGAAAAACCCAAATATGACGTCGAAGAGTGCATGCAGCGCGACATGACCTACAGCGCGCCGCTGAAGGTTACTCTGCGTCTGATCGTGTTTGATGTCGATGAGGACACCGGCGCCAAGTCGGTCAAAGATATCAAGGAACAGGACGTGTTCATGGGCGACATGCCCCTGATGACACCGAACGGAACGTTCATCGTGAACGGCACCGAGCGTGTAATCGTCAGCCAGATGCACCGCTCGCCCGGTGTGTTCTTTGACCACGACAAGGGCAAGACCCACTCGTCCGGTAAACTGCTGTTTGCCTGCCGCATCATCCCGTATCGCGGCAGCTGGCT
This sequence comes from Ruegeria sp. N8, assembly GCF_056531325.1. Classification (NCBI taxonomy): domain Bacteria; kingdom Pseudomonadati; phylum Pseudomonadota; class Alphaproteobacteria; order Rhodobacterales; family Roseobacteraceae; genus Ruegeria; species Ruegeria sp. N8. The sequence continues at coordinate 14,121 of NZ_JBQFLQ010000006.1, read as the reverse complement.
GGACTTTGAGTTCGACGCCAAGGACATCGTGTTCGCCCGTATCGACCGTCGCCGCAAGCTGCCTGTGACCACCCTGCTGTACGCACTGGGTCTGGATCAGGAAGCGATCATGGACGCGTATTACAACACCGTGTCCTACAAGCTGGACAAGAAGAAAGGCTGGGTCACGCCGTTCTTCCCCGAGCGTGTGCGCGGGACCCGTCCGACATACGACCTGATCGACGCGAAATCAGGTGAAGTGATTGCCGAAGCGGGCAAGAAAGTCACGCCGCGCGCCGTGAAGAAGCTGATAGACGAAGGCAACGTCACCGACCTGCTAGTTCCCTTCGACAACATCGTCGGCAAGTATGTCGCAAAGGACATCATCAACGAAGAAAACGGCGCGATCTATGTCGAAGCCGGTGATGAGCTGACTCTGGAATACGACAAGGACGGCGACCTGATCGGTGGCACCGTCAAGGACCTGATGGATGCGGGCATCACCGACATCCCGGTTCTGGACATCGACAACGTTAATGTCGGTCCCTACATGCGCAACACTATGGCTCAGGACAAGAACATGAGCCGCGAAACCGCGCTGATGGACATCTACCGCGTCATGCGTCCGGGTGAGCCGCCCACCGTCGAAGCGGCATCGGCCCTGTTCGACACGCTGTTCTTCGACAGCGAGCGCTATGACCTGTCCGCTGTTGGCCGCGTGAAAATGAACATGCGTCTGGCTCTGGACGCGCCTGACACTCTGCGTACCCTGCGCCGCGAAGACATCGTGGCCTGCATCAAGGCGCTGGTTGAGCTGCGTGACGGCAAAGGCGACGTGGACGATATCGACCACCTCGGCAACCGTCGTGTGCGCTCGGTGGGCGAACTGATGGAGAACCAGTACCGCGTCGGTCTGCTGCGCATGGAGCGCGCGATTAAAGAGCGTATGTCGTCAGTCGAGATCGACACCGTCATGCCTCAGGACCTGATCAACGCGAAACCGGCTGCGGCTGCTGTTCGTGAATTCTTCGGCTCGTCGCAGCTGTCTCAGTTCATGGACCAGACCAACCCTCTGTCTGAAGTCACCCATAAACGCCGCCTCTCGGCGCTTGGCCCCGGTGGTCTGACACGTGAGCGTGCAGGCTTTGAAGTGCGCGACGTTCACCCGACCCACTACGGCCGGATGTGCCCGATTGAAACGCCTGAAGGTCCGAACATCGGTCTGATCAACTCGCTGGCCACCTTCGCCCGCGTGAACAAGTATGGCTTCATCGAAACACCGTACCGCGTCGTTAAAGACGCCGAGGTGACCGATGAGGTTCACTACATGTCCGCGACCGAGGAAATGCGTCACACCGTGGCGCAGGCGAACGCGACTTTGGATGCGGATGGCAAGTTCATCAACGATCTGGTGTCGACCCGTCAGGCCGGTGACTACACCCTTGCCCCGCGCGAGAATGTTGACCTGATCGACGTGTCGCCGAAACAGCTGGTGTCGGTCGCTGCATCGCTGATCCCGTTCCTTGAAAATGACGACGCCAACCGCGCTCTGATGGGCTCGAACATGCAACGTCAGGCGGTTCCGCTGCTGCGGGCCGAGGCACCGCTGGTCGGTACCGGGATCGAGGAAAAGGTTGCGATTGACTCGGGCGCTGCGATTCAGGCGAAACGCGCCGGTATCATCGACCAGGTCGATGCCCAGCGTATCGTTATCCGCGCGACTGAGGATCTGGAACTGGGCGACGCTGGCGTTGACATCTATCGTCTGCGCAAATTCCAGCGGTCTAACCAGAACACCTGCATCAACCAGCGTCCGCTGATCAAGGTGGGTGACACCGTCCAGAAGGGCGAGGTCATTGCTGACGGTCCGTCGACCGATATGGGTGAACTGGCCCTTGGTAAGAACGTGGTCGTCGCGTTCATGCCGTGGAACGGCTACAACTACGAAGACTCGATCCTGATCTCGGAACGTATCGCGCGTGATGACGTGTTTACCTCGGTCCATATTGAGGAATTCGAAGTCGCCGCCCGTGACACCAAGCTGGGCCCGGAAGAGATCACCCGCGACATCCCGAATGTCGGTGAAGAAGCGCTGCGCAACCTCGACGAGGCGGGCATCGTTTACATCGGCGCGGATGTTGAGCCGGGCGATATTCTGGTCGGCAAGATCACTCCGAAGGGTGAAAGCCCGATGACCCCGGAAGAAAAGCTGCTGCGCGCCATCTTTGGTGAAAAAGCATCTGACGTGCGCGACACCTCGCTGCGCGTGAAACCGGGCGATTACGGTACGGTCGTTGAGGTCCGCGTCTTCAACCGTCACGGCGTCGAGAAAGACGAGCGTGCGCTGCAGATCGAGCGTGAGGAAGTCGAACGTCTGGCCCGTGACCGGGACGACGAGCTGGCGATCCTGGACCGCAACATCTATGCGCGTCTGCAAGGTCTGATACTGGGTAAAACCGCTGTCAAAGGCCCGAAAGGCGTCAAGGCAGGGTCGGTGATCACCGAGGAGCTGCTGGAAACCCTGACCCGTGGTCAGTGGTGGCAGCTGGCGCTGGAAGGCGAGCAGGACGCACAGATCGTCGAAGCTCTGAACGAGCAATACGAAGTGCAAAAGCGTGCTCTGGACGCCCGTTTCGAAGACAAGGTCGAGAAAGTCCGCCGTGGCGACGACCTGCCGCCGGGTGTGATGAAAATGGTCAAAGTCTTCATCGCCGTGAAGCGCAAGCTGCAGCCGGGCGACAAGATGGCCGGTCGTCACGGGAACAAAGGTGTGATCTCCAAGGTTGTTCCGATGGAAGATATGCCGTTCCTGGCCGATGGTACTCCGGTTGACTTCTGTCTGAACCCTCTGGGTGTGCCTTCGCGTATGAACGTTGGTCAGATCCTTGAAACCCACATGGGTTGGGCCGCGCGCGGTCTGGGTCTGAACATCGACGACGCTCTGGGTGAATACCGCCGGTCCGGCGATCTGACCCCGGTGCGCGAAGCGATGAAGCTGGCCTATGGCGAGAATGTCTACGAAGAAGGCATCACGGGTCTGGACGAGGATGGCCTGATCGAGGCTGCGGGCAACGTGACCCGCGGTGTTCCGATCGCAACCCCGGTCTTTGACGGTGCCAAAGAGGCTGACGTCAACGACGCGCTGGTGCGTGCAGGCTTCTCGGAAAGCGGTCAGTCGGTTCTGTTCGACGGCCGTACCGGTGAGCAATTTGCACGTCCGGTCACTGTGGGCATCAAGTACCTGCTGAAACTGCACCACCTTGTGGACGACAAAATCCACGCGCGTTCGACCGGGCCGTACAGCCTTGTGACCCAGCAGCCGCTGGGTGGTAAAGCGCAGTTCGGTGGTCAGCGCTTTGGTGAGATGGAAGTCTGGGCTCTGGAAGCTTACGGCGCCGCCTACACCCTGCAGGAGATGTTGACCGTGAAATCGGATGACGTCGCCGGCCGGACCAAGGTCTATGAGTCGATCGTCAAGGGCGAGGATAACTTTGAAGCGGGCGTACCGGAATCGTTCAACGTTCTGGTTAAAGAAGTCCGTGGCCTCGGCCTGAATATGGAACTCCTGGATGCGGAGGTTGAGGAGTAAGGGCGCTGCCCTTTCTCCCGTCCCCCCTTCCGCAAGATTTGAGGTAACAAATGAACCAGGAAATCACCAACAACCCGTTCAACCCGCTGACGCCCCCGAAGGTCTTCGACGAGATCAAGGTCTCGCTGGCGTCGCCTGAGCGGATTCTGTCTTGGTCCTATGGCGAGATCAAGAAACCCGAAACCATCAACTACCGGACGTTCAAGCCCGAGCGTGACGGTCTGTTCTGCGCGCGTATCTTTGGCCCGATCAAAGACTACGAATGTCTGTGCGGCAAGTATAAGCGGATGAAGTATCGCGGCGTTGTCTGCGAGAAATGCGGTGTGGAAGTCACCCTGCAGAAAGTCCGCCGCGAGCGTATGGGTCATATCGAACTGGCCGCGCCTGTTGCGCACATCTGGTTCCTGAAATCGCTGCCGTCCCGCATCGGTCTGATGCTGGACATGACGCTGCGCGATCTGGAACGTGTTCTGTACTTTGAAAACTATGTCGTCATCGAGCCCGGTCTGACCGACCTGACCTACGGCCAGATGCTGACCGAAGAAGAGTACATGGATGCGCAGGATGCCTATGGCATGGACGCGTTCACCGCCAATATCGGTGCCGAAGCCATCCGTGAAATGCTGGCCCAGATTGATCTGGAAGCCGAAGCCGAGCAGCTGCGCGCTGATCTGGCCGAAGCAACCGGCGAACTGAAGCCCAAGAAGATCATCAAGCGTCTGAAGGTTGTTGAATCCTTCCTCGAGTCGGGCAACCGGCCCGAATGGATGGTGATGACCGTGATCCCGGTCATTCCGCCGGAACTGCGTCCGCTGGTTCCGCTGGATGGTGGCCGTTTCGCGACTTCGGATCTGAACGATCTGTATCGCCGTGTCATCAACCGGAACAACCGTCTGAAGCGTCTGATCGAACTGCGCGCACCTGACATCATCGTCCGCAACGAAAAGCGGATGCTTCAGGAATCTGTTGACGCTCTGTTCGACAACGGCCGTCGTGGCCGCGTAATCACCGGTGCCAACAAGCGTCCGCTGAAATCTCTGTCGGACATGCTGAAGGGTAAGCAGGGGCGCTTCCGTCAGAACCTTCTGGGTAAACGCGTCGACTTCTCGGGCCGTTCGGTCATCGTGACCGGTCCGGAGCTTAAGCTGCACCAGTGTGGTTTGCCCAAGAAGATGGCGCTGGAGCTGTTCAAGCCGTTCATCTACTCGCGCCTTGAAGCCAAGGGTCTGTCTTCGACTGTCAAACAGGCGAAGAAGCTGGTCGAGAAAGAGCGTCCCGAAGTGTGGGATATCCTCGACGAGGTGATCCGCGAACACCCTGTCATGCTGAACCGTGCGCCGACGCTGCACCGTCTTGGCATTCAGGCGTTCGAACCGGTTCTGATCGAAGGTAAAGCCATCCAGCTGCACCCGCTGGTCTGTTCGGCCTTTAACGCCGACTTCGACGGTGACCAGATGGCTGTTCACGTCCCGCTGAGCCTTGAGGCCCAGCTGGAAGCCCGTGTTCTGATGATGTCGACGAACAACGTTCTGTCGCCTGCAAACGGCGCGCCGATCATCGTTCCGTCGCAGGATATGATCCTGGGTCTCTACTATGTGACCCTGGAACGCGAAGGCATGCCGGGCGAAGGCAAGGTGTTCGGTTCGATCGACGAAGTTCAGCACGCGCTGGATTCCGGTGAAGTGCATCTGCACACCAAGATCACCGCCCGGATCACGCAGATCGACGACGAAGGCAACGAAGTTCAGAAGCGCTATGAGACCACTCCGGGCCGTCTGCGCCTGGGTGCCTTGCTGCCGATGAACAACAAAGCGCCGTTCGATCTGGTCAACCGTCTGCTGCGGAAGAAAGAAGTGCAGCAGGTGATCGACACCGTCTACCGGTATTGCGGTCAGAAAGAGTCGGTTATCTTCTGTGACCAGATCATGTCGATGGGCTTCAAAGAAGCGTTCAAGGCGGGCATCTCGTTCGGTAAAGACGACATGGTCATTCCGGACGACAAGTGGGGTATCGTTGATGACACCCGCGGTCAGGTGAAGGACTTTGAACAGCAGTACATGGACGGCCTGATCACTCAGGGCGAAAAGTACAACAAAGTTGTCGATGCTTGGTCGAAGTGTAACGACCGCGTCACCGAGGCGATGATGTCGACGATCTCGTCGTCGGATCGGGCTGAGGACGGCTCCGAGCAGGAACCGAACTCGGTCTACATGATGGCCCACTCGGGTGCGCGTGGCTCGGTCACTCAGATGAAACAGCTGGGCGGTATGCGCGGCCTGATGGCCAAGCCGAACGGTGACATCATCGAAACGCCGATCATCTCGAACTTTAAAGAAGGTCTGACCGTTCTCGAGTACTTCAACTCGACCCACGGTGCCCGTAAGGGTCTGTCGGATACCGCTCTGAAGACGGCGAACTCGGGGTACCTGACCCGTCGTCTGGTGGACGTGGCGCAGGACTGTATCGTGCGTGAGATCGACTGTGGCACAGAACGTGCAATCACAGCCGAAGCAGCCGTGAACGACGGTGAGGTTGTTGCCTCGCTGGCCGAACGTGTGCTGGGCCGTGTGGCGGCTGACGATGTCCTGCGTCCGGGCACCGATGAGGTGATCGTCGCAGCAGGTCAGCTGATCGACGAACGTATGGCCGACACCATCGACGAGGCCGGTGTTGCGTCGATGCGCATCCGTTCGCCTCTGACCTGTGAGTCCGAGGAAGGCGTCTGTGCAACCTGCTATGGTCGTGACCTTGCACGCGGCACCATGGTCAACACGGGTGAAGCTGTCGGCATCATCGCCGCGCAGTCGATCGGTGAACCCGGTACTCAGCTGACTATGCGGACCTTCCACATCGGTGGTGTTGCGCAAGGCGGTCAGCAGTCGTTCCAGGAAGCCAACCAGGAAGGTGTTGTTGCGTTCGAGAACCCGCAGATTCTGATCAATGCCGCAGGCGAAAGCCTGGTCATGGGCCGGAACATGAAGCTGGTTATCAACGACGAACACGGCGAAGAGCGTGCCAGCTTCAAGCTGGGTTACGGATCCAAGCTGTTCGTCAAGGATGGCGCAACCGTTTCCCGTGGCGACAAGCTGTTCGAATGGGATCCGTACACTCTGCCGATCATCGCCGAGAAAGCCGGTACTGCGAAATACGTTGACCTTGTTTCGGGCCTTGCTGTCCGCGACGAGACCGACGAAGCAACCGGTATGACCCAGAAGATCGTGATCGACTGGCGCGCGGCCCCCAAAGGCAGCGACCTCAAGCCCGAGATCATTCTGGTTGGTGAAGATGGCGAACCAGTCCGCAACGACGCGGGCAACCCGGTTCACTATCCGATGTCGGTGGATGCGATCCTGTCGGTCGAAGACGGTCAGACCGTCGAAGCCGGTGACGTTGTCGCGCGTATCCCGCGTGAAGGTGCCAAGACCAAGGATATCACCGGTGGTCTGCCGCGTGTGGCCGAACTGTTCGAAGCCCGCCGTCCAAAAGATCACGCGATCATCGCAGAAGCCGATGGTTACGTGCGCTTTGGCCGCGACTACAAGAACAAGCGCCGCATCAGCATCGAACCGGCGGACGAGTCCATGGAGACCATCGAGTACATGGTGCCCAAGGGCAAGCACATCCCGGTCGCCGAAGGGGACTTCATCCAGAAGGGTGAATACCTGATGGACGGTAACCCGGCTCCGCACGACATCCTGTCCATCATGGGTGTCGAAGCGCTTGCGGATTACATGATCGACGAGGTGCAGGACGTGTATCGTCTGCAGGGCGTGAAGATCAACGATAAGCACATCGAGGTTATCGTGCGCCAGATGCTGCAGAAGTGGGAGATCCTGGATTCAGGCGACACCACCCTGCTGAAAGGCGAGCATGTCGACAAGCAAGAGTTCGACGCGGCCAACGAGAAGACCATCGCCCGCGGTGGTCGTCCGGCACAGGGCGAACCGATCCTTCTGGGGATCACCAAAGCCTCGCTGCAAACGCGTTCGTTCATCTCGGCGGCGTCGTTCCAGGAGACCACTCGTGTCCTGACCGAAGCTTCGGTTCAGGGCAAGAAAGACAAGCTGGTTGGCCTGAAAGAGAACGTCATCGTCGGTCGTCTGATTCCCGCCGGTACCGGCGGTGCCACTCAGGCCGTGCGTCAGGTCGCCCAAACCCGCGATAACGTCGTCATCGAAGCCCGCCGGGAAGAGGCCGAAGCCGCCGCTGCTCTGGCTGCGCCGCTGATCGATGACGACATGGTCGGGGATGAACTGGACATCGTGGTCGACGCCCCCGAAAGCCGCGAATAAGCGCGGTTTCAGAACAGAGAACAGGCCCTGCGGAAACGCGGGGCCTTTTCTTTTGCGTTGGGAAACGACTGCTTGCATCTGCCGGGCAATTTGGTGTTCGTTCCCACTATGAATGAAGATGGCCTCACTATTTATTTTTACGCGCAAACAGATCTTTACGCTGAGTTTTCTAACTTTGCACCTTTTGGCATTGCCATGGACGGTGTGTGGTGGCGCACGGTGGAACACTATTTTCAAGCTCAGAAGTTTCATGACGCCGCCTACCGCGAGCGTATTCGTCAGAGCATTAAACCCAAGGATGCCAAGGCTTTGGGCATGACCCGCAGCATTCCTTTGCGGTCAGACCGGGAAGAGGTGAAGGACCGTATCATGCTGGACGCCGTTCGCGTCAAATTCGCAACCCATGAGACCCCGCGCGTTTTGCTGCCGTCGACGGGCACAGCGCAAATCGTCGAGAACGCGCCGATGGATTCCTATTGGGGGTGCGGGCCAGACGGGCAGGGTTGGAACAAGCTTGGTAAGATATTGATGCAAGTGCGCTCGGAACTGCGGGTTGAATAAATGCAAATTGAAAACTGGAGAATTCGATCACAAGAGGATTTGATCTGCGCTGTCTACGCGGCTGTCAAAGGACACTACTGGACAGTCGAAGACCTCTCTAACTGGGCAGCGGATTTATTGTTGCAGGTCGAAGCGCCGCCAGAATGGCTGATGGATTTCGTGATCGTAAGGGGTTTGGGTGACTTGCAGAGTGCATTTTTTAAAGCCTACGGTGCACTTCGTGAAATGCGGCTTGATGATATGGAAGAATTTCGGGTGCGTTTCGCCTTATTGGCGTATCAAGAGGGTGCGCTTAACGAAATAGACGCCAAAGCTGTGCTTGCGGATATAACCGATCCGTGGCCCGTTCTGGAAATCACCGTGGAGGATGTGGATCGGCTTTGCTTGGATGAATGGACCACAGAAGATGTTGTTGGCAAAGCACGCAATCTGGTGGGGCAGATTAGTTCGAAACACATAGTATCTGTATTTAAAAACTGCTGACTGGGATACTTGGATGACCCCAAACATAAAAGGCGCCCTACTGATGATGGGCAGTATGGCGGCCTTTACCATCAACGATACGCTGATCAAGCTGGCAGGGGCCGAGGTGCCTCTGTTCCAGATGGTGGCCATGCGCGGGGTATTGGCGACGGTTCTTGTGTATCTTATGGCGCGCAACCTGGGGGCGCTGCATTTGCACTTCCCGCGACATGACAAGTGGCTGATCGGTGCGCGTAGCCTGGCCGAGCTGTCGGCCACGTTCTTTTTCCTAACCGCTCTGCTGCATATGCCGCTTGCCAATGTGACGGCGGTCTTGCAGGCACTGCCGCTGACCGTGACTTTGGGTGCGGTTCTGTTTTTTCGCGAACAGATCGGGTGGCGGCGCATTCTGGCTATCGGGATGGGGTTTGTGGGGATGCTGCTGATCGTCCGACCGGGGCCTGAGGGGTTCAGCATCTATGCAATTTACGCACTGATCGCCGTGATCTCGGTCACGGTGCGGGATCTAATCACGCGGCGCATGTCTAGTGAGGTGCCGTCGCTGGTTGTGACGCTGGCCACAAGCGTCACCATCACCGTTTCGGCCTCGATTGCGACCGTATCAACAGGTTGGGTGCCAGTTTCGCCCGGAGCGGGCGTGATGGTGGGGACGGCGGCGGTGTTTGTACTGATGGGCTATCTGTTCAGCGTCATGGTTATGCGCGAGGGCGATGTGGGGTTCATCGCGCCGTTTCGTTACTCCAGCTTGCTTTGGGCCCTGGGTTTGGGTTGGGTCGTGTTCGGAGACTGGCCAGACGCTGTAACCATGGCAGGTGCCGCGCTGGTCGTGGGTGCCGGGCTTTTCACCCTATTCCGTGAGCGGGCAGTTCACCCACCCGAGTGAACCCGACGCACGGCGTCCTGATCGATGGCAAAGCGGGCGATGAACTCGCCCTCTTGTTCGGGGGTCAGGGGTGCAAGCTGAGTGTTGCTTTTGCGGGCATGGGGTGAATCGTTGTACGAATTCAGCGTGCGCACCCACATCGGCGCGTCTGGATAGCTGATCACCGGCATGTAGTTACCGATCCGGTGATGCCCAAAATTCATGATTGTCAGATCACTTCCACCCCGCACGTACATGGCAAACCCGATCCCCAGCAGCGGTTGAAACACTTGCGCGGCGTGAATGCCCTCGGGCCCGAACCGTGCCAGAAACCCTTGGTTATAGTCGATGGCAACCGTTTTGTGGTTGCGCATCAGCGCGCCGCCTTCGTCAGCGGCGATACGTAGCCGTTCGACGAAATCCACCGACACGGCGTCGTCATCATCATGCCGGAATTGGATGCAGGGCATGTTGGGATCGTGACGTGCGGCGTTCAGGATCTCTTTCATCACCCGGCGGTGGCGCATGGGGCGACGGGCGATGATCTGCACCTGCTTCATGCCTGTGGTCAGGTCGTGCAGCCGATCAAAGGCGGGTTTCGGTAGGCAATCCCCGATCACGATGAGCAATTGGAAATCCTCATCCGTCTGTTCGCGCAGACAGGGCAGGGTGGTGGTTTCGAACAGGCGAAACCTCTCTTCCAGCCGGGTAGGGTGGTAGAGATAGGCGCGCCGTTCCTCGATCGTGTCATGTTCGACCTGAAAGCCGCCATGAGCGGGGTAGGAAAAGCGGCACAGGCCGATGATTTGCATGGGTCATCCGTAGTGCGTGGCGTTGTGGCTGACTATGCCCCTGCGGTCGCGAACTCGCAACGGTCAGCAGTACTGGCGGCCGACAATCGGACCGGATATATCAGCGCAAAGCGGCCTGTCGTGCGGTGGGTCCGGTGTACTGTTGACACTTGCGCCGACTCCCCCTATTACGCGCCCATCTCGGTACCGGGGGCCGCCCCAAAACCGATCTCAGTAATGGACTGGTCAAGACCCGGACAATTTTGCAGTTCGCGTCCTCTGATAACCAACCGCGACGTTCACCTCGGAATGGGAGCGCTCGCGGGTTTTGCGCTTGTGGACGCATGAGCGCAGCAAAGTTTAACCGCACGCAATGCGCGTGCATGTCATGTGTGTTGCAAAACGGGGAAGAAACCGGAATGCCAACTATTCAACAGCTGATCCGCAAACCGCGGCAGCCCAAAGTAAAACGCTCGAAGTCCATGCACCTGGAGCAGTGCCCGCAGAAACGCGGCGTCTGCACCCGTGTGTATACCACCACTCCGAAAAAGCCGAACTCGGCTATGCGTAAGGTTGCCAAAGTGCGCCTGACCAACGGGTTCGAGGTCATCTCGTACATCCCCGGTGAAAGCCACAACCTGCAGGAACACTCGGTTGTTCTGATCCGTGGCGGCCGTGTAAAAGACCTTCCCGGTGTGCGTTACCACATCCTGCGCGGTGTTCTGGATACTCAGGGCGTCAAAGATCGTAAGCAACGTCGTTCGAAATACGGCGCGAAGCGTCCCAAGTAAGAAGGAGAGGCTGATATGTCACGTCGTCACGCCGCCGAAAAACGCGAAGTCCTGCCTGACGCCAAATTTGGCGACAAGGTTCTGACCAAGTTCATGAACAACCTGATGATCGACGGCAAGAAGTCGGTCGCAGAGCGCATCGTTTACAACGCCTTTGACCGTGTTGAGAACAAGATCAAGCGCGCACCTGTCGAAGTGTTCCACGAAGCGCTCGACAACATCAAACCGTCGGTCGAGGTTCGCTCGCGCCGGGTTGGTGGTGCAACCTATCAGGTTCCGGTCGAAGTACGCCCCGAGCGCCGCGAAGCACTGGCCATCCGCTGGCTGATCACCGCCGCGCGTGGTCGCAACGAAAACACCATGGAAGAACGCCTCGCCGGTGAGCTGCTGGACGCTGTACAGTCCCGCGGTACTGCCGTGAAGAAGCGCGAAGACACCCACAAGATGGCCGAGGCGAACAAAGCCTTCAGCCACTACCGTTGGTAATCCAGAGGCTTATCCAAAATGGCACGCGAATATCCGCTCGAACTATACCGTAACTTCGGTATCATGGCGCACATCGACGCAGGTAAGACCACCTGCTCGGAGCGTATCCTGTATTACACTGGTAAATCTCACAACATCGGTGAGGTGCACGATGGTGCAGCCACCATGGACTGGATGGAGCAGGAGCAGGAACGCGGCATCACCATCACTTCGGCTGCGACCACCACTTTCTGGGAGCGCACCGAGGACGGTAAAACCGCCGATACCCCTAAGCACCGCCTGAACATCATCGACACCCCCGGCCACGTTGACTTCACCATCGAAGTTGAGCGTTCGCTGGCGGTTCTCGACGGTGCCGTCTGCGTTCTGGATGCAAACGCCGGTGTTGAGCCCCAGACCGAAACCGTGTGGCGTCAGGCTGACCGCTACAAGGTTCCGCGTATGGTTTTCGTCAACAAGATGGACAAGATCGGCGCAGACTTCTTCAACTGCGTTCGCATGATCGAAGACCGCACCGGCGCACGCGCCGTTCCGGTTGGCATTCCGATCGGCGCCGAGTCCGAGCTGGAAGGTCTGATCGACCTGGTTACCATGGAAGAGTGGCTGTGGCAGGGCGAAGATCTGGGCGCAAGCTGGATCAAAGCTCCGATCCGCGACAGCCTGAAAGACATGGCTGACGAATGGCGCGGCAAGATGATCGAAGCGGCCGTCGAAATGGACGACGACGCGATGATGGAATACCTGGAAGGCAATGAGCCCGACGTTCCGACCCTGCGCGCCCTGCTGCGCAAAGGTACTCTGGACATCGCGTTTGTTCCGGTTCTGGGTGGTTCGGCGTTCAAGAACAAAGGCGTTCAGCCTCTGCTCAACGCTGTGATCGACTATCTGCCCAGCCCGCTGGACGTTGTTGATTACATGGGCTTCAAACCCGGCGACGAGGAAGAAGTTCGTGACATCGCACGTCGTGCAGACGACGACATGGCCTTCTCGGGTCTGGCGTTCAAAATCATGAACGACCCCTTCGTTGGCTCGCTGACCTTCACCCGGATCTACTCGGGCACCATGAACAAGGGTGACTCGATCCTGAACTCGACCAAAGGTAAGAAAGAGCGCATCGGTCGTATGATGATGATGCACTCCAACAACCGGGAAGAGATCGAAGAAGCGTTTGCAGGCGACATCATCGCGCTGGCGGGTCTGAAAGACACCACCACCGGTGACACCCTGTGTGACGCGAAGGATCCGGTGGTTCTGGAAACCATGACCTTCCCCGATCCGGTGATCGAGATCGCGGTTGAGCCCAAAACCAAGGGCGACCAAGAGAAGATGTCCCAGGGTCTGGCCCGTCTGGCCGCCGAAGACCCGTCCTTCCGTGTGGAAACTGACCTGGAATCCGGTCAGACCATCATGAAGGGCATGGGCGAACTTCACCTGGACATCCTGGTTGACCGTCTGAAGCGCGAGTTCAAGGTTGAAGCGAACATTGGTGCACCGCAGGTGGCCTATCGCGAAACCATCTCGATGCCGGTTGAACACACCTACACCCACAAGAAACAGTCGGGTGGTTCGGGTCAGTTCGGTGAAGTTAAGCTGGAAATCCAGCCGACCGAGCCAGGCGAAGGTTATTCGTTCGAAAGCCGCATCGTTGGTGGTGCCGTTCCGAAGGAATACATCCCGGGTGTTGAAAAAGGCATCAACTCGGTCATGGATAGCGGCCCGCTGGCTGGCTTCCCCGTGATCGACTTCAAGGTTGCCCTGCTGGACGGTAAGTTCCACGACGTTGACTCGAGCGTTCTGGCGTTCGAAATCGCGGCCCGTATGTGTATGCGTGAAGGCATGCGCAAAGCTGGCGCGAAACTGTTGGAACCGATCATGAAGGTCGAGGTGATCACCCCGGAAGAATATACCGGCGGTATCATCGGCGACCTGACCTCGCGTCGTGGCCAGGTGTCTGGTCAGGAACCGCGCGGCAACGCGATCGCGATCGACGCGTTCGTTCCGCTGGCGAACATGTTCGGCTACATCAACACTCTGCGTTCGATGTCGTCGGGCCGTGCCCAGTTCACCATGCAGTTCGACCACTACGATCCGGTTCCGCAGAACATCTCGGACGAGATCCAGGCGAAATACGCATAACCAAAGATTTGAGGGGGTCCGGTTCACGGGCTCCCTTCATTACCGAAAAAGGAGGCCATCATGGCAAAGGAAAAGTTTGAGCGTACAAAACCGCACGTCAACATCGGCACGATTGGCCACGTTGACCATGGTAAGACCACGCTGACCGCAG
>NZ_JBQFLQ010000005.1:0-294944 GCF_056531325.1 Ruegeria sp. N8 | reverse complement strand
CATCAGAACGCGGCGTAGATTGAAACTACGGCGAGCCTGATCCTCCTAAGCCAATCAAACGCTCGTGTTCCAAATCATTCGATGACGGACAGATGGGACCAAAGACCCATCATGCTCAACCATGGGCTTGTCGAAAACTTCAACCACGTCATAAATCTTGCCCGGAACGTAGGTGACACCAGGTATGGCCCCTTCCTCAAGAACCTCGACACAAACAACCTTGTCCCCTGCCTTCGCGCCCGTTTCAACGATTGATCTATGTGACACCCTGCCGCCTCCTTACCTTGTCCTGCAACATCCGGCCCGCTTGAGCCGTGACCGCGCGGCGCGCGTTTCAAACTTCCTGTACTGGCCACCCGAATAACGGGCGCAGTCCAATGCGTGACCGGCTGCGATAACTGCGGCACCAATGTCCTCACCATCGGCGTAGCAGACGCCCACCCAGCGGTCGTGTGTACGTTCGCCGTTCAGATCGCAGGATATGGACTTGCCGCGCAGATAGTTGACCATCCAGCGCTTTGCGTTTTGCCCTGCTGTACCGGCCCGAAGAAAAACGCTCGACCAAATGAGAATGCTCGACATCTCTTTCCAACCAGTTGAATAGCATTTGTACAATCAGAACGCGATTGCACATCAACACACAGACTATTGCAAGAAGAATAGCCTCAGAACCGATCACAACTTTTGCAAAGGGGCTTCGCAGCGCGATTAACGCCCCAGTTTACGTCCGGCGTTTCGGAACCGCATTGCCGCCCTTGGCCGCCGCGGCCCGCGCGCGGTTCTTCTTGCTGTTGGGCTTGCCTTTTGGCGGCGGAGGACCTTTGGGGCGGCGATCCGGTGTCTTGCCTGCCCAGGCGTCCCCGGCCTTGCTGCGCTTAGGTTTGGGATCGGCTTTTCCCTTGTCCGCAGGTTTGGGTGTGTCCTTCTTCCGCGTCTTTGCCGGTTGCGGTTCGACCAGACGCTCCGGACGCTCAGTTTTTCCCCGTTTCTTGTCCTTCATCCCACGTTTGGGGCCCGGCTTTGCGGGTCGCGACAGGTCTGGGGCCTTATCCAGTCGAACGATCTCTTTCGCTCCTTCGACCTTCATCTCGGGCCCAATGGCTTCGATAAAACCGGGCACGCTGCTTTCGCGGATTTCGATATAGGTCACATCGTCGGCAATGCGGATCGCGCCTATATCGGATTTCGTGATGTTCCCGGCCTTGCAGATCATCGGCAGAACATAGCGCGGCGAGGCGTGCTGATTGCGCCCCTCAGACAGGGAAAACCAAACGCTGGGACCAAAGGGAGCGCTGGGTTTGGCTGCCGCGTTGACCTCGCTCAGTTCTTCGGGCGCGGAATGTTGGCTCGTGTATTGGCGAACGTAAGCCGCGGCCAGCTGTTCTGCCGAGAACCGCGCGACCAGTTGCTCGACCGAGGCGCGCTCGGTCTCGGGAACCTCGGACTGCCAGTCGTCGGACGCAAACATTCGTTGCAAGTCCTGCGCGTTGACCTCTTCAGCCGAGGGCGCAGACCCCCACTCGGCGGTGAGTTTGGCAAATTTCAAAAGGCGCTGTGCCTTTTTGAACGCCGCCGGGGGCACGATCAGCGCACTGACCCCTTTGCGGCCTGCCCGACCGGTCCGACCCGAGCGGTGCAGCAGGGTTTCATGACTATTGGGCAGTTCGGCGTGAACAACCAGATCCAGGTTCGGCAGGTCGATCCCCCGCGCCGCGACATCGGTGGCCACACAAACACGGGCGCGGCCATCGCGCATCGCTTGCAGCGCGTTAGAGCGTTCGCTTTGCGTTAACTCACCCGACAGAGCGACAACCGGGAACCCCCGGTTGGACAAGCGTGCCGTCAAACGGCTGACCATGGCGCGTGTGTTGCAAAAGACGATGGCGTTCGGGGCTTCGTAATAGCGCAACACGTTGATGATCGCGTTCTCGCCATCGCGCGGCGCCACATTCAGTGCACGGTATTCGATATCCGCGTGCTGCGTGCGTTCGCTGACCGTGCTGACCCGTTCAGCATCCTGTTGATAGCGCGCCGCAAGGCTGACAATCGCGCGCGGCACCGTGGCCGAAAACAGCAGCGTCTGACGCGTCTCGGGCGTTTGTTCCAAAATGAACTCCAGATCCTCGCGGAAGCCCAGATCCAGCATCTCGTCAGCTTCGTCCAGCACCACCGCCCGCACATCAGTCAGATCGATCGAACCGCGCATGATATGATCGCGCAACCGGCCCGGCGTTGCGACAACGATATGCGCGCCTCGGGCCAAGGCGCGGCGTTCGTCGCGCATATCCATTCCGCCCACGCAAGAGGCAAGAAACGCCCCCGCATCAGCATAAAGCCACGCCAGCTCGCGCTTGACCTGCATCGCCAGCTCGCGCGTGGGCGCAATCACCAACGCCAAAGGTGCTGCGGCCGCGTCAAAGACATCGCCCTCATCCAAAAGCGTCGGCGCGATGGCCAATCCGAACCCGATGGTCTTGCCCGAACCCGTCTGCGCGGAAACCAACAGGTCGCGCCCCTGCAACTCGGGCGCGGTCACGGCCTGTTGCACCGGGGTCAGGGTCTCATATCCTTTGCGCGTCAGCGCATCTTGCAATGTCTGTTTCATAGATCGGCTCGCTCTGGTGATGCTGTCACCCTCAGAGCGTCCAACACACGGATCATCGTCGAAGCGCCGCTCATAACCAGAGACGGCGGGGATGTATAGAGCGGAAATGTGACGCGCATACCTGCCGCGCGCCGGATGCAAACCGACCAGATTGCCGTATCACGCGTTGGGCAGACCGTCAGGAAAAGCTGGGCCGAAACCACCTGGCCCAGCCATTAGGCATCAGCTGCCGCGATTGCGGAAGCTCTCTTCGAAGTCCTGAGTTTGATTTTCAGCGCTGCCGCCACTTGGGCCGCTGTCGCAGGCGGCGATGAGTAGCAAGCTGGCGGAGATGAGGACGGCTCTGATCATTTGGGGACCTTTGTGTTCGGAAGATTTAGGTGGTAACACGCGCGCCTGTCCTGCCTAGCACGGAGGCGCGTAACCAACGGGTCAATCCTGTGTGACAGTGCTGTGATCCCGGTCGATTGCTCAGATCGGCTTGCGGGCGATGATCCAGATCGGGTGATAGGTCAGCGGCACAGTGTCGCCGCAGCCATGGCGCGCGACATACGCGTCCGAGAACCGCCGCAAATCCGAGCGGGTCCAAACCGCGCGGGCACGGCCGTTCACCCCAGTGCTGCGCAAATGGCGCAACAGGTCGTGGGGTGAGGCAAACCGAATGGTCCGAATATCCTCGTCTGCCACCATCACTTCCAACTCATCGCAAATGGCCGCGCTCAGATCCTCGGGGCAACACAGGCCCGGCGCTTCGGCGGATGACCCGATCTGCGTCAACTCGTGAAACTGCCGTGGCCCAAAGCCCGAAACTGCCAGCCAACCACCGGGTGCCAGCGCACGCGACATGCGTCGCATCAGGGCCGCCGGATCGTGCAACCACTGGATCATCGACGCCGAGCAGATCAGATCGGGCCGCTGCGGCCAAGCAATCCGTTCCGCATCGCCACATACAAACCGCGCCTTTGCGTCGGTCGCAGTTGCTGCGGCCTCAGGCGCAAGGTCATTGAGCGTCAGAGCCTGAAACCGGAACCTGGCCTGTAACTCATGGGTCAGATGTCCGGTACCGCATCCCAGTTCCAGCCCATGTTCAAACTGCGCGGGCGCGCCGTGTGCGTGCAACGCGTCGGCCAAATCCGCCGCGATCTGCGCCTGCAGACCCGCCGCAGCATGGTAGCTGCCAAAACTGCGGCTAAAGCTGCGTTGAACTCGGTCGGTGATCACAGCGTTCATGCCAGCCACTCCGCCCAGCTTTGACCAGTGCGAAACGGTACGTGTGGCCCGTCAATGCGCCGAATGGCCGAGCTCTGCCACGCTACTTCTTGCGCTTTGGTGGGAATGATCCGGTCTTTCTGCGGAATCCACACTCGGTCAAACCGACGCGCCAGAGCGGGGCCGCGCTGAAGGATCGCACGCAGTTCCGTTTGCGCCGCGTTGATGTCGATCTGCGGGGCTGGCCCTTCGAACCCGGCGCGGCGGCAGAACTTGGCAAAGCTGGCCACGCTCAGATTGTCGGCAGTGGCGTTGATCATGTCAGGCACGATGCCTTTTTCCGCATCCGCTGGAAACAAAGTGCCGCTGACCGCCACCAGACGATCCGGGTTGACCCCCGCAGCATCCAACCAGTGCACAGCCGAGGCGACACCGAAGGAAAACGCCAGCACATCGAGCTGGTCATAATCGGCCAGTTCGCGCAGCTCAGCATCAAGCTGGGTATAGTCGTCGACGAACAAAACATCCCCGCCGCCCCCCAGCCCGACAAACGGGGTTGGCCCCAACGCCCAGCCACCGAACACCAGTGTCAGGTTTTCAACACCAGAGCGGGACAGCCAAACCGCCTTCATGCCACGCCCCGCGCCAGATTAACCATCGCCGCCGTCACCCGGCTCAACTCATCGCCCGAGATCACGAAAGGCGGCATACAGTAGATATTGCGCGCAAAGGGGCGCAGCCAGACACCGGTCTTTGGCGCTTGTGCATGCGCGATCCGAGGGTCAACCACGCTCTCCATCTCGATCACGCCAATTGCCCCCAGAACCCGCACATCCGCCACGCCCGGTATGTCGCGCGCGGGCGCAAGCTCATGCTCCATCTGCTTGGCAATCGCGCTGACCTCATGATGCCAATCGCGCTGTTGCAACTGGTCAAGGCTGGCGATGGCCGCCGCGCAAGCCAGCGGGTTGGCCATATAGGTGGGCCCGTGCATCAACACGCTGGCCTCACTTTCACCAATCCCGCGCGCAACGGCTTCGGTCGCGATTGTGGCGGCCAGAGTGATATGTCCCCCCGTCAGTGCCTTGCCCACGCACAGGATATCCGGCACCACATCCGCGTGTTGCATAGCAAAAAGCTGACCCGTCCGCCCGAACCCGGTGGCGATCTCATCAAAGATCAGCAACACCCCATGGTCCGAACACAGCTCGCGCGCGCCTTTCAGCCAGGACGGGTGATAGAAATACATCCCGCCCGCACCCTGTACCACCGGCTCAAGGATCAACGCGGCGATCCGGTCGCCCTGACGGTCCAGCATCTCTTCCAGAGCGCCAAGCCCATTCAACACCGGATCCTCCGGCCAGTCCTGTCCCAACGCCACAGAGGGCCGGGGCAGGAAATGCTGGATCGACATCGCCCCCCGGAACAGCCCATGCATTCCATTGACTGGATCGCAGACGCTCATCGCTTTCCATGTATCGCCGTGATACCCGCCCCGGATCGTGGCAAATTCTGTCCGGCCCGAATGACCCTTGGCCATCTGGTACTGCACAGCCATCTTCAACGCGACCTCGATCGCGACCGAGCCGCTGTCGCTGTAGAAAATCCGGTCCAATCCATCGGGCAGCATGTCGATCAGCCGCTTGCCCAGCTCAATCGCGGGCGTATGCGTCAAGCCGCCGAACATGACATGGGGCAAGTGATCCAACTGCGTCTGCATCGCTGCGATGATGGCCGGGTGACGATGGCCGTGCACCGCACACCACCAAGATGACATGGCGTCGATCATCTTACCGCCGTCCTCGCGCGTCAGCCAGACGCCCTCAGCCGAAGAGATCAGGTGCATAGGCCCCGGATCCAGCACGTTGGTATAAGGATGCCACAGATGGCGCGCGTCAAAATCCAATGGGGTCACAGCGCACCCCGTATCGTGGTCAGGTCCATCCCCGCCATCGCATCAGCCACAGAGGCATGCGTCACGGTGTTAAGAACCGGCAGCCGTCCCAGATGGCGCGTCTCGCACATCTCGACAATAGTCTGTTCGACATCCGGCTCGGCGTCTCCGATGAATGCCACGCCGACCACGTCGACACCCACGCCTCGCAAGGCGCGCAAGGACAGCGCGGTGTGGTTGATTGTGCCCAAAGCCGTGCGCGCCGCCAGAACGACCGGCGCCTGCCAACGGGCAAACAGGTCCAGAAAGAAATGCTGCCGGGTCAGAGGCACCATCACGCCACCCGCCCCTTCCACAACCAACGGGCCGGGAACCTGAGGCAAAGTCAGTCGCTCAAGGTCGATCTCAACCCCCATATCCTCGGCCGACAGATGCGGCGAGGCGGGCAGGTTCAGCCGATACGCCTCGGGCAAGACCGGCGCGCCAGACAGGGCCTGCACGGTTTCGGTATCCGTCGCCTCTTCCAACCCGGACTGGACCGGCTTCCAATAGCTGGCCCCAAGGGCAGCGGCCAGTCCGGCGGACAGGACGGTCTTGCCCACACCGGTATCGGTGCCGGTGACGACCAGAGTGCTCATGCGGCCTCCTTCCGGTAGCGCGACAGTGTTTCGAACAAGGCGCTGATCTCGGATTTGGTGACATTCCCGGTGATCGAGATTCGCAACCGCGACGTGCCCTTCGGCACGGTCGGCGGGCGGATGCCGCGGATATCAAAACCTTGTTCCTGCAAGCGCGCCGCCATTGCCATGGTGCTGGCGTCATCACCCAGAATAACGGGGATAATCTGACTGGTCAGAGCTTGCGGCGCGATCCCAGCACTATGCGCCACCGAATGGGCATGCGCGATCCGGTCCTGCGCCTGCTGCGTCCAAATCGGGTCGTTGCTCAGCAGCTCAAGCGCGGCCCGCACGAGGGCTGCATTAAAGGGCGACGGGGCGGTGGCAAAAATGAACGGGCGCGCGCGATTTATCAAAGTGTCGATCATCACACGCGGACCGCAGATCAATCCGCCCGCAACACCCAGACCCTTGCCGCAGGTGTGCAAGGTCAGCACATCCGCGTCCAGCCCATGCGCCAGCCCCCGGCCCTGTGGACCAAAGACGCCCGTTGCGTGGGCCTCATCCACCACCAGCACCGCATCGTGGTCCCGCGCCAGCGTTGCGAAATCGACCAACGGGGCCAGATCGCCTTCCATAGAATAGACACTTTCGACCGCAACCCAAACTTGACCCGAACCACCCTCGGTGCGCCATTGCGTCAGAACCCGGCGCGCATCGGCCAAGTCATTATGAGCAAAGCCCCGTGTGTCGGCACGCCCGGTGCGCATCCCTTCGAACGCGCTGGCATGGACCAAAGCGTCATGCAGGATCAGATCCCCCGCGGCGGGGAGGCTGGAAAAGATGGCCTGATTGGCCTGAAACCCGCCACCCATGAACAGCGCGGCCTCGGCCCCAAAAAAACTGGCAGCGAACTGCTCCAAAGCCTCGTGCTCGGGATGGTTGCCACGCAACAGGCGCGACCCGCCCGACCCCAACGGCACCCCGCGCGACAGCGCGTGCTGCGCGGCCTCGGCCAATTCGGGTGACTGAGCCAGCCCCAGATAGTCGTTCGACGCGAAATCCAACCCCCGGCGCGGTGACAACACCCGCCGACGATGCCGGTTGTCCAGCACCTCAAGCATCGAGGACAAGCGCGCCGTAACCGTCATTCGGCCGCGTCAGCCCGGCTGTCCTGCGCAGCGACCTCGGCCTGAAGCCCCAGCTTGGCAAAAAGAACCGCGTCGGTGTCTTCCTCAGGGTTTTCCGCCGTCAGCAGCGTTTCGCCCACAAAGATCGAGTTCGCACCGGCAAAGAAACACATCGCCTGCAGCTCATCGCTCATGTCGCTGCGCCCGGCAGACAGGCGGACATAGGATTGCGGCATCATGATCCGCGCCACAGCGATCACCCGCACAAAGTCAATCGGATCAATCGGCTTGGCATCGGCCAGCGGTGTATCCTGCTGCGGCATAAGCATGTTGATCGGAACTGAATCCGGCGCAGGCGCCATGTTGGCCAGCGTCACAAGCATGTCCATGCGGTCCTGAACGCCCTCGCCCATGCCCAGAATGCCACCTGAACACACCTTGATCCCCGCCTCTTGCACCCGGTTCATCGTGTCGATCCGGTCGGCAAAGGTCCGGGTGGTGATCACTTCGGAATAATAACGCTCGGACGTGTCGATATTGTGGTTGTAGTAATCCAGCCCCGCATCACGCAGTTGCACCACCTGCGTGTCACTCAGCATGCCAAGCGTCATGCAGGATTCCATCCCCATGTCGCGCACGCCTTCGACCATGGCAACCAGCGCAGCCATGTCGCGGTCTTTGGGCTCGCGCCACGCGGCCCCCATGCAGAACCGGGTCGCGCCGCCCTCTTTCGCCTTGCGGGCCTCGGACAGAACCCGCTCGACCTCGATCAGTTTCGAGGCCGACAGCTTGGACCCATTGCGCGCCGATTGCGAGCAATAGGCGCAGTCTTCGGCGCAGCCTCCGGTCTTGATCGACAAAAGTTTCGAGGTCTGGACCTTATTGGGATCGAAATTGGCGCGATGCACTGTCTGGGCGCGAAACAGAAGATCCATCAGCCGCAGATCATACAGCGCCTGAGCCGCGTCACGAGTCCATGAGTTTGGTTGGGTCTGCATTTTATCTATAATCTTTCGTGTAACCCGAGATTGCGGTCATTTTTTATCGATAAATTTTGTGGTTGCAATATTTTTCACTCAAACCAAGTCAGGGCAAATGGACGCGGGCATCGTAAAAATGCGAGCGCCCAATATGCGCACGGGCAGTCAAATCACCGCTGTTTTTGCTGATAAGCTCGTGAGGCTGAACGATCTGCATATTTTTCCGAATGATACGCAATTTGACGCCGGGCCGGCTTGGATAGGCTGGTGTCACATAAACCCGCCCCAAATTCCCGGGCGACGTAAATTTCCAAGCAAGAGGACATCAGCCATGAGAGTATTGAAAATCCTAACATTGGGCGCAGCGATGGGTGTTGCAGCGCTTGGGATCAGTCAGTTCAGCACATCGGTCAACGCGCAAGTGTCCGACGACTGGCAGCCTCAATGGACCGAGGATGGTCAACTGGTTCTACCGACAGGCTACAGGGAATGGGTGTTCCTGGGCTCACCCCTGACGCCGAACGCACTAAACGGCGGGCAGGCCGGGTTCCCGGAATACCACAATGTTTACATGCATCCGACGGCCTATGCTCAGTACAAGGAAACCGGGGAATTTCCCGAAGGCACTATCTTGTTGAAAGAGCTGCAACTGACCCAACCCGGCGAGGAAGCGGACGGATCGCGGCTTGAGGTGTCGGGACAGGGTTATTTCCCGGCCGGGTTCAACGGCATCGACATCGCGGTCAAGGATTCCTCGCGCTTTGCGGAAAGTAACAACTGGGGCTATTTCAACTTTGGCCACCATGCCCCACCCTATGCCGAAACCGCCGCCTCCGCCCCAATCGAGGCCTGCGCCTCGTGCCATATCGACAATGCGGACGAGGATATGGTTTTCACCCGCTTTTACGCGATCCTCAGCGCGAACTAAGCGGATCGACCTCTGAATGCCATCGCGTCAGGTCGGCGCGGTGGCCAATACATTCGCACCCCAAAAACCTCTCTGGATCTTCACGTGTCACATAAGCTCTTTCTCGTCGCCTGTTTTGCAGCCTGCCCCGCTCTGGCGCAGATGGGGGCTGCGGTCGATCACTGCGATGCCCAACCAGCGCCGCGTATGGACTGGCACGGCTGTGATCTGGCGCGTCAGGATTTCTCGGGCTTGGATCTCAGCCACGCCAACCTCAGCGGCGCAAAACTGACTGCAGCCAAGCTGCGCGGGACCAACCTGTCCCATGCCGATCTGACCGGCACCATCCTGATTGGCGCGGATTTGCAACAAGTCAATTTCGCGGGCGCGGACCTGCGCGGCGCCTTCATGACCAAAGCCCAATTGGGGGGCAACAATTTCGAAGGTGCCAGATTTGACGGGGCCTATTACAACGACGCGCGACAATGCGCCGTTGGGTCCGTTGGCAGTTGCAAGTAAACAGACCGCCATGATCTCGCGCCGCCAATGGATGCGGGTTGCGGGCTGTGCCATGCTGTCGGCACTGGCCCGTCCGGCGCAGGCCGATGCGCCGCAACTCGACCGTCACCCGGC
This sequence comes from Ruegeria sp. N8, assembly GCF_056531325.1. Lineage (NCBI taxonomy): Bacteria > Pseudomonadati > Pseudomonadota > Alphaproteobacteria > Rhodobacterales > Roseobacteraceae > Ruegeria > Ruegeria sp. N8. Next base: position 284,969 of record NZ_JBQFLQ010000005.1, on the reverse strand, counting down.
CCCAGAGGTCGGCTTTTTCGCCAATGCCTGTCTGATCGAAGGCCCTCAGAGCTGTGTGTTGGTCGACGCAAATCTGAACGTGAGCGAGGCGCAGGATCTGGCGCGTCTGGTCCGCGAAACCGGCAAACCTTTGACCCATATCGTGATCACGCACCCGCATCCCGACCACTATCTGGGCCTGCAATTTCTGGGGCCACAGTTTCCACAAGCAATTGTCGCAAGCGCAGCACAGTCTTTGACATTCATTGAAACCGCGGCCTTGGACTGGCCCAACAGGGGATGGCCAAATCCGAGCGTATTGCTGGCATGTTGACCCGCTACCCCGATCACGTCTTCCCTTTGGCTCCGCACAACAGCATCCTTGCCAGCCGATCCTGACGCTATGGCAAAAGGCAAACGCGCAAGGACCGATAATGGTTTACTTGCGGGGCGGATGTGACAAAGGTCCGACATGACACCATCATCCCCAACAGATTCGCACGACCAGGCCACAACTCATTCGTATCTGTCTGCGCTTAGGGCGACGCTGGGCGAAGCCGCCGTCCTGACCGGTTCAGATATTTCCGAGACCTACACCCGAGACTGGACCCGAGACCGGCACGGACAATGCCTGGCCGTTGTCAAACCCACCACTTCAGCCGAGGTGTCGCAGGTCTGTGCCCTCAGCCACGCCACAGGCATCGGTATCATCCCGCAAGGGGGGCATACCGGTCTGGTCGGGGGCGCGCAGCGCAATCGGGGCGATTGCATTCTGATTTCCACCCAACGCATGACCGCAATCGAAGAGATCGACGCCGACGGCATGACATGCACGGTGCAGGCGGGCGCCGTCCTTGAAACAGTGCAAACGACCCTAGGCGAGCAGGGTTTCCAGTTCGGTGTTGCCATCGGCTCTCAGGGCAGCGCTCAGATCGGGGGGCTGATATCCACGAATGCGGGCGGAGTGAATGTCCTGCGCCACGGCATGATGGGTGCTCAGGTTCTGGGGTTGGAAATGGTGCTGCCCCAAGGGCAGATCCTATCGTCGATCACAGGATTGCACAAAGACAACCGGGGGCCGGACCCGTTGCGGCTTGCTATCGGCGCCGAAGGGGTATTTGGCGTGGTCACCCGTGCCTGCCTGCGCATTCTTCCCCGCCAGACACATAGCGCCACCGCATATGCCGGCTGCACCTCGATGCAGGGCGCGCTGGACCTGCTGCGGCATATTCGCAGCAACGGGCACGAGGTCCTGTCGGCCTTTGAAGTGATGTCCCAAAGCTGTATGCCATTGGCCCAATCCGTTGACCCCTCGATGATCCTGCCGGTCGATGCGCCCGTCCATGTGCTGATCGCGTTTTCATCCGCGATGGACCTACCGCTGCAAGACCATCTGGAGGCACTTCTGGCCTCAGCATTTGAGCAAGGGGTGGTGCAGGACGCCGTCATCGCTCAATCGCAATCTCAGGCCGCCCGGTTCTGGTCCATCCGCGAAGGCCTGGTCGAAGGACAGATCAAGCGCGGCTACCACGTGCGCAGCGATGTGTCGGTTCGCTTGGGGCATGTGCCCCAAGCCGCGGTCGCGCTCGAAACCATGCTGGCTGAGGAGTTTCCGGGCTGGATACCGCAGACCTACGGCCATTTGGGCGACGGCAACCTTCACTTTAATGCCCTACCCCCGGAGTCCAAGTCCGAGGAAGAGGCGCGCGCCGTCGGAAAGACCATCGAAGCGCGCATATTCGACATTGTCACAGAGCTCGGCGGCTCATTTTCAGCAGAGCACGGAATTGGCCGCACCAAGGCCGGGTGGTTCCGAAAAACTCTTCCTGCACGTCATGATCTGTTGGCTCAGTTGAAATTCACGCTCGACCCTAAAGGCATCATGAACCCTGGATGCCTTCTCGTCGAAAACCTGACGCATCCGCCCGACCGGGAAGATCCTAAAACAACCGGCGCAGGCAGTCCTGCAACAAGGTGAGGCCCTCTTGGGCCTCACCTGAGATAAGCACGCGATTGCGCTTTCGTTATTTCAACAGACCCTGCTCGCGGTAATATTTGAGTGCTCCGGGATGAATGGGCGCGGACAGGCCCGCTGAAACCATTTCTTCTTTGGTCAGATTTGCGAATGCCGGGTGGAACGTACGGAAATCGTCGAAATTCTCAAAGATCGACGACACCAGCGCATAGACCGCCTCGTCCGAGACCTTGGCCGAGGTCACAAGCGTCGCACCGACCCCGAACGTGTCCACATCCCCGTCGGTGCCGCGATACATGCCTCCGGGAATGGTCGCTGCCCGGTAATAGGCGTTGTTGTCGATCAACCCGGTCACGGCGTCACCGGTCACCGGAACCAGTTTGGCATCGCAGGTCGTCGCGGCTTCGGTCAGGTTGCCGGACGGGTGGCCCGCAGTGATGATGAACGCGTCAATCTGGTTGTCGCACAGGGCGCTGGACTGTTCCGCCGATTTTAGCTCGGCCGCCAGTGCAAACGTATCCTTTGTCCACCCTTTGGCGTCCATCAGCACCTCCATCGTGCCGCGCTGGCCCGATCCCGGATTGCCGATATTAACCCGCTTGCCTGCCAGATCATCGAAATGCTCAATCCCGGAATCGGCGCGAACCATCACGTTGAACGGCTCGGCATGGACCGAGAATACCGCGCGCAACTCTTCGAATGGCCCGGCCTCTTCAAATTTTGAGGTGCCGTTCAGCGCGTGGAACTGCCAGTCGGACTGGGCCACGCCAAATTCCAGTTCGCCCTCGCGGATCGTATTGATGTTATAGACCGAGCCACCGGTGGATTCGACCGTGCAACGCACCCCGGTTTCCTTGCGATTCTTGTTCATCAGACGGCAGATTGAGCCACCGGTCGGATAGTACACACCGGTCACGCCGCCAGTTCCAATGGTCACGAACTCTTCGGCCAAAGCGGCCACGGTGCCAAGCGCAAGCGTCAGGGTCGACGCCAAAATCAGTTTCTTATTCATAATTTCCTCCCTTTGAGATTGTCTTGAGTGTCGTTTGGTCAGGTTGGTTCAAGCTGGTCCTGATAGCCGAACAGCGCGGGCAAACCGCCCGTGTGCAGCATCACGACCTTCTGGCCCTTGCGGATCGCGCCGCTGTCCAGAAGCCCCAAAAGCCCTGCAAAGGTCTTGGCGGTGTAGACCGGGTCCAGAAATATGCCTTCGGTCTGGGCCATAAGCTCCAATGCCGTGCGGGTCCGGTCCCCAATTTGACCATAGCCGGGGGCAAGCGCACCGTCCCAGACGTGGATGTCTTCCTTCACCAAAGCCGGGTCAAAACCCATCAACGCTGCCAGCTTGCCAAGAACTTTCTCCATCCGGGCCTTCTGCTGGGTTTGGTCACGGCGGACGCAGATGCCGTAGACTTGCGCGCCATGACCTGACAGGCGCAGCCCGGTCAGGAACCCTCCATGGGTCGCGCCACTGCCGGAAGGCACCACCGCCACATCAATTTCCGCCATCTGATCGGCCAGCTCCGCGCCGCCCTGCACATAGCCCAAGGCCCCCAGCGGTGGGTGATCGACGCCAAGATGAATGACATAAGGTGTTCGCCCTTCGGCCCTCAGGCGCGCGGCGCGATCGTGCAACGCATTGTCCGCTCCGACCTCGTCCTCGCCCACCGGAAAGTGCATATGCTCGGCCCCCAGAATCTGCGCCAGCAGAACATTGCCCGAGCGGTAATAGGCCGGCCCCATCCCCGGTACGCGTTCTTCCAGTTGCAGCACCGACGTCATACCCAACCGCGCCGCAGCGGCGGCGGCAGTGCGCACAAAATTGGACTGCACCGCGCCCGTGATCAAAACCGTGTCAGCCTTCTGATGCAGGGCTTCGCCAAAGTAGAATTCAAGCTGCCGGGTCTTGTTGCCGCCAAAACTCAACCCGGTCAGGTCGTCGCGCTTTAACCACAGGTCGATGCCCAACCGGTCCGACATCCGGTTCAGCCGCTCGACCGGAGTGACCTCGGTCATCAACCGGACGCGGGGAAATTCGGTCAGTTTTCGGTCAATCTGCATGTGCATGGTCATCCTGTGTCATCCCATCATCCAGGCCCGTCGAATGAGGGCCACGCAGGCCAGAACCGAAATCATCCGGATCGCCTGCCCAATTACGCGTTGCGGTAACTTCGGGCCAATCAAACGACCCAAAACGCTGCCCAATACCGTCGCGGCGGCAAAAGGCACCAACCACGGCGCACCAGCAAAGGCCGTCCAATCCAGCGCCAAATGCAGCGCAAAGGCGCTGCCATAGGCAATCAGAGCAACGGGTTGCACCAGTTTGCGGGCAGCTTGCGGCGACCGGCCCACCGCCAGCAGACCAAGCACCATCAACGGCCCCGGCGTGGCCGCCCAGACAGTTGCCAGGCCGGACAGACCCGAAATGGTGCGGAATCCTGATGGTCCGATGTTCTGCCCGAATGGGATCAACGAAGTTGCAACCCCAATCAGCAGCAGCGCGGCGGTCAAAAACAGAACCGCGCGTTCGGACAAAAGCGGATAGATCAGCAGCCCCAGCGCGATCCCAGCCAGGCAGGCCAGAACCGCGTCCCGCACAAGCCCCCGGTCGCGCCGCCAGACCTGCGGGTCGGTGGCCACAAGCGACACAAGCGTGTTCAGCATCAACAGCACCGGCACCGCCGTCGCCGTGCCCAGCAACACCATCATCACCGGGGCCACCACGATGCTGAAACCGATCCCGACCCCAACCTGAAGCCCGGCCCCTAAAACGATGGCAATCAGCAAGATCAGCAAATCAGCCGACACGGGGCAAGGTCCTTTCTGCGGTTCGCAGCGATGACCCTAGCGCTCATCTACTATGATGAAAAATCATCTTATTGTATTTATTGATGCTCAAATGTTATCAACTTGCATGCGCATTACCGCCCGCCAGATTGAGCTGTTTCAGATGGCCTACCGCCACAGGTCCACCCGAAAAGCCGCCGACGCCCTGCACATCTCGCAACCTGCAATCAGCCGCGTTGTGGCCGAGCTCGAGGTTGAGATGGGCGTGGCCCTGTTTGACCGCGCCGGACGAAAATTCGAACCCACGGCCGCGGCGCATAGTTTGCAGCAGGCGGTTCAGAAACACTATCAAGGGCTAGATCGCATCCGCGACACCGCCACCCAGATCGCCCTTGGGACCGGAGGGCATTTGCGCGTGGCAACAGTTCCGGCCGTGGCCGATACGCGGGTGGCCATTGCAGCCGGACGGTTGATGGCCGAGTTTCCGGCCTTGCGCGTGGATGTGGTCGTTCTGAATGAAAGGGCTGGTCTTGCGGCCCTACGAGAAGGACGGGTGGATTGTGCGGTCGTCTCCTCGGACCCCGGAGACCCCAACCTCGCCTGCACCCGCCTGACCGATCTGGACCCGGTCGCAATCGTGCCGCGCACCGATGCGCTGGCCGACAGAACCGAGGTTTCGGCGGCTGATCTGGCGACAAGACCGCTGATCACGCTGACCCCGCACAGCCCATTTCGACGCGCGGTCGAGATGATGTTCGACCGCGCCGGCACATCGTTTCAGGTCCGGGCCGAGGCCGAGACACAGACCGCTCTGGTCCATATGGTGGCGCATGGGGCCGGGTGCGCCATTGTCGATGCAAATATCCTGCGCAGCTCGGATACCGCGGGCGTTGCGACGTTGCGCCTAACATCGCCCCTAAGCTGGCCGACCCGAATTGCGACCTTGTCCGCGTCACAAGACATCCCCGGCCTGCGCCGGTTCACCGCAGCGGTTCTGGACACCCAAGCACCCGGATCGTCACCCTAGATTCCGATCATAGCGGGCTCGTCTTCGACGACGATAAAGTGGTTCGCATCCAGATCGGCAACATCGACCCCCTCCAGCAACAGGCTCGAGTCATCGGCATATTGCAACAGCGCACCCTCGCTGGTCTGGATTAAATCGACCATGGGGTCGTAGGTTTCCTGATACCCCACATTGATCACTACGGCGTCAAAGTTAAAGTCGAAATCATCCACCACATCATGACCAAATCCGCTGATCCCGTCCGCTGAGGCATTGCGCGCAACACCAACCATATCGTTACCTTCACCGGTACTGATCGTGTCATTGCCAATATAGCCAGCAATCAAATCGTCCCCGGCGCCGCCCTCAAGGATATCATCCCCGGCACTTCCAAAGATCAGATCGTTGCCTGCGCCAGCTTTGACCGTAGCCGCCGCGCCAGCGGACAGATCAATATGGTCGTCCTGCGCGGTCAATATGAGGGTTTCAAAATTGATGTATTGCGCCTCGGTCGCGCCCTGTTCGACCAGATACTGAGGGTCCTCGGGATCGAAAACGAAATCATAAGCCAATTGCACGCCTTGTGCCCTGCCCGAGAAGTCCAGCGTATCGACCCCGTCGCCACCATCTACCGTGTCCAGCCCGCTCCCGGCAAACGCGATATCGTCGCCGCCCAGCAGATCAACACTATCACCGCCCGCAGTGCCGACCCAAACGTCATTTCCTTCGGTGCCCACGGCGGACCCTCCGATCAGGGTGACGTCTGCGGTGCCACTATTGTTAGACGAGTCCACCTCATTCTGGGCATCCGCCACTAGAATGACCTGATAGTCCCCGGCGGAAAGACCCGCATCCAAACTGGCCGATCCCGTGAGAGTCGCCGAACCTCCAGCCGTCAGAGTGGCCGAACCGCTCCAGATCACAATATCGTCGCCTGACACAGTACCGTCCGTCGACAGATAGGCCGTGAAGCCCGTATTGATTGCCGGGTCAGAGCCCAAGTTCGAGACGTCAAAGCTGAAATCAAGCTGCCCGCCTGTCGGGCCAGACAAATATCCCTCGGGTCCCAGATCCAGATCCGAGGACGCGGCGATGCTGAGCATTCCCAGCGACAGGTCCACCACGGGCGCGGGCGGAGGGGTCAGGGTGACGGTATGCACAATGGTGTTGTTGTCAGGCTGCGTATCGGTCGATCCGTCATCCCATTCGACGACGCTTATCAGGTGATAGGTGCCCGGCGCGAAGCCTTCGGGCAGCCAATGCGTTCCAGTCACATTTGTCGTCATCTCGGGATCGGTGCCGCCAGTGATCACTGAAATACGCTGATCATCTTCGGAAATCGTTGCATCGGTCGAGATATAGGTGGCGACCGTATACCCCGACACATCCATGTTCGAGGCGTCCTGAATGACATAGTCGATCTCGATCCGCGCGCCGCCGTCCAAATCAAGGTCCGATCCGTCGCCAACCGAGGCCGAAAGCAGTTGCAAATCGGTGCTGGGAGCCTCGACTGTGATCTGAACCCACTCTGTCAGGTTGTCGGTCTCATCCTCTTCGGTCAGGGCATCGCCACTGTCCACGCGTACCGCAACCCAATAGGTGCCGGGCTGCAACGCGCCGGGATCAAGCGTGAAGGAAACCGAGCCGCTGCTGCCTGTCGCCAAAGCACCCAGTTGCGCCGTGTCAATTGTGTCGATGATCGCCCCTTCGTCCGGAGCGGTGGCAGTCACAAGGTCAACACTGGACGCGGTAGCGTCGATCACACCGTCGGAAGCGATCGAAACGCTCACATCCGTCACCTCACCCGGCGACAGCACGGTGTCCTCGACTTGCACCGCCTGCGCGCTCAGATTGGCAAAACGAGGCAATATCACATCGGCGGCTGTTTGGGTCATATCCGCAAACTCGAACAGCTCGACATCAGACAGGGTGTCTGTCCCCTCGGGTCCCGAAATCTGAATGCGCCCGTCACCCAGCAGCGTGACCTCATAAGCATCGCGCGCATAGGCATAGACCGCCGTGTCGGTCCCGCTGCCACCCAGGATCGTATCATCGCCACCGCCGCCTGTCAGACGGTCGTTACCACCTTTGCCGTCCAGCACCTCATCCGCGCTGGTTCCGGTCAGAGTGTTGTCCCGCTTGTTCCCTGAGATGACGTTGCTGTCACCCCCGCCCTTGTTTGGCTTCGGCATCGAAAATCTCCTGCAAAAAATCACTTTGAAAGTTGAGTGCCAAGGAATTGCGTCAACAATTTGGCGTTGTGTGATATGTAGATATGATTAATCTTAGATTGTATTTGAACATATTTGTATCTGTGCTTTTCCTGCCTTGTCTGGTCCAAACAGTTTCTCTCATTCTCGGAAAACGCCTTGTTTTGTGCATGCATTTCCTTTGAACTGCTGAATAGACAGGCGACCAATATGACGGCTTCCCGGTTTTCTGGTCTCGCCACGTGGGAGAGCACATAAATGACCCGATCCGAGATCTTGCAGGTTTTGGCAGATTTGACCGCCCGGTTGCAGGACGCCGACGAACTGACCACACGTCTGCAAGCCGCCGGGTTCAGCGAAGATGAGATCGCGCTGACCCAACAGCTCACCACCCAATGCGCGGGTATTAGCCCCAGCTCCGAAAATGGCGCGGCAGAACAGACGCTGGCCCGTCTGGTGGATGCGATCAACACCATCCCCGAGGGGTTCGCCCTTTACGATGCGGATGACAGGTTGGTGCTGGCCAATCAAACATACCGCCAGATGCTGTATCCGGGCCATGAAGATGTAATAAAACCGGGAATGAAGTTTGAGCAGGTCGTCCGCAAAGCCCTCTCGCTGGGCGTGATACAGGACGCAGCCGGTCGTGAAGAGGAATGGCTGACCAAGCGGCTCAAGCGCCACTTCAACCCTGAAGGCACCCAGATGCAAAGCCGCGCCTCGGGCGGGTGGATCAAGATCAGCGAGCGCAAGACAAGCGACAACGGGATTGTCGCTATCTACAGCGATGTCTCGGACCTGAAGAAGGTCGAGGCCCGTAACGCCGAACTGGCGCAGATCCCCGAGGAAAACCCCAACCCGGTCATGTGCATCAGCAATGACGGGGTGCTGATCTATGCCAACCGCTCCAGCGACCCGCTGCTGGACGCGCTGGACCTAAAAGTCGGCCAGCGGGTCGGCCCCGACTGGCTAAAGCGGGTCGAGACAGGCCTGCGCCAGAACGAACGACAGGATTTCGAATGTAAGGCGGGCGGGATGGTCTATGCCCTGCTGCTCTGGCCCCTGCCCGATGCCAAACATGTCAACCTCTACGGCCGCGATGTCACACAGTTGAAACAGGCCGAGAACAGGATGCGTGAACTGTCCCGCATCCCCGAGGAAAATCCCAACCCCGTTATGCGCATCAGCGCCGACGGCAAACTGATCTACGCCAACCGCGCCAGTGCGGCGCTGATCTCGGCGCTTCAGCTCAAGGTGGGCGACCGGGTCGGCACCGGATGGCGCAGGCGCGTTGCCAAGGGCTTGCAAGAAGATCAACGCCAGGATTTCGAGTACGAGGCCGGCGGCTTGATTTACGCCCTGCTTCTGTGGCCCGTGCCCGATGGCGGCTATGCCAATATCTACGGGCGCGACATCACCACTCAGAAACAGGTGGAAAGCGAATTGCGCGTAGCCCGTGACATCGCTGAGACGGCGAACAAGACCAAAAGCACCTTCCTCGCCAATATGAGCCACGAGCTGCGCACGCCCCTGAACGCGATCATCGGCTACAGCGAGTTGATGCGGGAAGACGCCATTGACCAGAATGATGAGGCCAACCTCAGCGATCTGACCAAGATCCAATCCGCCGGGAAGCACCTGTTGGCCCTGATCAACGACGTTCTGGACCTGTCCAAGATCGAAGCGGGCAAGATGGAGTTCAATCTGGAATCCTTTGACATCTGCCAGATGGTCATGGATGTGAGCACGACGGTGCAACCTTTGGCCGAGAAAAACGCCAATGCGCTGGAAATCTCGTGTCCCGAGGATATCGGCGAGATGGTATGCGATCTGACCAAGGTCCGGCAGGCCCTGCTGAACCTTCTGTCCAATGCCTGCAAATTTACCGAAGACGCAAAGATCGCTCTGACTGTGCAGCGCTCGGATGATCCCGATCTGATCGAATTTGCCGTCACCGATCAGGGCATCGGCATGACACCCGAGCAAGTCGAGAAGGTTTTCGAGGCTTTCACCCAAGCTGATTCCTCGACCACCCGGAATTACGGTGGCACCGGGCTGGGGCTGTCGATCACCAAGGTGTTCTGCGAACAGTTGGGCGGCGATATCGGCTGCACCAGCACACTAGGCGAAGGCTCGACCTTCACCATCCGCCTGCCGGGTGTCTGCCGCGATCCCGCGGCCAATCTGCTGCACGGGCCGGGCTATACGGAGGGCGATCCGAACAGTGATCCGACCGCGCCGCTGATATTGCTGGTCGACGATGATCCGACCGTGCATGATCTGCTTGGGCGGCGTCTGCGCCGCGAAGGATACCGGGTGCTGGCCTCGACCAGAGGTGAGGATGCGCTGGAATTGGCGCGCAAGACCCGGCCTGACGCGATCACGCTGGACGTGTTCATGCCCGAAATCGACGGTTGGGCGGTGCTGTCCAAACTCAAGGACGATCCCGAACTGGCCGAAATTCCGGTGATCATGCTGACCTTCGCTGATGACCGGTCCCGCGGGTTGTCGCTGGGCGCAAGCGAGTATCTGGGCAAGCCGATCGACACGGTCGAATTGCTTAACGCCCTGAAACAGCATTGCTCCGCCCAACCCTCCACCCGCGTACTGGTGGTCGAGGACGAAGCCGCCACGCGCGAGATGATCTGTCGTGTTCTGGCCAAAGAGGGCTGGCAGATTGATCAGGCCATAAACGGGCTGGACGCGCTGAACCAGATGTCGAAATCCACCCCGGATGTGATCCTGCTGGACCTGATGATGCCCGAGATGGACGGGTTCGAATTTCTGGCCGGAATGCGCAAGAACCCAGATTGGGGTGAAATTCCAGTCATCGTGGTGACTGCAAAAACCCTGTCGAACGAGGACCGCGCCCGGCTGAATGGTTCGGTCCAGACGCTGATCAGCAAGGACGGGGACGAGGTTGAAACCATCTTGTCCCAGTTAAACGCCATCCTGCCCAACGCGCGAACCGGGAACCGTTAGATCATGCGCCCCGAGCCCGACAATGAAACCCAGCGCGCCAAGGCGGCGTGGCTGGCCAATCTGCGCCAGAGCCTGATCTCACCGGTCAGCGCCATCGTGGGATTCAACGAGCTGCTTCAATCCGAGGTCGACCGGCAGGCGCTGTCGGACGTGGCCTCAGATCTCGACCGGATATCGAAGGCCACCGCCGATCTGAACAAACAGGTGGATCAGCTTTTGCATCCCGAAACGGCGCTAAAACTGACCGTAGGCGGCGATGAAAGCGTGCAGCGTTTGCGCCACGACCTGCGCACGCCCATGAACGCGATCAAAGGCTACAGTGAAATGCTGCTCGAGGATCTGGACGATCTGAACGCAAGCCATCTTCAGGGTGACCTGTTAGGCCTTTTGGACCATACCGACGCGCTTTTGCAGCAGATCGACCATCTTGCCGCCCTGTCCGATGATCCGGCAGGCAATTCGGCGGACATCCCCAACGCGCCGCAGGACACTGCCGCGATGTTCGCCAACTTGGCCGACAGCATGCGCTCGATCGACCCGATTGCCGAGACCGAGCTTTTAACTGGCAACATCCTTGTGGTTGATGACGTCGAGGCCAACCGGGCGTTGCTGGCCCGACGGCTTCAGCGCGATGGTCATCAGGTCTGGACCGCCGATGGCGGTTATTCGGCACTGCAAATGGCGTCCATGCAACCCTTCGATCTGGTCCTGTTGGACCTGATGATGCCTGACATCAACGGGTTTGACGTGCTGGCCCGATTGAAAGAGGATGACGCTCTGCACGACATCCCGGTCATCATGATCTCGGCGCTGGACGAAATAGAAAGCGTCGCCCGCTGTATCGAAGCCGGGGCCGAGGACTATCTGCCCAAACCCTTCAACCCTGTTCTGCTGCAAGCGCGTATCAACGCCGCGCTGGAGAAGAAACGCTGGCGCGTACGCGAACGTCACTATCTGGATCAGATGGAGGCGGAAAAGCAGAAATACAAAGACCTTCTGCACAGCATCCTACCCCAGAAAATCGTGACGCGCCTGAACCAAGGCGAAGCGACCATCGCCGACCGACACAGCGATGTCACTGTCCTGTTTTCCGACATCGTGGGCTTTACCGAGATGTCGGCCAAACTGCCCCCGGCCCATGTGGTGTCTTACCTGAACCGCATCTTCTCGGGCTTTGACCGGACCGCGACGGAACTGGGCGTCGAGAAGATCAAGACTATCGGAGATGCCTATATGGTCGCCGCCGGTGTCCCGGATCACCGCGATGACCACGCCGAGGTGATTGTCGAGATGGCCCACAGGATGCTGGCGCAGGTCGAGGCGCTGAATCGCGAGGTCGATCATCCAATGCATATCAGGATCGGCATCCACAGCGGGCCGGTGGTTGCGGGCATTATCGGCTCGCACCGGTTTCTCTATGACATCTGGGGCGACACTGTGAATGTCGCCAGCCGTCTGGAATCAACCGGTGCACCCGGTCAGGTGCAGGTGTCTGAAGACACCGCGTGGCGGATCGCACACAGGTTTCAAGTCTCGGACCCGATCGAGACCCGCATCAAGGGCAAGGGTCAGGTCAGAACGCACTTCGTCACGGGGCGCAAACCGCCAGCGAAATAGCCGGACTTGTCAGGAGGCAGGCACCAGCTTGTCCATTTTTTCCAGCAGTCGGCTTAGCTCGACCGGTTTGGTGTCGAAATCATCGCACCCGGCCTCCAGCGCCTTTTCCCGGTCGCTGGCCATAGCATGCGCCGTCAAGGCAACAACCGGAATCGCCGCCGTCTCGGGCGTGGCCTTGATGCGGCGCGTCGCTTCCCAGCCGTCAATCTCGGGCAAGCTCATATCCATCAGGATGATGTCAGGGTTTTCCGAACCCGCCATCGACACACCCTCTAACCCGTCTTTTGCAACCACGACCTCATAGCCCTTGCGCTGCAAACGGCGCGACAGCATATCGCGGTTCATCTCGTTGTCTTCCACCAAAAGAACTTTAGTCAAAATTTCCCCCCGCGCAGCCGCGCTTTTTGACTGTGAATGATGCCGGCCAGGCACAAAGCCCCCGTTCAGTCGCCTCCCCTGCGGCTCAACCACCCTAACCTTGCCGGTGACTGCATTGTCTCATCTATTTATTTTCGCGCAACGGGTATTTCAGAGGAGATATTCAATCCTTTGCGACTATTGCTTTCGCAACGCGGACTTCGTCCACCAAAGGTCACATGCCTTCGCTGATAATTTGGTCGCCAGACCGATCCCGACCAACTGGCTTTGCGCCGGTTGTTCGATATCGCCAATGTCAATGTCGCGCCCGGCCACCTGCACCAAAAGACCCGCCCCATCCAGGCCCCTCAACTGCCCTTTGACCCGGAATAGCCCCTCGGGGCGGGCACGCAGGGCGGCTTGCAACGCCGTCCGATCAACCGGATCCGGGCCGGTGAACGACCACTTGGTATAGGCCGGGTGCGGGGTCTGCGGCAGATCAATCGGACCCTGCGGTGCGATCAGCACTTGCGCGATGTCCAGATCCTGCGTCCGGGTCAGCACCGCTGTGGTATTCAGGCCCGACAGGGTTTGTCGCAACGCCGGGGACAGATCACATTTGCTGACCGCAACGATATCGCCGCAGGCGATCTGCCCCTGAACCTGCGGTGCAATCAACGGATCAGCGCACAGCGCCTGCACCTGCTGACCGTCCACAACCGTCACGATCCCTGCATAGTCCAGATCGGGCTCTGCCTGCGCCACGTTTGCAATCCGCGCGGGGTCGGCGATGCCGCTGGCCTCGATGATCAGATGATCGGGCCTTGGGCGACGGTCCAGCACATCGCCAACCGCCAGAAACAGATCAGCGCCCATGGTGCAGCACACACAGCCATTGGCCAGCTCTATCGTGTCCTCTTTGGCCGAAACCAGCAGGTCGGCATCAATGTTGATCGCACCAAAATCATTGACCAGCACAAGAATGCGCAACCCGTGATCGCCGGACAGAATCCGGTTGATCAGTGTTGTCTTGCCGGCACCCAGATAGCCTCCGATCACCGTCATGGGCAGCGGCGTCATAACCGATGCACCTCACCGCCCAGCACCGTGCCCAAGACGGCGACATCTTTCAACGCGTCCGGGGCAACTGCGGTCGGATCCGCGCCCAACAGTACGAAATCAGCGCGCTTTCCGGTTTGGATCGAGCCGATCTCGGCATCCATTTTCAACGTCTGCGCCGCGCCCAGAGTGATGGCATAAAGCGCCTCCTCGACCGAGATACACTGCGCCGGGCCCAACGTCTGGCCGCTCATGGTGCGGCGGTTCACGGCGCACCACGCGGTAAACAGCGGCCCCATAGGCGTCACCGGCGCATCCGAGTGAATGGCGGTGATCACCCCCGCATCCAGACAATCACGCACCGCATCCATCGACTGCGCCCGATCCGGGCCGATGGTCAGAGCCGTGTGCTGATCGCCGAAATACCACAGGTGATTGGCAAAGATGTTGCAGGCAACGCCCAGCTCAGCCGCGCGGCGAAACAGGGCGTCATCCATCATCTGGCAATGCTGCAACACGTGGCGCGCACCCGGCCACGGATGTTTGCGCGCCGCCGCCTCCAACGCGTCCAGCGTCACCTCGGCCGCCTCATCCCCGTTGACATGAATATGCATTTGCAGCCCCTGGCGCTGCATCTCTTCGCACAGCTGGAAAATCTGGTCGGGCGCGGTGTTCCACAGCCCGTTCGGCTGCCCGCCCACATAACCCGGCGCCCGCACACGCGCTGTCCACCCCTGAATGGATCCATCCGTCATCAGCTTAACCGCGCCTAGCCGCAGCTTCTCGGTCGAGCGGTCGCGCATCGCCCGCGCCTGTGCCGCAATCTCGGCCGGGGTGCCGCCCATCGCCCCCAGCGCAGGGACAAGACGCACCGGGAAATCCGACCGCGCAGTCGCAGCGGCCAAACGCGCGACATCCTCATCGCCCAGCGTGGCAAACAGATCGGTCACGGTGGTGACACCCGCGCGCTTGCAGACCTCGCCATAAGACCGCAGTGCCGCATCGGTCTGCGTCAGGTCGCGAAAGTCGATCCCCGTCCGGCGCATGACTGGAAACATCGCGGCCATTTCCTGCAACTCTCCGGTCGGCTGACCGTCCGACCCCTTGATGACGCCCTCGACATTGGTGGCAGCGCCATAGCCCGCCAGTGCAAGCGCTGCGCTGTTGCCGCAGAGCAGGTGAAAATTCGAAAAGATGATAACGATGGGACGCGTGGTGCTGACCTGATCCAGATGATGGCGGCTGAGCCGCTCCGAGGTCAGGAAAATCGGATCGAACCCCCAGCCGATCAGCGGCTGCTCCGGTGCCAGGGTCGCCTCGAACTCTGACAGCCGCGCAATGACCTGATCAATCTGCGTCATACCTTTGTGCATCTGACCCTGCGGGTCGATCCGGTCGTGATAGCCGCAATAGGCATAGTCCCACATGGCCCCAGCCATCATATGCGCATGGCCTTCGACAAAACCCGGCATCAACACCGTGTCAGTCAGATCGACATGGGCCTCGGCCCCGCCCCACGGGTCCGCGCAATTCGGTCCACCTACCGCCAGAACCCGCCCGTCGCGCACCGCCACATGGCTGGCGCGCGGTTGGTTTCTGTCCATCGTGACCACGGATTTCGCATGGAAAAGAAGCGTTTTGCCCATGTCCTCCTCCTCTCGGGTCTCCTACAGCTAGCCAAGCTTGGTCACTTGGAAAAATAGAATTAGTATCAGAGTATCACACAAAAAATACAGGAATTACCCGTGCGCTTTACCCTCAAACAGCTTCAGTATTTCGATGCGGCCCTGCGCACCGGTTCGATCGCGCGGGCCTCGGTCGAAATGAATATCTCGCAATCCTCGATCACGGCCGCCATCGACATGATCGAAAGCACGACCCAGGCCGAACTGTTGCGGCGGATGCCCGCCAAGGGCATTGTCCCCACCGACAAAGGCATCGAGATCGGTGCTCGTATCCGCACCTTTCTGGAACAGGCGCGCATCTTCGAATCCGATCTGCTGACCCTAACCGGAGATCCAGCTGGCACTCTGCGTCTGGGCTGCTATGCCCCCACCGCGCCTTATGTTCTGCCGCCGATCCTCAAGCGCATTTCGCAGGATTTCCCCCAGATCAGAGTCGAGATTAAGGAGGGCGATATGCTCAGCATTGCTGAGATGCTCAACAGCGGCGTGGTCGATCTGGCCCTGACCTATCGCCGCGCCGCGCCCAAGGCGCAGCCTTTCTTGCCCATGTTCAAGGCGGCACCAATTGCGATGATCCCCGATGTCTCGCCCCTGGCCCAAAAGGACCAGGTGGCGCTGTCCGATCTGGCCGACCTGCCGATGATCCTGCTGGATCTGCCTGGTGCCCCGGATTATTTCGAGGCACTGTTCACCACCGAAGGGCTGCGCCCGCGTATTGCCCACACCACCAAAAGCTCCTCGGTTCTGCGCGGGATGGTCGCGGCGGATCTGGGCTATGCCATTCTGAACATCTGCGGGCCGCTGGACCGCAAAGGTCAGAACGGCTATGTCGCGCGGCCGATTTCAGGGGATCAGGATGCGCCTTTTTACGGGGTAGCCTATACCGGCGCGGGCAAACGCTCGGCCCTGGTGCGCAAGGTGCTGGAAACCTGCCGCGAGATCTCGGATCAGGGCGGGTTTGATCACCTCCTGACGCAGCCTACGCCGTACGCGGCGCAATAAACCCAAAAAATGCAATAATACCCCCAGAAAACAACTGTTTTCTGCATCAATGAGGATTGGGTAGCGTTTCCCCGTCCCACTCACAGATCCGAGGGATCAGGCTTTAGCTGCCTGACACTCTTTGGCGCGCTGGGATTTGCAGAATTCTACCGCCCCGTAATAGGCTTACGGAATATCAACAAAATCGGGGCGGCAAACGGCAAGATCAAACAACAAGAACGCACCAACCAGGAGGACTTCATGAAACTTTGGAACTTGAAAACGGTGACGATGCCGGTACTGGCACTCGCACTCTCCGCCACATCCGCACTGGCCGCTGACATCACGATGAATGTCGGCTTTGGCGCGCCAGAGGAATCGCTCTATGGCCGGTTCGGCAAGATTTTTCAGGAAAAAGTGGCCGAGCACTCGGACGGTGCAATCGAAGTCAAACTGCGCTGCTGCAACCAGATCTCCAGCGAGGACGAGGCGTTCAAGGCCATGCAGCTTGGCACGGTTGATGGGTTCTTTATCACCGCCAACAATGTGTCACCCCATTGGCCGCTGATGGATGTCACGGTGCTGCCCTATATCTTCCAGAACGCCGAACATCTGGACCGGGTGCTGAACGGCGAAGTCGGACAGCAGATGAAAGATCAATTGCAAGCCGATACCAGCGTGCATCTGCTGGCCTTTGGTCCGGCGCTTTATCGGGATTTCTACAACTCGGTGCGCCCCGTGAACACCATGGCGGATATGGAAGGTCTGAAAATCCGCGTCCCCAAGAACGAGGTGATGATTGCCACCTTCGAAGCCTTTGGCGCAAACCCAGTGCCGCTTGCGTGGTCCGAGACCCCCACCGCGCTGCAAACTGGCACCGTGGATGGTGGCGACAACGGAACATCCTTCATTCGCGACATGAAGTTCTTCGAGTTCGAGCCGCATCTGGTCATCCTCGAGCATTTCGTGGCCTTCGCACCTCTGTTCGCGTCGGACAATTTCATGAAGAAGTTGAACGATGAACAGCGTGCCCAGATCATGGCCGCCGCTGCCGAGGCCGGGGCCGAATTTGCCGCTCAGGTCGCGACCGAAACCGAAGAGGTCCGCCAGTGGCTGGTTGACGAAGGCGGCATGGCCCGCACCGACCCGGATCGCACTGACTTTATTGCCGCGGCCCAAGGCGTGCAGCAGGAGTTCGCGGAAAAACGCGGTGATGATTTCATCGCCTTGGTGAACGCCATTCAGGCCGCCGCCCAATAAAAAAAACCGGGGCGCCACAAGGCGCCCTTTTTTCGGCCCGGCAAGCGGACGAGGGACAAAATGGCTGCACTCAAGTGGCTCGAACGGCATTTCGAGGAACTGATCTGCTGCACCTGTTTGGCGGTGATCGCCGTGGCAGTCTTTGCGCAGGTGGTGGCGCGCTACGTGTTTCAGGTGGCGCTGCACTGGACCGAGGAAACCGCCGCCATGTGCATGGTCTGGGCGGTCTATATGGGCGCATCGCTATGTGTGCGCGAGCGGTTCCACATCCGAATTATGGTCGCGGTACAGGCGCTACCCACCGGCTTCGGCAAGATCGTCATCTTCATCGCAGATATCTTCTGGGCCTTCTTCTGCCTCTTCATGCTGCGGATCAGTTGGGATTATCTGACCGTCTTCTGGCGCTTTCCCGAAACCAGCCCCAGTTTGGGCATCAACCAATTCTACCCCCAAACCATTCTAGTGATCGGCTATGGGCTGATGCTGATCCGCCTGGCGCAGACCTATGTCAATTGGTGGCGCGACGGGCGCAACGGCCTGCCCGGAATGCTGGATGAGGAATGGGAAGCAACCACCAAGGATCAGGAGCATCAGATATGAGCGCCCTGATGATCCTGGCCATCGCCTTTGTGGTGCTGACCGTCATGGGCGTGCCGCTCTTTGTGTCGGTCGGTCTGACCACGGCGCTGGCGCTGTATCTGATCGACATCCCATATACGCTGATGGCGCAGACCGGCTATGGCAGCCTGACCCCCTTCCCGCTGCTGACCATTCCGCTGTTTGTGCTGGCTGGACGGTTGATGGAAGTGGGCGGCATGGCCACCCGCATGATTTCGATCGCGACCAATCTGGTGGGGGCCTATCGCGGCTCGATGGGGCTGGTGACAGTGTTTGCCTGCATGTTGTTTGCCGCACTTTCGGGCTCAGGCCCTGCCACCACGGCGGCGATTGGGTCTGTAACCGTGCCTGCAATGAAACGCGAAGGCTATGACGTGCCCTTCGCCGCCGCCATCACCGCCAGCGCAGGCGCATTGGGCAGTCTTATCCCTCCCTCGAACCTGCTGATCATTTACGGACTGGTGTCTGAAACCTCGATCCCGCGCCTGTTTCTGGCGGGGCTCATTCCCGGCGTCATGGTCACGATCCTGCTGATGATCACCACCTATATCGTCGCCCGCCGGCGCGGATATGGCGGCGACGGCGAGCGGTTCTCATGGGGTCCTTTCCTGCGCGCGGCTTGGGACGGAAAATGGTCCATCGGCGCGCCGGTTCTGATCCTTGGCGGCATCTATGGCGGGGCCTTCACTCCGACTGAGGCCGCCGGCGTGGCCGTGTTCTATTCGCTATTCGTGGGCTTCTTCATCTATCGCGAACTGACCCTGAAAAAGCTGATCGAAGCGCTGCGCTTTACCTCGCTGCTGACCGGCATCCTGATCCTGCTGACGCCCACGCTGGCCTTCGGGCAACTGACCGCGTTCTATGACGTGCCCACGGCCGTGCAAGACGGCATCACCTCGATCACCGAGAACAAATTCCTCGTCCTGCTGCTGATCGGCGTGTTCTACATCTTCATCGGCACTTTCATGGAGTCGCTGGCTCAGATCGTCCTCTTCACCGCTGTGTTCCTGCCTTTGGTCAGCTCTCTGGGCGTTGATCCGGTGATGTTCGGTATCTTCACCGTCATCACTTGCGAAATCGGGTTCCTGACACCTCCCCTTGGCGCCAACCTGACGGTTGCGGCGCGGATCTCCGGGATATCCATCGAACGCATATCCGTCGCCGTCCTGCCGTTCATCCTCGCCTATATCATCGGCATGGTGATCCTGATATTCTTCCCCGACCTCACCACCTTCCTGCCCGACTGGCTGTACGGAGAAGCGAAATAGGAGGCACCCATGTTCGATCTTGTTCTCAAAGGCGGCACCATTGTCGATGGTACGGGACAGGACGGCTATTTGGGCGACGTGGCAGTCACAGGCGAGACCATCAGCGCCGTCCTGCCCGCCGGTGAGTTGACCGGGCAGAAGTCCGCGCAAGAGATCGACGTCTCGGGCCTGGTCGTCGCGCCGGGTTTCATCGACATGCACACTCATTCCGATTTCACGCTGATCGCTGATGGACGCGCGGAAAGTCAGGTGCATCAGGGCGTTACGACCGAGGTGATCGGCCAATGTGGTATCAGCTGCGCGCCCGTTAACAGCCCAGGCGATATCAGCCGCGTGGCCCCGTGGTACACCGATCAGGCCAAGCATGACACGTGGCTGGGTTTCGGCGACTATTTGGATGTGCTGGATCGCACCGAACTCGGCGTGAATGTCATGGCCTTTGTCGGCCACGGCACCGTGCATCGCGCGGTTCTGGGCGATCAGCTTCATCCGGGCGAGGCCGAAGACGTCACCGAAATGGCCCGGCTGGTCGATCAATGCATGGACGAAGGCGCGGGCGGGTTCTCCTCGGGTCTGGAATATTTCCCTGGCAGCCTCGCCTCGCCGGAACATCTGGTGCCGATGTGTGAGGTCGCGGCCAAATACAAACGCCTCTACGCCACCCATGTGCGCAACCGGGATACGCACTACGATCTGGGCTTTGCCGAAGCTATCGCCACGGCACGCCAATCCGGCTCCAAGCTGCAGATCAGCCATATCCAGCCCAAATTCGGCGCGCCGGACTATGCCATGGACCACACACTGGAAATGATCGACCTGGCTCGCCGCCACGACGTGGACATCGCCTTTGACGTCATCCCGCATGACTGGAACCATACCCTCATGGCGGCGATCCTGCCGAAATGGGCGCAGGCAGGGTCCGTGGACGATGTGCTTGCGCGACTGGCTGACCCTGAATCCCGCGCGCGGATCAAGGCCAACCCCCAACCCATGTGGTTGATCGTCAAGGCCGAGAAATGGTCGGACATCGTCTTGCTGAACGCCACCGTCAACAAGGACATCGTCGGCGCCGACTTCGCCGAGATCGGCCGGATGCGCAATTGCCACCCCTATGACGCAGTGCTCGATATCCTGATGGAGGAAGGCGAGAACCTGATGGCCTGCATGTGGACGTCCAAATCCTTCCGCAACTCGGATGTGGAACTCTGTCTGGAACAACCCGAATGCGCCGTGATCTCGGACACTGTCGCCATCGCCAATGAGGGCGTCCTGAAGGACCACATTGGCTCGCTATCGGGTTACGGCTGGGCCGCTCGGTTCCTGCAATACTACGTGCGGGACAAGTCGACGCTGTCTCTGGAACAGGGGGTGGCCAAGCTGACCTCGATCCCCGCCAATCGGTTGGGACTCAAGAAC
Source organism: Ruegeria sp. N8 (assembly GCF_056531325.1). Classification (NCBI taxonomy): domain Bacteria; kingdom Pseudomonadati; phylum Pseudomonadota; class Alphaproteobacteria; order Rhodobacterales; family Roseobacteraceae; genus Ruegeria; species Ruegeria sp. N8. The sequence continues at coordinate 263,769 of NZ_JBQFLQ010000005.1, read as the reverse complement.
CGCGGGGTTTTGGCCGCAGGGCAACAGGCCGATATCTGCGTGTTCGATCAGGTCAATATTGCCAGCAACGCAACCGCGAAACACCCCCGCCGTTATGCCTCGGGCATTGCATATGTGCTGGTGAACGGGGCATTGGCGATGCGGAACGGCCTGCGCACATCCAGCAATTCCGGTCAGGTTCTGCGTGATTTCAGTGCTTCTGGTTAACCCTCCTGTCTAGCCGCTGGATTCGATCCGCACTTTTCTGATCTCGGGCGCGATGCGGCTATAGGCGGCTAGCAGACGCTCGGACCAGTTGCGATGGATATAGTCCGCCTCGAACCGCGAGGGGGCGACAAGGGTTACGGTCCCCCCTGCCCTCTCGGCCTCGATCAAATGGCGAAACCAGCTGGCCCAAAGCTCGGGATCGCGCCCGTGCAAAATGGCCTGAACCTGCGTCCAGATATCTCCATCGCTTTCCTCGGGCGCCGGAGGTTTCACTTTAAACGGCACCACATTTGTGCTGGGCTCGGGCGAGTCTGACATCCGCGCGACAAAGTCCGCGCCAATCGTCGGCCAAACCTCGGACGTGTCGATCATCACCTGTTTGAGGTCCAGCTCATACACCGCCACCCTGCCCCGCGCGGCGGGGCGTTTGACCGCAATCCAACCCATAGACCGCAGCTTGGACATCTCACGTTTGACTGTGCGTTCATTCACCGACCATAGCCGCGCAATCTCTTCCCGCCCGATCGACAACTCATTCGCGCGCCAGTTATACCGCGTGGTGATCAACGCAATGATGCGTAGAATACTGCGCTGCCGATGCTTGTCGCCTGACAAAGCGTGCACCGTCATCGCGGACAGGATATCATATTTTATGGCGGGCGCGTTTAGCCCAACCGGTTTTGCAACCTGCATTCCAATCTTACCGCTCTGTCTGCCTCGGGCGGAGTTTCCACCCCTGTTGCGCTGTTTGCCAACGCTTTTCGTCTTGATGCCCTGATTAGCGTCCAAAGCGACGATTCTGTCAAGAGAAGTTTGATTTGACCCGGTTTTTCAGCAACTCAAATCCAATTTCAAAAAAGAAAAATGGTGAAGTATTGGTGATGGGGGACATTCTGGTTGTCCCCTTAAGTGGCATATTTGTCCCCCCAAATCGACCGATAGAGAGTCTAACGCCCCCCTAAATATAGCGTTCTACCTTATTTTCCAGAGGCACTGCGAATCACCGCGATTCGGGTCCTGAAGGACGTTGATTTCCCTTGTTTATGTTACCCATGGGTAAGATCGTGATCTGAGTATATTTTCTTTTGCTTAAAGTGCAAATAGGGCGTAAATAGTGAAATCATAAAAAATAGCGTCCATAATAGTGAGACCCGAGGCATGTATACGCACGAAGACCTGAACGCATTGCGGAACCAGTCCCTTAAGTTGCAGGGCTGGATTCGGCAGCAAACCTTTAGTCCTGAGATGGAGAAGACTCTTCGTCGTTTTTCCAGCTGGGAAGTGTCCGAGCTGATCTTTCGCATTAACCAGTCGACCTTTCGGGGCAAGCTGGCTGCGGATCCCTCGCTGCCGGGTGGTGAGGTGGAACCAGACGGCCGGCAACGCTGGTTCAGCCTGGAAGAGGTGAATGAGCTCCGCCGGCGGCTCAAGGTGAACCGCAAATCTCTTATGCCGCCCCGCCCCGTTGGTAAGCGCGCGATACGTGCGGCGGTGGCAAACTTCAAAGGTGGCGCTGGTAAGTCGACCGTTGCGCTTCACTTGGCTCATGCGGCGGCGCTGGATGGCTACCGCGTGCTGGTGGTGGATTTCGATCCGCAAGCCACTTTGAGCCATTCCATGGGCCTGACCGATGTGGCCGAAGATTTCACGGTCTGGGGCATTATGGCCCGCGACCTGATCCGCGAGACCGAGCGTATGAACAACCGCCCTGTCGCTGCTGAATCAGGCACCGCCCTGCCCCGCCGCGAATTGCCGCCATCGATCACGGATATGGGCTTGGGCGATCTTCGGATTGGGGATTTCATCAAGCAAAGCTCGTGGTCGACCATTGACGTTGTCCCCTCCTGCGCCAACGCCGCCTTTGTCGAGTTCGCCTCGGCCCAGTATCGTCACTTGAACCCAGAGTGGTCTTTCTTCGCGGCTGTTTCGCGTTATCTCGATCAGATCCCCGATGATGCCTATGACCTTATCCTGTTCGATTGCCCCCCGGCGATTGGGTATCAATCCATGAACGCGGTGTTCGCGGCAGACATGCTCTATATTCCCTCAGGGCCCGGCTATTGGGAATACGACTCGACAACCTCTTTCATTGGCCAGCTGGCCGAAGCGCTTGAAGATCTTGCCTACGGTTTCGACAAGACCTTACCCACGGGTAAGATCAGCTTACCCAAGACATTCTGTGAAATGCGCTTTTTGCTGACCCGGTACGAGCCGGGCAACGCGTTGCATTCGGCTATGTTCGAAGCGTTCAAGAAAGTGTTTGGCGAACATGTGGCCGAGCATCCGGTTGAAATGACCCGTGCGGTCGAACAATCCGGTCGGTTCCTGAGTTCGGTCTATGAGATGGACTACCGCGAAATGACGCGCGAGACATGGCGCAGGGCGCGGTCTACATTTGATAACGTGTACGAGGAATTCCGGGGCGTGATGCTTTCGGCCTGGGACCAATTGGAGGATGACGCATGAGCCGCAAACGCAGAATGTTCGACATCGACATGCCTTCCATGGAGGATATCCCGGTTGGCAAAGTTCCTGACAAGGTCTTGGAAAAACGCCGCGGCCCGATGGCCGCCGCGATCTCGGAAAACGCCGAAGCGTTGCGCGGGCAACAATCGACAGAGGACACCATACGCGCCGAAAACGATCGCCTGGCCCATGAGCTTGTTCGTCTGCGGTCCGAAGGTCTGGTGACTGAGCATGTACTTCTGGCTGATGTGGTAACTGAAAAGCTGACCCGGGATCGCAAGGACGGCCCGGATCCTGAATTGGACGAGTTGAAGGATTCGATCCGCGAAATCGGATTGTCGAACCCAATCCGGTTGGAGCGTCGGGCTGATGGTCGGTACGAGCTCATTCAAGGGATGCGGAGATTGTCTGCCTATCGAGCTCTGTATCAGGAAACCGGCAATGAAGTGTATGCGGCTATCCCGGCGGGCATTTCGGAAGGCGCGGATCTGAATGACAGCTACCGTCGCATGGTAGATGAAAACCTGATCCGCAAGGATATCTCATTTGCGGAAATGGGTGCATTGGCGCGGGCCTTTGCCGAGAACCCTGCGAATGAATGCCCGGACGTGGACAAGGCCGTTGCGCTTTTGTTCAAGTCCGCCAGCTATACCAAACGCAGCTATATCCGATCTTTCGCCAGCCTGCTGATGATGCTGGACAAGGTGCTGATGCATCCTAACGATATTCCGCGCAATGTCGGCGTTGAGCTGAAACGTAAGTTGGATGCCGATCCCGGTTTGGCGCGTCATGTGAGCACCAGTTTGATGAACGAACCGGATCGCGACGGCGCGCGCGAGGTTGCTATTCTCCGCTCGTTTTTAGAGCCGACAGCTGACAACCCCAAGAAAGTGCCAGGTGCAAGCGGTGGAAAGACGCGGCGAGCGAAGACTACGTTTCAAGTTTCGGGCAGGGCAGGGGTGGCGAAGTGCTCGGCCTCAAGCGGGCGAATTGAACTGCGCTATAATCTGGACTTCACTCGGGTGAACCGTGCCAAGCTAGAGCAAGCGATCGCCTCATTGCTGGACGAGTTGCAGGAAGACGACGACCTTACCCACGGGTAAGATCAGCAACATGCTAACAAACAGAAACGCCGGGCTAGTGTCTGGCGTTTTTCGTGCGCCATTTTTAGAGCGGGTTTTCCCATAAGCTGTTTTGGACTTGATGGTAGTTGGCAGAGAATCTTGTGGCCGAGCCCAGGCACATGATGCGAGCTTGGGATTGGATGCTTGGAACGCAATGACTGGGTCTGTCTACAAAGGAGGGGTTCGTGGACCCAGTAAGCACAGCGGTCGGTAGGGCAACGGCGCAACATGTAAGGGCAGGGGGGGCTGCAGGAGGTGGACACAAGGGGATGTATTGGAGTCAAATCCTTATTTAGTAGGCTTGAATGCCGCTTTGGCTGTCTAGTTCGTGACAAGGATAGATTATGTGCTCAATCATGTAGTGCGCAAAAAGTCTCTATTATGATCATTACAAGACTGGTTGGCTGATGCATAACACAAACTCGATCAGGAGTATCAGGTGCATACTTATGGGTCTTGACGCTCATAAGAGCTACGAGTGCCAATCGCTGGGATCAGTTTCTCGTTGGCAAAAAGATTGCTATCAAATGAGAACGACTTAACGGTTCCGATCATCCGAATGTGGGAATAAATGCGCTTAGCTCTTTTCATTCTCTTTCCGATTATGTTTGTCGGTTTGGTTGTTTTTCTGATCTTTGGTTTGAAACCGCCCAACAATATTAAGCTGGCTGCTGGCATAAACGGCGGCGGATACTGGCAAGTTGGACAACTCTATAAAGCAGAACTTGCACGTGACGGCATTCAGGTAATTCTGGTTGAAACCGAGGGGTCCGTTGAGAACATTCAAAAACTTGTTTCCGGCGAAGTGGATGCCGCTTTTGTTCAAGGCGGTCTTGAACTACCTCAGGACGAAAACTTGCAGTCCCTGGGTGCCATTTTTCTTGAACCCATGGTGGTGTTCCGTGGAACGTCTAGTTCAGTTGGGGCCAATGCAGGCGAATGGGGAGACATACGTTTAGCAGCAGGAACCAAGGCGTCTGGTACTCGCGCCGCTGCTTTATCGCTAATTGAGGCCGCAGGTTTGCAAAATGTCGGCATAACCCTAGTCGATGCCGGGGGAAACGATGCAATAGAGGCGTTGTATTCCAACGAAGCGGATGCAGCGTTGTTTGTCGCACCCCTCGATGCGCCTTATCTTATGGACGCAATTTTTGATCCAGAAATCGTTTTCGTTCCCATGGCTTTGGTCGATGCTCTGGCATTGAAACTTTCAGGCGCAAATTCGGTAACTGTACCGGCAGGATCAATCACACTGGACCCTCCGAGGCCGCCGGAGGATGTCAAAATCTTAGCGTTGAGGGCTTCACTTATCGCCGCTTCCGATCTTCATCCTGCAGTAACCGATAGGTTGGTGAATGCAGCGAAGAACATTCATAGCGAAGCCACTATTTTGCAAAGTGCGCGCGAGTATCCAAACACGGCTTCACCGCCTGTGCCACTAAACAAAATTGCGACAGAACTCATAAATTCTGGGCCAAACTTTTTGCATGGCGTCTTGCCATATTGGATCGCAGCGCAATTTGGCAGTGTATTGCTGTTGTTATTGCCTTTGTTGTTCTTAGTTCCTTTTCTGCGGATCGTCCCGTCTGGCTACGTTTGGTTTCAAAAGCGTAGGGTCTGGCGTTTTTACCAGCGCATCGCTGCGCTTGAGGAAGAACTCAGCAAGACACAGACTTTGGCTGAGGTGGAAGAGGTCGCCAATAAATTCGAAGAAGTGGACACCGCACTTGCAAATCTGAACCTGCCGCTCGCATATCGCCAAGGCGCATATGATGCACGTTTGCACATAGACCTAATTCGACAGGAGATTGCACGCCGTCGAAACGCGAAATTGATGGGCCCTCAGCAATAGCAGGCAATGCGCTAAAATTTCTTTTTGATTTGAGCTTTCGATACGGTCTTGCGCTTTAGTTAGTGCGGATATGGTTGCTTTGGGCTCACAGGTAGTACCCGAGCAAACGCGGCAATCCAGGAAAACCCCTTCGCACTCCGCTGAGGTACAGAGCCGAAGTTTAGAGCGTCGTTTCCGTTTGAGTGTCATCTCAACACTCGTGGCCGGACAAGGCACGGGCGTATACTATCGTCTACTGCGCGAATTGCTGAAACGGTAAGAGCCCGGACATAATTCGCCCGTTTTTGAGCAAACTGGTGCGTGTTCATCGTTCTGTGACGCAGCGTAGGCAGAATTGCACCGCAATCGTCTTTCCCGAATCGAGGAAAAGGCGCTATGCTGCACTGCAGAAAAAGGCATGCTATGTTTCGATTGGACGGATACAAAGCAGTTGTTATCGGTGTCGCAAACGATCAGTCGATTGCGTGGGGATGCGCGCGTGCGCTTCATGCACAAGGCGCAGAGATCGCGCTGACTTATGTAAACGAAAAGGCCAAACCATACGTCGTCCCGCTGGCTGAAGAGGTTGATGCAAAAATCTGTCTGCCGCTGGATGTGCGGGATGCAGACCAGACAAACGCCTTGTTTGATGCAATTCGGGCGCAATGGGGCCGGATTGACACTCTTGTGCATTCTATTGCCTTTGCGCCACGCGATGATCTGCACGGAAGGGTTATCGATACCTCGGCCGAAGGGTTTGGGGTGGCCATGGATATTTCTGTTCATTCGTTTCTGCGCATGATCCGCATGGCCGAACCGCTGATGGCGCGTGGCGGAACATGTATGACGGTCTCGTTTCTTGGGGCGACTCGGGTTGTTGAAAACTACAATATCATGGGGCCGGTGAAGGCCGCTTTGGAAGCCTCGGTCCGCTATGCCGCTGCAGAACTGGGGACCAAAGGCATTTCAGTGCACGCGCTGTCGCCTGGCCCTCTGAAAACCCGCGCGGCCACCGGGCTGTCCGATTTTGATGCACTGCTGAGCGCCGCTGCCGAGCGTGCACCCACCCATCAGTTGGCGACCATCGAAGATGTCGGTGCCTATGCCGCGTTTCTTGCAAGCCGCGAGGCGTTCAACGTGACTGGCGGCGTACACCCCATCGACGGTGGGTACAGCATCGTCTGAGGAAGGATTGACCTATGGCCCGGAATTCAATTGCGAAAGAAAATGCGTCGCACCCTTCAACCGGTGAAAAAACCACAGCGACCGTAAACAGCAACGTGCTTGATGCGATTTCTGGTGTGCTTGATCAATCTGGTATACAGTACCAAATTTTGTCGCAAGCCGCCACTAATCAGGCACAGAAAATAACTGAGCACCATTCAAACCGGTCTACGAAATGGTCAAACGATCTGCGAGATCTTGCGGTGCAATTCGCGCAGACGAAATCCGCAGGTTCGGCATGGACGGACTATATCAAGGATGCAGGTCAGCGCGTCGCCCTGACGATGGACGTCTTGCGCGAGCGCGGAGACGTTTTCCTCGAACATGAAGCGGCCGGTTGCCCGCCAGTGCTTGTCTATGACTACGAAGTGATGGTTGACGGGAGGGAGCTCGACCGACCCTGCAACTATCAGCTTTTGCGCATTGTTCCCCCGCAAGGGATCAACGTAGACGATCACAAACGCCCCTACATCATTATTGATCCTCGTGCTGGACATGGCGGTGGTATTGGTGGGTTCAAGTCCGACAGCCAGGTCGGCGTGGCGCTGGCGAAGGGCCACCCGGTATACTTTGTGAGTTTTGGCCGTGACCCGGTCGAAGGACAGACACTGGCGGATGTGATGCATGCCGAAGCTGGATTTGTTCGCACCGTCAGCGCGCGTCACCCAAAAAGCCCGCAACCTGTTGTGACAGGAAACTGCCAGGGCGGCTGGGCGACCTTGCTGATGGCGGCCTGCAACCCCGATCTGACTGGGCCTCTGGTGCTCAATGGTGCGCCGGTCGCACCTTGGTCGGGTGAAGTTGGTGAAAATCCAATGCGCTACAATGGTGGGATGCTTGGCGGTACATGGCAGCCGATGCTCTGGTCAGATTTGGGGAACGGCAAATTTGACGGTGCCAATCTGGTGATGAATTTCGAGCAGCTAAATCCCAGCCGCAACTACTTTGGCAAGTATTTCGACCTGTACCGCGATCCCGAAGCTGGCCGTCAGCGTTTCATCGATTTTGAGCGTTGGTGGGGCGGTTTCTTTCTTCTGAACGAGGCCGAAATTCGATGGATTGTCGAACAACTGTTCGTTGGAAACCGGCTCGTCAAGAATACCGCACAACTGGAACCCGGAGTTCCCGTAGATCTCAAGGCGATCAAAGCGCCGATTTTTGTCTTTGCAAGTCATGGCGACAATATCACGCCGCCGCAACAGGCTTTGAACTGGATCGCTGAAACGTATGCGGACGAAGAAGAGATACGAGTACGCGGCCAGCGCATTATCTACATGCTTCATGATGAAGTGGGGCATCTGGGCATTTTTGTTTCCTCCAAGATTGCGCGCAAAGAGCACACAGGCCTCGCCTCTACACTTGAAACAGTTGAGGCAATGGCACCCGGTCTTTATGAAATGGTCATTGATAACATCGAAGGGGACGGGGTCGAAAAATCCTTCGAAGTTCGGTTCGTCGATCGAACGCTTTCAGATGTCGCTGCATTGGATGACGGTCGCCAGGATGAAACCAGCTTTGCCGCCGTGGCGCATATGTCGGAAGTGCAAGCGGGTGCCTATGAAACCTTTGGTCGCCCAGTCGTGCAAACAATGTCGACACCGGTGACGGCGCAGGCTTTGCGCGACGCGCATCCGCTGCGCGTACAGCGTTCTTCGATGTCTTCGAACACAGTTATGGCGAAAGGGATCGAGAAACTGGCGCAGGACGCCAGAGCGCAGCGCGCGCCAGCCGATGCTGACAACCCGTTTCTAAAATGGGAAAAACTCACCGGTGAATGGATCGAGCAATCGATGGATTTGGGCCGTGATTTGCGCGACGCATGGTATGAGGCAACCTTCTTCGCCACTTGGGGCGGGCCGTTCGCAACTTGGTTCGGGCAAGAGTATTCCAAGCGCCGAACCCTGCCGGACCCAGCGTCTTTGCGCAATTTGCCAGTGGTCAACACGGTGCTTGCGCATATACGGCAAGGAGGTCTGCCCGAAGCGGTCATTCGAATGCTGATCTTATTGGCCGACAGCCATAAAAGCTTTCGCGCTGAGATTCTGCACCGCTGGGCGCATATCTTTCGGCACGAAGCGCCGTTCAAATCCATTTCGGTTGTAGAACGTCAACGTATGTTGCACGAGCAGACTCTGGTCGTCACTTTCGATCCGAAGGGTGCAGTCGAGACGTTGCCTTATCTGTTGCCTGACGAGGAGCAGCGCACTGAAGCCGTTGATCTGGTCAAACGCATCATAGGGGAAGTCAAAACACCTTCCAAAGAACTTGAAGAAATGGCCAACTTGCTTGTGCGCGTTTTGGACTATCGTCCCGATGCTGAAACGGGGCCAAAGGCGGCGTCGCAGACGTCAATGGCAAAGTCTTGAAATCGAATGGCGACACAAAATCCAGTCAGAATTGAACTGATTTCATTGCTTTAGGCCTGCAATCTCTATTAGCTTGGAGGCAACCGGATTTACCAAATCAATATTAAACCCTCCGAGCGCACTGGTTCGGTGGGCAGTTTGAAGGTGGAAAGAAAAATAAACTCTTAATCATGCGACTTAGGGTAGGCGATGTCTCAGAGTCTCTTGAAATATACTCGTGTTCTGGAAATCGTTGGGGATACGATCAAAGTTAGGGTTCCGTTGGACGGATCGGCTGAAGCAACCGTTAGGTTCAACGATCTGGCAGTGATCGAAACCATCGACGGACACAAAACGCTGGCGCAGGCGATTTTCATCGACCGGGATGTGGTGACGCTGCAGGTGTTCTCGGGCACCAAGGGTATCTCGACCGAGGCGACAGCCACTTTTCTGGGTCATCCTATGCAGACGCCCTATTCGGCCAATATTCTTGGCCGCGTCTTTGACGGGGCAGGGGTGGCAATCGACGGTGGGCCGGATCTGTCATCCGAGCCGCGGATCGAGATTGGCGGGCCGACCGTAAACCCTTCGGAACGTGCAGTGCCCAACAAGATGATCCGCACGGACGTGCCGATGATCGACGTGTTCAATACTCTGGTCGAAAGCCAGAAAATCCCGATCTTTTCGGTCTCGGGCGAGCCGTTCAATGCCTTTCTCAGCCGGATCGGCATTCAGGCGGATGCGGATATCGTAGTCTTTGGCGGGCTGGGGCTGATCTTTGACGACTATCACACGTTCCGGACGTCGTTCGAGGATGCGGGCGTGTTCTCGCGAACGGTGATGTTCGTCAATCAGGCGATGGACCCGCTGGTTGAACGGCTGCTGGTGCCCGATATGGCGCTGGCGGTGGCCGAGAAATTCGCGGTCGAAGAAGGCAAACGGGTGCTTGTCTTGTTGACCGACATGACCGCCTATGCCGACGCGATGAAAGAGGTGGGGATCAGTCAGGAACGCGTGCCCTCGCAGCGCGGCTATATGGGCGATCTCTATTCCCAACTGGCGCGGCGGTACGAGAAGGCATGTGACTATGCCACAGGCGGTTCGGTCACTGTACTGACTGTCACGACGATGCCCGGCAATGATGTGACCCATCCGGTGCCGGACAACACGGGCTATATCACCGAGGGGCAGTTTTACCTGCATTCGGGGGTGATTGATCCGTTTGGCAGCCTGTCACGCCTCAAGCAGAACGTGATCGGCAAGACCACGCGTGAAGATCACGGGCAGATCATGAACACGATGATCCGCTTCTATTCCGAAAGCCGCGATGCGGCGCAGAAACAGGCGATGGCCTTTGATCTGTCGGATTACGATCACCAGTTGCTGAAATTCGGCGCGCTGTTCCGGGCGCGGTTTATGGACATCAACGTCTCGATCCCGCTCGAGGACGCGCTGGATCTGGGGTGGAAGACGCTGGCCGAGTGTTTCCAGCCTGAACAGTTGCTGATGAAGCAGGCTTTGGTCGAGAAGTATTTCCCAAAGGATACCGATGGCGCGGTTGCAGCTGAATAAATCGTCGCTGGCTCGCCAGCAGACCCAGCTGAAAAGCTATGAGCGGTTCCTGCCGTCGCTGGACCTCAAGCGCCAGCAGTTGATGGCGGAACGTGCCAAAGCCCGCGAAGACGTCCACCGCCTGCAGCAAGAGGTGCACAATCTGGCGCAGCAGGTCGGGGAAAAACTGCCGATGCTGGCGCAGCAGGGGGTCGACCTGAACGGGTTGGTCGAGTTGAAGGATTACCAGTTGAAAGAGGTCAACGTGGTCGGCGTCAAGATGCCCGATCTGGACCGAATCGAAGTTGCCGTGCGACCCTATTCGCTGTTGGCCAAACCACATTGGGTCGATGCCGCCGCCAACCTGTTGCATGACATGATCGAGGCGCGGCTACGCGTGAAGGTCGCCGAAGAAAGGGTGCGCATTTTCGACAAGGCCGTGGCCACGATCACGCAACGGGTCAACCTGTTCGAAAAGGTTCTGATCCCACGCGCCAAGGCCAATATCAAGAAAATCCGCATCTATCTGAGCGATGAGCAGATGCAGGCGGTTGTGCGCTCGAAAATCTCCAAACGCAAACATGCGCAGGAGGCGCTGACATGAGCGTCGCGCGGCTGAAGAAACTGTCCCTCGTCGGACCCGCCGCGCATAAGGGCGACACGTTAGAGGCGCTGCAAGGGCTGGGCTGTATGCATGTACTGCCGCTGGCGCCTCCACCCGCCGAGCCGGAAAAGATCAGCGAACGGGGTGCGCATGATGCCTATAAGGCGCTGCGCTTTTTGACCGACGTGGCCGACCCGCGCCGCCAGATACAACGTGACTCTGCGTTCGATATGGACCAGTTCGTGCGCGACGTGCTGGACCTGATGCAGCGCACCCGAGAGGCAACAGATCGGCGGGATTTTCTGGCGCACCGGATTGGGCAAGTGCGCCCGTGGGGGGATCTGGATTTTCCGCCCAATGACGTTCTGGCGGGCAATCGGCTGTGGTTCTACCAACTACCGGTGAAACACCGTGAGGCGCTGTCCGAGGTCATACTGCCCTGGGCTATTTTGGAACAGGATCACCGATATATCTACGCGGTGCTGATCGCGCCCGACGATCCGGGCGACGATATTCTGCCGGTACCGCGCACCCATACCGGATCACTGCCTATTCATGAGCTTGAAGCGCAGCTGGAAGAGGCCGAGATCGCCATTGAGGCGCTTGAGGCGGAACGCATCGCCCAGACCCGTTACCTGACCCTGATGCGCCGAAACCTGTCGGCGGCGGAAAGCGCGGCGGAACTGGCCCACGCCACGCAGAAGGTCCGCGACGAGGGCGCGATGTTTGCCCTGCAGGGCTGGGTGCCCGAGGATCGTGTGGATGCGGTGCTGGAGATGGCGCAGGCGCGAGACGCCGCTGTTCTGATCGAGGAACCGGGCCCGGATGACGCCCCTCCGACGCTGTTGGAGCAGCCCGAAAACCGCAGCGCAGCGGTCGATCTGGCGCTGTTTTACCAGATACCGAGCTACCGGGATTGGGATCCCAGCATCATCGTTGCGGCCTCGTTCGCGATCTTCTTTGCGATGATCGTGGCGGATGCGGGCTATGGCGCGGTGATCCTGCTGGGCCTGCTGGCCTTCTGGAAAAAGATGGACAAGTCCCCGGCGCAGCGGTCGTGGCGGCTCTATGGTGTGATCATAGCGGGTGCGACGGTGATTTATGGGGTCATGGTCGGCAGTTATTTTGGCGCGTCCCCGGCACAGGGGTCGATCTGGGCGCGGCTCAAGATACTGGATCTGAACAATTTCAACGTGATGATGATGATCTCGATCGTTGTTGGCGTGTTCCATCTGGTGCTGGCCAACGCACTGGCCGCGCGGGCGGCGTGGGGGCGGCGCAGAGCCATTGCCAATCTGGGTTGGATTGCCGTGCTGATCGGCGGGTTTGTTCTGTGGTTGGCCTACATGAACGACGGCGCGACCCTGCCCGGAGCGGTCCTGATGGTCGCAGGCTTTCTGACCATTCTGCTGTTCACCAGCGAGCGACAGATCACCAAACCAACCGACTGGCTGTGGCGTCTGATCGAAGGGCTGCAGGGGCTGGCGGGTGCGATGGGGGCGTTTGGCGATGTCCTGAGTTACATGCGCCTGTTTGCGCTGGGACTGGCCTCGGCCTCGCTGGCGATCACGTTCAACGATCTGGCCGTGTCAGTGATGCAGGCGCTGAAAGGGCCGGGCATTCTGTTTGGGCTGCTGATCCTGATTGCCGGGCATCTCCTCAATTTCGCACTCGCACTGATGAGCGGCGTCGTCCACGGGTTACGTCTCAATTACATCGAATTCTTTAAATGGGGTCTGCCGGATGAAGGCATCGTCTTTCGCCCGTTCGCCCGCAAGGAGGTTCAGGAATGAATGAGCTTGTACTGACATTGGGTTGGCTGGGAATCTATGCGCCCATGGCTTTGGGTGCGGCGTCCAGCGCCATTGGTTGTGCCATCGCGGGGCAGGCCAGTATCGGCGCGATGACCGAGACCGAGGGCGGCTATGGCCGGTTTATTGGCGTCTCGGCCTTTCCGTCGACCATGGTGATCTACGGCATCGTGATCATGTTTACCCTGAACCGCGATGTGACGCCGGAAAACGCGGGCGGGTTGTTCGGCATCGGCATCCTTTCGGGGATTGCGCTGATGTATTGCGGCATCTGGCAGGGCCGGGCCTGTGCGGCGGCGATCAATGCCACGAAGGAGAAACCGGAAATCTTCGGCCTGTCACTGGCCCCTGCGGCGATCATCGAAGGCTTTGGCGTTTTTGCCTTTGTCTTTGCCTTGGTCATTAGCGCGGGGATCAGCTGATGGCACAGGACGGAATGATCTCGCACGGGGTCGATGCGCTGATCGACAAGCTGCGCAGCGACGGTGTGGCGGCGGGGCAGGCGGATGCGGACAAGTTGCGTTCTGAAGCCAAGGCCGAGGCGGCGAAGATTCTCGCCGATGCCAAGCGCGAAGCGGATGAGTATCAGAAAAAGGCGCGCACCGAATCCGACAATTACCGTGCCGCCGGGGAAGAGGCGCTGAACACCGCCATGCGTGATGCGGTGCTGACCATGAAGGCGGGCCTGACCGACCGGTTCCGCGAAGATGTCGAACGCCTTGTCACCAAAGAAATGGCTGACCCCGAGATGCTGAAACAGATGATCCTTGAGGTCGTCGGGCGCGCGGCTGAAGGGGCCAAGCTGGGCGGTAAGGTGCAGGTGATCCTGCCTGCTAGGGTGGCCACGCAAGAGGATATCAAGCAGAACGCTGACGATATCCAGTCGGGCAAGCTGACGAAATACGTGCTGGGCCTGACCGCCGACATGCTACGCGAACAGGTGGAACTGCACACTGCAGACAGCACGCAGGATGGCATCCGGGTGCGGGCCGAGGATCAGGGCGTGGTGCTGGACCTGACGGACAAGTCTGTTGCCTCCTTGCTGATGGAGCATCTGCAACCCCGGTTCCGCGCTGTGCTGGAAGGGGTGATCCGCTGACATGTCGGACCCCGACGCCTATATCGCGCTAATCAGCAGCCTACCGGGCTCGGAGCGGTTGTTTGTTGCCAAACAGCCCCCAATCTCGCGCCTTCGGCTGGACCGTCGGTTGCGCGCGCTGACGCCTGACGATGCGAAGGTGCTGCGGGTGTTGGAGCACGCTCTGAATTGGGGCGACTATGATATGGACGTGACAGACGTGCAGGCCGTCGAACGGTGCAAAGCTGCGTTGGGCGATATCCCGCAGCCGACCCTACAGAAGCTGTTTCTGGAGCGGATGGATTTGCGTACCGCCGTAGCCGCATTGCGCCTTCGCAAACAGGGTGGCAGCTCGCCCGCCGGAACCTTCGGCATGGGCCGCTGGGCTCGCCACATCCCGGCAAACTGGAGTGATCCAACCTTTAAGCTTGAGAGCTCGATGCCGTGGCTCAAGGAAGCGCAGCAACTGCTGGAGGCCGAGGACCCGCTGGGTCTGGAGAGGCTTCTGCTTTCGGTCAGCCATAAGCAGCTGAAACGCCACGCCGCCCGCCATCTGTTCGATTTCGAGGCCGTAGCGATTTACGTTCTGATCTGGAATATTTTCGACCGCTGGGCGCAGAGCAATGCGCAGGATGCGGCAACGCGATTTGAAAAACTGGCGCAACAGGCCATGGCCGACGTCGCCGATATCGACTTTGAGGGAGCCTACGCATGACCGCCCCAACCCCCGTCACCCAAACCGCCACTGCCCGCGTTGTCTCGGTGCAAGAGGGGCTGGTGCAAATTCAGGCCAACGCAGATGCCTCGGGCGCGCCGGGGCAATTGGTCAAGAACGAGGTGGTCTTCATCCTGCCCACGCGCCCCGGCCCCGGCGGTCGTCAGGAGCGTTTGAAAGCCGAAGTGCTGCGCGTGCGCGGCGACACGGCGGATGTGCAAGTCTATGAAAGCACCGACGGCGTGGCCGTGGGCGATCCGGTAGAGCAATCGGGCCAGTTGTTGTCGGTTGAACTGGGGCCAGGTCTGCTGGGTCAGGTGTTTGACGGGTTGCAGTCGCCACTGCCCAAGGTCGCTGCTGAGTTTGGCACTTTCCTGCCGCGCGGCGCGGACGTGGCCCCGCTGGATACGCTGGCGAAATGGTCGTTTACACCTTCGGTCAAGGTGGGCGACACGGTGACAGCGGGCGACAGCATCGGCACGGTGCCCGAGGGGCGGTTCGAGCATAAGATCATGCTGCCCTTCAACTGGGTGGGCGACTACAAGGTCGTCTGGGTTCAGAAAGGGGCTGCCACCATTCACGACATCGTGGCCCGGCTTGAGGATGAACAGGGCGGCGAACACACGCTGACCCTGTCGCAAAAATGGCCCGTCCGACGCGCGCTGCCAGAAAGCATCCTGAGACGCGCCTTGTCTGAACGTCTTTACCCGACCGAGCCGGTTCTGACCTCGCAACGCCTGATCGACACGTTCTTCCCTATCGCGCGCGGCGGGACGGCCTGTATTCCCGGCCCGTTCGGTGCAGGCAAGACCGTGCTGCAGAACCTGATCGCACGGAATTCCAAGGTCGATATCGTGATCGTTGTCGCCTGCGGCGAGCGCGCGGGCGAGGTGGTGGAAACTATCGCGGAATTCCCCAAGATGACCGACCCGACCTCGGGCGGCAGCCTAATGGACCGGACGATTATTATCTGTAACACATCCTCGATGCCGGTTGCTGCGCGCGAGGCGTCAATCTTTACAGGCATCACACTGGGCGAATATTACCGCCAGATGGGCTATGACGTGCTGCTGATTGCCGACAGCACCAGCCGCTGGGCGCAGGCCATGCGCGAGACTTCGGGCAAGCTGGAGGAAATTCCGGGTGAGGAGGGCTTCCCGGCCTACCTGGAAAGCTCGATCAAGGGGCTGTACGAGCGCGCAGGCGCGATGAAGACCAATGACGGCGCGTTGGGCAGCCTGACGCTGATTGGCACCGTGTCCCCCGCCGGGGGCAATTTTGACGAACCGGTCACGCAGTCGACCCTGTCTACGGTCAAGTGTTTCCTCGGCCTGTCGTCCGAGCGCGCTTACAAGCGGTTTTACCCGGCGGTGGACCCGATGCTCAGCTGGTCACGATATCTGGATCAGCTGTCCGACTGGTATGACAAGAATGCCGAAGCTGGCTGGACCGGCAAGGTCCGCGATCTGCTGGCGCTTATCGAAAAGGGCGAACAGGTCGATCAAATGATGCAGGTGACGGGCGAAGAGGGCGTCACGATCGAGGACTTTGTCACCCAGCAAAAAGCACTGTTTGTGGACATGGTTTATCTGCAGCAGGACGCCTTTGATCAGGTGGACGCAACCGTCCCGCTGGAGCGGCAGAAGATGACCTTCAAGCTGGTCTATGGCGTGACCCAATCCACCGCAGATTTCGCCGATAAAGCCGAAGTACGTCAGGTGTTTACGCAGCTGACAGGCTTGATGAAGAACTTCCACTACGCGGCCGAAAATACACCTGAATTCAAATCAACTTGGGCACAGATTGAAAGCCTGTGCCGGGAAAAGTTCGAAGTGTGACACGCCAAAAGCCGGCCCCTTAGACAGCTACTATTGTGAGCGAGCCGGTGGCCGATGTCACCGTCAACGCAGCTGAGGTCGACGCGCGTGTCGATCTGTCATCGGGAACGTTCGATCCGGATAACGTGAACAGCTAGCCCGCAAAAAACGGCTTTTGTCTGCGCATGCAAAATTCCTAGGGCTAAATTTCACAAATCAGTTACATCTTTTTGGGTTTTTAATGATCCAAGTCAAAGTCCTGTTTGATTTTGCTTTGCACATTTCACGCAACAGCTTGCAACGAACCCGGCCGGACTGAACGGAAGATCATCGGGCACGCAGGCAGCTTAGCTTTCATTCTCGGTATTTTCAGAGGATCGTTTAAATGAAGTTCAAGTTCCCTACTGCATACACCATTCTCTTTGCTTTGATCGCAGTGGTTGCGATCGCCACTTGGTTCGTGCCCGCCGGTTAGTATGACCGAGTCGCAAATGAACAGCTGGGCAAGGATGTCCCGGTTCCAGGCAGCTATCAGGTAGTTGACCCGCAGCCGCAGGGCTTTTTCGACGTGGTTCTGGCACCGATTGCGGGGTTCTACAATCCCGCCACCTATGAGGCTCAGGCCATCGACGTTGCGCTGTTTGTTCTTGTGATTGGAGGCTTTCTGGGGATCGTGGCCCATACCGGAGCCATTGACGCAGGCATCGCCAAAGCGATGGCAAGGATGGAGGGGCATGAAAAGTGGATGATCCCCATCCTGATGGCGTTGTTTGCTGCAGGCGGCACCATCTATGGCATGGCTGAGGAATCGCTGGCCTTCTACACCCTGATCATTCCGGTGATGATTGCGGCGGGTTATGACGCCGCTGTAGGTGTGGCGATCATCATGCTGGGCGCGGGCGTGGGTACGCTGGGGTCCACCATCAACCCCTTTGCCACCGTGATCGCTTCGGACGCGGCGGGGGTGCCGTTCACCAATGGGATCATGCTGCGCTTTGGACTGCTTGCGGTCTGCTGGCTGGCCTGTGTCGCGTTTGTCATGCGCTACGCGGCGCGGGTCAAAGCCGACCCTCAGCTGTCGATCGTCGCCGACAAACGCGAAAGCAATGAAACACATTTCCTCAAAGGCAAACGCGAGGGCGATGCGCCTGTCACCTTTACGGGCACCCATGGTGTAATCCTTGTGATCTTTGCAGCCAGCTTCGGCGTGATGATCTGGGGCGTATCCGTCGGAGGTTGGTGGATGGCCGAGATGTCGGGCCTGTTTCTTGTGGCCGCCATCGTCGTCGGGCTGATCGCGCGGATGGGAGAAGAAGAGTTCACTTCGACTTTCGTGGATGGCGCGCGTGATCTGTTGGGCGTGGCGCTGGTGATCGGGATTGCACGTGGCATCGTTATCGTGATGGATGCTGGCAGTATAACGGACACGATCCTGTATTGGGCCGAGGGTGCAGTGAACGGGTTGGGTCAGGTGGCTTTCATCAATACCATGTTCGGGCTGCAGGGGCTGTTGTCTTTCTTGGTGCCGTCCTCATCGGGTCTGGCGGTTCTGACCATGCCGATCATGGCGCCACTGGCGGATTTTTCGAACGTGGACCGTTCTTTGGTCGTCACGGCCTATCAGTCCGCTAGCGGTCTGGTGAACCTGATCACGCCGACCTCGGCTGTGGTGATGGGTGGCTTGGCGTTGGGACGTGTGCCCTATGAACGGTGGTTGAAATTCACCCTTCCGCTGCTGGGTGTACTGATCGTGATCATCATGGTCGGTCTCAGCCTGTCGGCAATTGCGTAAGGCTGTCCGATGACCTCTTCTGATACCCCACACGCTCTTGGGTTTTGGATGTGTACCGCCTTGGTGGTGGGCAATATGATCGGGTCGGGAATTTTCCTGCTGCCGTCGTCTCTTGCAGCGTTTGGGCCGATCTCGATGGCGGGATGGGTTCTGACCGCCGGAGGAGCCATCGTCCTGGCGCTGATCTTCGGACGGCTGGCGCGCCTGTCTTCTGATACCGGTGGGCCATATGCCTATGCCCGCGAAGGCTTTGGGGATTTTGCAGGGTTCATCATCGCGTGGGGCTATTGGATCGCCCTTTGGTCGGGAAATGCCGCCGTGGCCGTGGCCTTTGCTGGATATCTCAGCGTTATGGTCCCTGCCGTGGGCCAAAGCGCATTGGCCGGGTTGGCCACAGCACTGGGGTCGATGTGGTTGCTGACTTGGATCAACGTGCGCGGTGTGCGTGAAGCGGGGATCATTCAGGTCGTGACCACCGTGATGAAACTGGCTCCGCTGCTGGTGCTGATCGTTTTGGGCTTTGCATATGTAGACAGCGCTAATTTCAAACTGGTGAATGTCAGCGGAATGTCCAACATCTCGGCGATTTCAACTTGTGCTGCGCTGACACTGTGGGCCTTTGTGGGGCTGGAATCGGCGACCGTCCCGGCAGGTGAGGTCAAAGATCCCAAGCGCACCATTCCCCGCGCCACGATCCTTGGCACATGCGTGGCGGCTTTGATCTATATCGCGACAACCTATGTGGCGCTCGGTGTCGTGCCCTCGTCACTTTTGGCGGGAAGCAATGCGCCGCTTGCCGATGTCGCCACGGTCATGTGGGGCTTCGGTGGCGCTGTCTTTATCGCCATCGGGGCCTGTATCTCAACCTTTGGGACGCTGAACGGTTTTGTTCTTCTGACTGGGCAGGTGCCCCTAGGCGCGGCCCGCGACGGGTTGTTCCCGGCCTATTTCGCGCGCCTGTCCCGCTCAGGTACACCGGCCTTTGGGTTGATCGTGTCCAGCCTTCTGGCCAGTGCCCTCATTGCCATGAATTACACACGGTCGCTGGCCGAGCAGTTCGAATTCATCATCCTGCTGGCCACGCTGTCGACCCTGATCCCCTATCTGCTATGCGCCCTGGCCGAGATCATGATCCGTGCGCGTCGGGGCGACCACATCCGGCTGTCACCCAACATCCTTATCCTTGCCACGTTGGGCTTTGCCTACGCGCTCTGGGCGATCTACGGCGCGGGTGAGGATGTGGTTTTCTGGGGCGTTCTGCTGCTTTTGGCAGGTCTGCCCATCCATGTCTGGCTGCGCTGGCAGTCCGGCAAAGCAACACCGAAGGAGACATCATGACTGGATTTGGAGCCCATTCCGAGATTGGCAAACTTCGCAAGGTGATGGTGTGCGAACCGGGCCTTGCCCATTCCCGCCTGACCCCGGGCAACGCAGCCGAGCTTTTGTATGATGACGTTCTATGGGTGCACAAAGCCCGTGCCGATCACGCTGATTTCCGCATGAAAATGGAAGAGCGCGGGGTCGAAGTGCTGGAATTCCACGCTTTGCTAGAGACGACACTAAAGGACAAAGATGCCCGCAACTGGGTGCTGGAACGGCGGATCACGGAAAATCAGGTTGGCGTCGGCATGCTGACTGAGTTGCGCGGATGGCTTGATGAAATGCCGGCCAAAGAACTGGCCAGGTACCTGATCGGCGGCATCGCGGTCGAGGATATGCCCTTCAAGCCCTCGGGCATGTTCGGCAGCTACCTTGGCCCTCTGGGATTTGTGATCCCCCCAATCCCCAACACGCAGTTTACCCGCGACAACAGCTGCTGGATCTACGGCGGTGTGACGGTGAACCCGATGTATTGGCCCGCGAGGCGGCCTGAAACGCTGCTGGTCACCGCGATTTACAAGTTCCACCCTGATTTCAAGAACGGGGATTTCGAAATCTGGTGGGGCGACCCCGACGAAGATCATGGCGCGGCCACGGTCGAGGGCGGCGATGTCATGCCCTGGGGCAATGGCAGCGTGTTGATCGGTATGGGCGAACGCACCAGCCCGCAGGCGGTGGGTCAGGTGGCACGCGCGCTGTTCGCCAAGGGTGCGGCGGAACGGGTTGTGGCCTGCCAGATGCCACGCAGCCGGGCGGCCATGCATTTGGATACGGTGTTTAGCCATTGCGACCGCGAAACCGCGACCGCTTTTGTGGATGTCTGTAACGAGATCCAGTGTATCAGCCTGCATCCGGGCAACAAAGAGGGCTCGATCGAGTTCCGGCGTGAGGACAAACACCTGTTTGATGTCGCGGCAGAGTGCCTTGGCATCAAATCGCTAAACATCGTGCAGACCGGTGGTGATGCGTTCAATCAGGAACGCGAGCAATGGGACGATGGCAACAACGTGGTCGCGCTAGAGCCCGGCGTGGTCGTGGCCTATGACCGCAACACCTATACCAACACGCTGCTGCGTAAGGCGGGTGTCGAGGTGATCACCATTTCCGGGTCCGAACTGGGCCGTGGACGTGGCGGAGGGCATTGCATGACCTGCCCGATCTGGCGCGACCCCGTAGATTATTGAGACTGATGACGAAAAGGAGACGAAGACGATGGCATTTAACCTCAAGGGCCGCAGCTTCCTCAAACTGCTCGACTTCAACCAGCGCGAACTGCGCTATCTTTTGGACCTGTCACGCGACCTGAAACGTGCGAAATACGCCGGATCCGAGATTCAGCACCTGAAGGGCAAGAATATCTGCCTGATCTTTGAAAAGACTTCGACCCGGACCATGTGTGCCTTTGAAGTGGCGGCGATGGATCAGGGCGCGGGCGTCACCTATCTTGGGCCCTCGGGGTCGCAGATCGGGCATAAGGAAAGCATGAAAGACACCGCCCGCGTGCTGGGCCGGATGTTCGACGGGATCGAATACCGTGGCTTCGGTCAGGATTTGGCCGAGACGCTGGCCGAATACGCAGGCGTGCCGGTCTATAACGGCCTGACGGACGAATTCCACCCGACCCAGATGCTGGCCGACCTTTTGACCATGCAGGAATATGGCGAAAAACCCTTGCATGACATCAAATATGCCTATGTTGGTGACGGGCGCTCGAACATGGGTCATTCGCTGATGATCGCGGGCTGCATGATGGGTATGGACGTGCGCATCGGCGCCCCGAAAGAGCTGTGGCCCTCGGACGAATTCCGAGGTCCTGCCGAAGAGGCCGCCGCGCGCTATGGCGCCAAGCTGACCATTACCGACGATCCGAAAGAGGCGGTGGACGGCGTGGACTTTATCCATACCGATGTCTGGGTCTCGATGGGTGAGGCAGCCGAGGTCTGGGAAAGCCGGATCAAGGAGCTGACACCTTATCAGGTCAACAGCGATCTGATGGCGGCGGCGAACAATCCGAACGTCAAATTCATGCATTGCCTGCCCGCTTTCCACAACACGGAAACCAAGGTAGGCGAGGACATCCATCAGAAATTCGGCATCACCGAAATGGAAGTGACCGAAGAGGTGTTCGAAAGCCCCGCCGGGATCCAGTTCGAGCAGGCGGAAAACCGGATGCACACCATCAAGGCGGTTCTGGTCGCCACATTAGGGAGCTGAGCCATGCGCATTGTCGTCGCCCTTGGGGGCAATGCGCTGCTGCGCCGCGGTCAGGCCTTGACCGCGGAGAACCAGCGCGAAAACACCGCCATCGCCGCCGAGGCGCTGGCCACCATCGCCGAAGGCAACGAGCTGATCGTGACCCATGGCAATGGCCCACAGGTCGGCCTGCTGGCGCTGCAAGGCAATGCTTACAAACCGGACGAAGCCTACCCGCTGGACGTGCTGGGGGCCGAGACCGAAGGCATGATCGGGTACATGGTCGAACAGGAGCTGGGCAACCGCCTGCCGCAGGAAACCCCTCTGGCCACGCTGCTGACCATGATCGAGGTCGACGCCAAGGACCCCGCCTTTGACAACCCGACCAAGTTCATCGGGCCTGTTTATGAAAAGGCCGAGGCCGAACGGCTGGCCTCTGACAAGGGTTGGGACATCCGTGCCGATGGCGACAAATGGCGGCGGGTGGTCGCCTCACCCCTGCCCAAGCGGATTTTCCAGATCCGGCCGATCAAATGGTTGTTGGAGAAACAGTCCGTGGTGATCTGCGCCGGTGGCGGCGGAATCCCCACCGTCTATAATGACGCGGGTACGCTGGAGGGGATCGAAGCGGTGATCGACAAGGATCTGGCCTCGGAACTGCTGGCTCGCGAAGTGGGGGCGGACCTGTTCATTTCAGCCACCGATGCGGACAGCGTCTATTTGGACTGGGGCACTGATGATCAACGTGGCATCAAGACGGCAACACCTGATGCGATCGACGCCTATGATTTCGCCGCAGGCTCGATGGGTCCCAAGGTGGATGCCGCGGTTCAGTTCGCCCGCTTGACCGGCAAATCCGCCGCCATCGGCGCCCTGGCTGATCTGGCTGGGATCGTGGCCGGTACCAAGGGAACGACCATCCGCGACGACGCTGGTGAAACCGTGTTTCACTAACAGGGAGACGTCGCAAGCAAAGCAGAACGGGCCGTCGTGCCCGTCAATTGGCGTCCGAGTGTTTCGGCACATTCGGGTTTTCTTGCCAACCCGCGGCTTTCAATTGCGACAGCACAGCGCTCGCGTGATCGGGATTGATGTATAGCCTGTTCAGCGCGACAGAAGGATGAAAATCGGGCCAAATCTGTGCCAGTTCTGAAAGAAGCACTTTTGCCATATCTGTCTGACCATCAGCTTGATAGGAGGCGGCTTTGAAAAGCAGTGTCAACTCACTGACGGGACCTCCGGAAGCAATGGCCGTATCAAAGGCGGAGATAGCGGCTTCGTAGTTGCCCAAATGGAAACTCGCGACGCCAAAAATGTTTCGATGTGCGTGATGCAATCCCGCAGCTCTGCGTGGCTGTTCCGGGTCAGAAATCATCTGAGCGGATTTAAAATCACCTGTCAGTAAAAAGATCACCGCGCTGAAATCCAAAACCCGCGCATCCATGTCGCTGAGTTTGAAAGCCCGATCCGCTAATTCTTTTGCGGTTTCCAAGTCGCCCGAAGCAAAAGCCAGCCATGCTTGAGACGAGATTGACCAACCATTCGTCGGGTCAAGATCGACCGCCTTTTGTGACATCTGCGACGCTTCGCGAAGCATTGCCTGCCGCCGGGTTTCTTACGGGGACAGAATAGCCAGAGTTGACAGGCTGTGCGCAGCACCTGCATAGCCGCCTGAATACTCGGGATCGATCCGGATGGCCTCTTTGAACATTTGCGTGGCCGAATTCTGATGATCTGTATCCGCTATGGGAAACAAAAGTTCGCTGGCCTATTGCGACATGTTGGCAGCCTGCAATGTTGCCATTGATTTTGCCGCCAGAGCCAGCCGTTCCTGCGCAGCATTGCTTGCGTTTTCTGTTTCTGAGGGTTGCGGCGTTTCCTTAAAAGACATCCAGAATACAACTGCCAAACTGACAATCGCGCCGACCATCAGAATGGGCCAGAGCGCTGACATTCGTCTTCCCAGAGCACGCGCATGTTGTGGTCCTGGCCGATCTGCCTGCGACCGTGCTTCGAACCGCGGCGTATAGTGGCCTTTGTCGATATGGATATGCACTGGGTCATCCGCACCATCCGCGCCATAATATTCCGCGAGCGCCCGTCGCAACCTACGCGCATCAACCCGAACAACGTTGTCGCTGCCCTTGGTGGGGTCGCGCCCATAAACATCCTGCGCGATAATTTTGCCGACAATGGCTTGCCCCCGACCGTGCAGGCTTTCGTCGACAACGTAAGTCAGAAAGTCCTGCAACCGCGCCGAGGCTGACAACTGCGGGCTGTTGAGAACTCTGGCCAACGCCTCTCGGATCTGGGCTTCGGCCAAAGGCTCGTCACGCTTTTCCATATTCGATGCGCCGCTCATCTCAGAGTCGCTTAAGTCAACAAAAACAAGTTTCTAAACCGGTATGAAGTCACGGTTTCACGTCGTATTTCACCGTATAACCCCTATCGGGTCCTTTCAACCGCGCTCATGCTGCCATGCATGGCTCTGCATATTGACAGATCGGAACTATACCCTTCGACGGTCGAATTGTACCTGCCGGACCGGCAGGTGCTTATCACGCAGCTTCGGCAATCCAACGTAGTCTTCGCCGAAATCTGCCGCGACTACGAGCTGCTGGCCGGTGACCTGAACGCTCTGATCCGATGCCGTCCCAGCTCGCATCCGGGAACACAGGCCGAACGCGACCTTCTGCTTGAAAGCCTGCAGGGGCTGGTCCGCGAAATCGAAACCGTACTTGAACGCAATCTTGGGGGCTGAACGCCAGCCGCGCGGATCCGATCAACTTATTGGAAACAGCATAGAGGAAAGGGAAACTGAAATGAAATTTAGTCTGGCAATCTGTGGCGCAGCGGCAGCTGTGCTTTCGTCGGATGTGGCGGCTCAGCCTATCATCCACGACGCCGAACATTACATCCTTCATGCTCAGCACGGCGAGCGGTGGGCGACCGAAGATGCCGCGCTTCAGGAAAAACTCGATGCGCTTGCGGCTGAACACGGCACCAAACCCAACATCATCCACATCATGTGGGACGACACCGCCGTGGGCGAGGTTGGCATCCCCGAAATTCAGGCCGTGCGTGGGTTCGAGACCCACAATATGAACCAGATGGCGGATGAAGGGATCAACTTCATGCGCATGTATACCGAACCCGCTTGCACCCCCACGCGGGCAGCATTTCAGACCGGTCGCTACGCCGTGCGCAGCGGGATGCACACAGTGTCCTTCCCCGTTGAATATTCAGGCATGGATGCTGAGGAGGTGACCATTGCCGAGGTCCTCTCGGGCGCCGGGTACAACACCGCGTTTTACGGCAAGTGGCACCTGGGGGATACCGAGTTCTCATACGCCCACAACCAGGGTTATGACGAGGCCTTGTTTACCCCCTACAATCAGGTTCCGTCGATGTGGATACCGCAGGCCGAGGTCGGCAACGTGATCACCGGCCTCTATCCGGACTTCTATGGTGAAGACAAATATGACATCGACAACTCCTGGCAGCCGTTGGGTCAGGTCTGGACGCTTGAGGGAACCAAAGGCGGCGAGACGCTGGAATGGGGCCCGCCGCCCAATATCGAGAACTATTGGGATATCGAAACAGAAGCGCAGCGCCGGACACTGGCGTTCATCGACAAGAGTGTCGAGGAGCAAAAGCCTTTTTTCATCGCTTATCACCCGATCCTGGCGGCATTTTTTCCTGATCCGCGCAAGACGCAGAAAGACACGGCCAACAAGAACCTTGCGCAAGAAGGTCTGGTTGCAATCGATCAATTCGTGGGAGAGTTGTTTGACCATCTCGAGGCCAAGGGTATCGCTGAAAACACGCTGGTGATCGTGATGGCCGACAATGGTCCATTCATTCACTACGGGCCGCGTGGCATGGTCGAGACGCTGTATACAGGCGGTAAGGGTGACTTTACCGAAGGCGGTGTGCGGGTTCCGGCAATCGCGAAGTGGCCGGGTGTGATTGAGCCCGATCAGATCGTGGGGGACATCTTGCATGTCAGCGACCTTTTCACCACCTTCGCGCGCCTTGGTGGTGCGATGGATGCCATCCCAACCGACCGGGTGATCGACGGTGTCGATCAGACCTCACTGTTGCTGAACGGAGACGGCTTCAGCCGCCGCGACTATGTCATGATCTATCAGGGTCCCAACCTGTCGGCTGGCGTCAAGGGCCGGTTCAAGCGGGATTGGAAAAACGCAACTCCCGGCCTGTCGAAGAACGAGTTCTATGATCTCTATACCGACCCGCGCGAGAAAACCGGCGAGATGATCGAGCAGTTCCACATCAAGTCGATGTTCAATCGCCAACGCGCTCGGCACGAGCTGTGGATGGACCAATATCCGAACCGTCCCGATCCGACTCCGGGGCCTGCCCTGACGGGTATCGCAAACGAACGGCCCGAAACGCGGCAGCTTTATACCGCGCCAGTCGAGGTCGAGAATTTGCCCTTCACGCCCGAGCAGATCAACAACTATCCGCGTCCGTTCTCGGATAGTGACATGTAACGCCGCTGGTACGGGTCAGAGCCCCTTGGGGCTCTGACCTTTTCAAGCTGGAAACAGGTTTCTCAACGTGATTTTGCAACTCAGCACCCCTGGAGTTCTATCGCTTTTTATAAACGATCATCCGGCGCTTGCTGAAATCAGTCATCAGTTTCATCGAGTGAGATTTTGCAGGCATGTTGCAGGGCACCTTTGTGCTGACCCAGTACTTTTTGTATCCCACCCGGCTATTTCCAACTTAACTCTGGTGAATTTGTATTTGTGTGTCCGTCGATATGGATTTTGAAAACCCTGACGTCGTGCCCGTTGCTTGCAGCGGGCCTCGACAATTCGAGATTGAACCCATCGCTGGGTGATCGAAAACGTCAGATCCTCAAGGATTTTCATCTGGTTGCGGTCGGCTGGACCAGAGGATCAACAGCAGGAAGGAAATGTTGAGGGCAACGTTTAAGGGCGCTCCGACCAAGACCGAGCCAGTGCTGTCGGTGCAAAACCAGACCCATGCGGTGATCTGTGCCACTTTGGCTGCGGCGGCAGGGGATATCGGCACAACGTAGGTTCCCAACGCCCATTGCATCGCGCCTAGCCCGGCCGTCAGACCGCCAACAATTGCAAGCAACAATGGCGCTGGGACCGTGATTTCGGCTGCAACCGAGTGGATCGGCCAATACGCCACTGTCAGAAAGATATGCGCCAGACTGTGCAAGGCAGGCAGTGCGGTCAATGTAAATAGAACTCCGGTGGCGACCAATGCCGTGCCGGACCGTCGCATCGCGATGTGTTGTGGGGTCATGACGCCCTCCTTTCGATGGTGTCCTTCATGCGGTCGGGGCGGGTCGAGATCAATTACGTCAGAGGTAAGTGATTTCTACCTGCAGGGTCACTAAGGTGGCACCATGACCCCTTATTCCAGTTTGCTGAAAGAATGGCGGAAGCTTCGGCGGATGAGCCAGCTTGACCTGGCGACCGAAGCCAATGTCAGTGCGCGACATATATCCTTTCTCGAAACCGGTCGTTCCCGGCCCAGCCCAGATATGATCCTTCATCTTTCGGACGTTATGGATGTACCTGTCGACGCTAGAAACCAGATGCTGCAGGCAGAAGGTTTTGCCGCCCGTTTTGCCAAAACTCCCTTTGATGACGCCGCCATGGCCCCGATCCGCGATGCCGTAGAATGGACACTGAAACAGCATGACCCCTACCCGGGGATTGTGCTGGATCGGGTTTGGAGGATCGTCAGATTGAACAAAGCGGCCGAGCTTCTGTTTACACCGCTTGGGATCGAAACCGGGCAAAGCCTGTTGGCGCTTGTTACAAGCCCGGTCATGGCCGAGCTGGTAGAAAACTGGCCTGAGGTTGCGCATCATACAATGCTGCGTTTGCGCTCGGAAAGCGCGAATGCTGGCGGGTTGCCCGAATTGGACGCTGCGGCCAAGGCGCTTGCGCCCTATGCAAGCATCCACAGGGATATGGTTCCCGGTCCAACGGTTCCGGCGATCTATCGTTTTGGGGAGCAACGGGTGTCGATGTTTGGGACTGTTGCGCAATTCAGCACCGTGACGGATGTCACTCTGGATGACTTGAAGATCGAACTGTTCTTTCCATCCGACGAAGCAAGCGCAAGTTTTCTGAGGGAAATCTCAAGTCCGAGACATGGCGGGTAGAATACGGTCGAGCGTCTTGACGGCGCACCCCTGATCAAATGATCATCGGTTCACTGTCATGGGGTGCCCTGAAGGAAAACCGATGGAAGTGTTTGGTAGTGAAGCCCAGCGACATATGTCCACCACGGGCGAGCATCTTTTGCATCTGCTGGGGGACGACCCTCGGTTCTGTAGCCATGGGCGGGGTATTCAGGTTTCCAATGAGTATAGCGGGGCATTGGATGATGCCTATGCAATGGCCCGGATCCTTGGCGTGACCGCGATAGAGAGCATACCACGTCCTGAGGTTGCGAAAACGCTGGCAAAAATTGAAAGCCAGGGTTTCAAAACAGATACGATAGCCTGCTATCTGGGAGGCCTGAATTGCGTTGACGTCGCGCGCCACGTTGTCGAGACGCGGACGCTGCCCGAGGATTTGACCGTGCGCGTGATTGATCGCGACTCTCCGTCGGAATGGCTGGAAGCTTTTGCCGAAGTTGCATTGAGCCACGGAGTTTTGCCGCCGATCGGACCGGTTATGCGTGGAGTGTCCCGGCCCGGGTTTGCCATGGTCGCCGTTGACAGGTCGGGTACACCGGTCGCAACCGCGGGCTCGGTTCTGTGTCATCCACCCAGCAGCCCGTTGCATCGTCGCGCGCAATGGGGTCAGCTTTCGACCCAACCCCAGCGTATGGGCGAGGGGATTGCGACAATCTTGGGTGCAATGGCTCTGATACACTCTCATGATCAGCTTGGCGCCACCGGGTTCAAGACGGGCATCGCGCCTGGCAATGTTGCGTCTGCCTATTTGTGTGAAAGGCTTGGATTGCAGGACAGCGGCAGCGACATTGTCGCGATCATTGACCCTAAGCTTTTCGCAGAAGAACGGTTGACCAAATGAGCCGTGCAAAAGGGAAATGCAGTATTCTGTCACCAACACGTGAAAGGGCCCGGCTGAAACGTTTTTGAAAACCAATGTGGGGCGCAAAATTGTTGCACTGGCAAAGCTTAGGAACCTTGGGCCCGCACCTGTGATGCAGCAGAAATCAAACCCGACAGGTCGGGCCTGAGTGAACAAACCCCGGAGTCGCAATATGTCAAAATCCAATCAGATTAAGAAAATTCAAACGCAGGGCGTACACCACATCACGATCAACGGAGCGGACCGACAGACGTCGATTGATTTCTGGGAAGGGGTTCTGGGAATGCCGTTCATTTTTGATCAGCCGAACCTCGACAACCCTAACGAGGGGCATCTGTATTTTGACCCCGGCGATGGGCGCCTCATCACAATTTTTACCAATGAAGACCGGAAACCGGATGCGTCCCCTGTACCAGAGGCCATCGGGTCTTTGCATCATCTCGCGTTCAACGTCAGCCAAGCCACATTCTGGCAAGTGGCAGCGCGTTTGGATGCGCGGGGCGTTGATAACACGGGTCCCGTCGATCGGGGCTTCATGGATTCGATCTATTTCCGCGATCCGCTGGGGCTCCGTCTTGAAATTGCAAGCTATAGGTTCGAACCGCCCGAAGGCTGTCGCCATGCCGATGTACTGCTAAAAGCGCATAAACTTCGCGTCGCGCGCGGGGATCATCACATCAACCGGGAACATCTGGCAGATGCAATCGAAATGCTGGTTGAACAGAGTCAAAATTCGCTGTCGGCGGATCGCTCTGTGCGCAA
The DNA here is from genome assembly GCF_056531325.1 of Ruegeria sp. N8. Classification (NCBI taxonomy): domain Bacteria; kingdom Pseudomonadati; phylum Pseudomonadota; class Alphaproteobacteria; order Rhodobacterales; family Roseobacteraceae; genus Ruegeria; species Ruegeria sp. N8. Next base: position 233,793 of record NZ_JBQFLQ010000005.1, on the reverse strand, counting down.
GGGATACTGAAGATCTTTGGCCTTTCGCACTAAAGAGTGAGGCGGTGATCCGGTAGGGTTCTGAAGCCGCCAGAATTGGAAAGAAAAGACCGGGCTTGCGTTGAAGCCCGGTCTTTTCTTTGGTGCCGCGGGGTCAGATCCTGCCCGATAAGGTCAGGAAATCTCTCCCATGCAGAGGTATTTGATCTCGAGGAAATCCTCGGTCCCGTATTTCGAGCCTTCGCGGCCCAGACCAGATTGTTTGACACCGCCGAAGGGCGCGACCTCGGTCGAGATCAGACCGGTATTGATGCCCACCATGCCCGATTCCAGCCCTTCGGCCACGCGCCAGACGCGCGCCAGATCACGGCTGTAGAAATACGAGGCCAGACCGAACTCGCTGTCGTTGGCCATGGCGACGACGTCGTCCTCGTCCTCGAACTTGAACAGGGGCGCGACAGGGCCGAAGGTTTCATCCTTTGCCACCACCATGTCGCGGGTCACACCGGTCAGAACGGTGGGTTCAAAGAACGTGCCGCCAAGGTCCGAGCGTTTGCCGCCCAGCGTGACCGTTGCGCCCTTGGACACCGCGTCCGAGATATGTTCCTCGACCTTGGCGACGGCCGCGTCATTGATCAGCGGGCCGGTGGTGACACCGTCACCGAAACCGTCGCCCACGTTCAGGGCTTTGGTCTTCTCGGCCAGCTTGGCGGCGAATTCGTCATAGACGCCCGCCTGCACATAGATGCGGTTGGCGCAGACGCAGGTTTGGCCGTTGTTGCGGAATTTGGCGATCATTGCACCATCCACGGCAGCGTCCACGTCGGCGTCGTCGAACACGATGAACGGCGCGTTGCCACCCAGTTCGAGGCTCATCTTTTTGATCGTGCCTGCCGCCTGACGCATCAGGATCTGGCCAACACGGGTCGACCCGGTGAAGGTGATCTTGGCCACCTTGTCATTGGTGCACATCTCATTGCCCACGCCCGAGCTGTCAGTGCCGGGGATGACGTTGAACACACCTGCCGGGATGCCCGCACGTTCGCCCAGAACAGCCATCGCCAGCGCAGACAGAGGCGTCAGCGTTGCCGGACGGGCCACAAAGGTACAGCCTACAGCCAGTGCCGGACCAACCTTGCGGGCAATCATAGCGTTGGGAAAGTTCCACGGGGTGATCGAACCGACCACGCCCACAGGCTGTTTCAGAACGACAATGCGTTTGTCACGCTGATGGCCGGGGATGACGTCGCCGTAGACCCGCTTGGCCTCTTCCGAGAACCACTCGATGAAAGACGCCCCGTACAGGATCTCGCCCCGCGCTTCGGCCCAGGGTTTGCCCATCTCGGCGGTCAGGATCGTAGCTAGATCGTCGGCGTTTTCCACCATCAGATCGAACCATTTGCGCAGGATTGCGGCGCGCTCCTTGCCGGTTTGCGCGGCCCATTCTTTCTTTGCCGCATAGGCCGCGTCCACGGTTCGCGCGGTGCCTTCGATGCTGACATCGGTCACATTGGCGATCAGATCGCCGGTTGCAGGGTTGTAAACGGGAAAGGTCGCTTCACCCTCAACCCATGTGCCGTTGATATAGGCGCGGGTTTCCAGAAGGCTGGGATCTTTCAGCTCCAGCTTGGTCACTTTGGTATCCAGCATGTTCAGGCTCCTTTGGCAGCGTCGACCGAGGCTTCGAGGATATCCATCGCCTCGGCGAAGATCTCATCCTGCACCGTCAGCGGTGCGAGGAAGCGGATTACGTTCCCATATACGCCACATGTCAGCAGGATCAATCCGCGCTTAAGCGCCTCGGCCCGCACGGCGTTGGCCATCTCGGGGTTTGGTGCGCTACCGTCGGTGGTGTTGAACTCGGTCGCGATCATGAAACCGGGGCCACGAATGTCGACGATCTCGGGTGTACGGGCGCGGATCGATTCCAGACGTTGTTTCAGACGCGAGCCCAGCTCGTTTGCGCGGGCGCACAGGTCCTCTTCTTCGATCACGTCCATCACCGCATGGGCGGCGGCGATGCCCAGCGGGTTGCCGCCATAGGTGCCGCCCAGACCGCCGGGTTGCGCCGCATCCATCAGGTCGGCACGACCCGTGACCGCGGCCAACGGCAGACCGCCCGCCAGACCTTTGGCCATGGTGGTGATGTCGGCGGCCACGTCATAGGCTTCCATCGCGAACAAATTGCCGGTGCGGGCAAAACCCGTCTGCACTTCGTCTGCGATCATAACGATGCCGTGTTCGTCGCACAGGGCGCGCAAGCCGCGCATTAGCTCGGCCGGGGCGGGGTAAAAGCCACCTTCACCCTGAACCGGCTCGATGATGATGGCAGCAACGCGGCCCGGGTCCAGATCGGCCTTGAACAGTTTGGTCAGCGCGCCCAGCGAATCCTCGGTCGAGGTGCCGTGCAGCTCAACCGGGAAAGGGACGTGATAGGTGTCGGGCATCATCGCGCCGAAGCCGGCCTTGTAGGGCTGCACCTTGCCGGTCAGCGACATGCCCATGAAGGTGCGGCCATGGAAGCCGCCGCCAAAGGCGATAACGGCGGGGCGGCCGGTGGCGGCACGGGCGATTTTGACAGCGTTCTCAACCGCTTCGGCGCCGGTGGTCACAAAGACGGTCTTCTTGGTGAAATCACCCGGCACCTTTTCATTCAGACGCTCGGCCAGACGGATGTAGTTTTCGTAAGGCAGAACCTGATGGCAGGTATGAGTAAAGTTCGCGGCCTGCGTCGTGACCGCCTCCATCACCTTGGGGTGGCAATGCCCGGTATTCACAACGGCTATGCCTGCGGCGAAATCGATGTAACGCTTGCCTTCGACGTCCCACACCTCGGAGTTCGCAGCGCGGTCCACATAGACCTGCGTCTGCATTCCCACGCCTTGCGCGATCGATGTGTTGCGGCGTTCAGCAATCTGAGCATTCAGCATATTGCGTCCTTTCGGGTTGTCGGGCGCGCGCCCGTAAATCTGATCGCGTGACTGTAGTAGCCACAGGTTTGAGCGAAAGCCTGTTTCTTGCCAACCATAAGCCCTTGATTTACGGTCTCGGCACCCCTCAAGTGATGCGGATAGTGAACATGAAGAACGCCAATCAGGATGATCTGACCCTTGGATTGCGCCTGCGCGCCCTGCGTGAACGCGCGGGTCTGTCGCAGCGGGCGTTGGCCAAAAAGTCGGATGTGCCGAACTCGACCATCTCGCTGATCGAGTCGGGCAAGATGAACCCTTCGGTCGGAGCGTTGCGGCGGATTTTGCAGGGTATTCCGATCGGCATGTCCGACTTTTTCTCGTTCGAGATCGAGGCCGAGCAGACCGTGTTCTATGCCGCAGAAGACCTGACCGAGATCGGCAAGGGCGGGCTGTCGCTGCGGCAGGTGGGATCGAACTTGCACGGGCGCGCGATGATGATCTTGCAGGAAACCTATGATCTGGGCGCGGATACCGGACGTGTAATGTATGGCCACGAGGCCGAAGAGGGCGGCGTGGTGATTTCGGGTCGGGTCGAAGTTACGGTGGGCGATCATCGCAAGGTGCTAGGGCCGGGGGACGCCTATTACTTCGACAGCCGCACCCCGCACCGGTTCCGTCAGGTTGGACCGGAAAAATGCCGGATCGTCAGCGCCTGTACCCCGCCGACTTTCTGACCGTCATCGCGGATGTATCCGCACTATGAACCATAGTGTTGCAATGAGTGACCAGTTGATCCACAGTATGATTCATACTGTGGGATTTTCCCGCATGTCTCATCGGGCGTTCCCCCGCCCAATTCGGAGATTTGAGATATGAAAAAGAAGCCTGCCACCCTACCTCGCGGCTATCGCACCTGCACGGCATCGCTGGCTGTTGCGGACGTGCCTGCGGCGCTGGCCTTTTACGAAAAAGCCTTTGACGCCAAGATTCAGGCCTTTGACGCGGATGAGGCCCCCGGCTTTGCCGCCATCAAGATCGGCAACTCGATGCTGTTCGTCACTGCGGGTTGGGGCGCACATGTTCCGACAGTTGCGGGCACCGTTACCCCGGTGGGCCACCACATGTATGTCGAAGACGCGGATGCCGCGCTGGAGGCCGCTTTGGAAAACGGCGCAACCCTGATGGCCGAGGCAATCGACACCTATTGGGGCGAACGTTGCGCCACGGTTGCCGACCCGTTTGGCCATATCTGGACACTGGCGACGCGGATCGAAAATCTGAAGTCTGAAGATATCAGCGAGCGCCGCAGGGCCCTGTTCCGCGCCATTCAGGATCAGGATGCTGAAGCTGTGGTCGAGACCACTGAGCCGGCAAACCAGACCGTGGCCGCGTGATCCGTCATATGCTGATCTACAGACGGATCGTGGGGTGCCGGAATGGGTGTGTTCATTAACAGGCTAATCATGAACGACGTTCCCTTTCCCACTTTCACGATCCGCCAGAACGACTTGGCCATCCTTGCCGCTGAGAACCGGATCGGAGACTATCCTGTCGCCGTGCGCACTGCGCGCGAGGTGGTTAGCGGCGGCTTTGCCAACCACTCGGCGCATCCCAACACCTGGACGGTCTATTTTTTGGTCGACGGTCAGTGGGCGCTGGTGGAATCCACGCGCGGTCTGCGGCGGGAATGGTCCAGTCTGGACCGGTTGGAGAAATGGCTGCGTAGTTGCGGGTTCCGGTTCTTTTGGGTGCGCAACGATATCGACTTTGTGGAATCCCCCGGCGAGGAGGAGGCCGACTAAATCACCCCCGTGCGGATCGTGGGCTTGCACCAATCCGTGCTTTCATGTTCCGATGAAGAACGCCGGACCACCTCGGCGGTCGCAATCGGCAAGAAGAAGAGACAAACAAGATGACCCCTTTTGCGATAACCGGAATTCAGATGCATGTGGGCGCGTTGCAGTCGAATGTAGATGCGATGCTGCACCGGATCGACATTATGATGGCGCGGTTTCCCTGGACCCAGATGGCGCTGTTCAGCGAGTTAGCCCCCTATGGTCCGCTCGACCGGTTTGCCCAGCCTTTTCCCAATGACGATCTGTCACGTTTTCAGGACGCTGCGCGTCGCTATGGAATTTGGCTGATCCCCGGCTCGATGTTCGAAAAGCGCGAGGACGGGCGGATTTTCAACACCTCGGTGGTGATCAACCCCGAGGGTGAGATCGTTTCGAAATACTCGAAGATGTTCCCGTTCAAACCCTACGAACAGAGCATTTCATCCGGCACGGAATTCTGCATTTTTGACGTCCCGGATGTGGGTCGGTTCGGCCTGTCGATCTGCTATGACATCTGGTTCCCCGAAACCACTCGCCACCTGACCAGCCAGGGGGTCGAGGTTCTGCTGCATCCGGTGTTGACCGGCACCACTGACCGTGAGGCCGAATTGTCGATTGCAAAGGCCACCGCGGCGCAGTTCCAGTGTTACGTGTTCGACGTGAACGGTCTGGCCGCTGGCGGGGTGGGGCGGTCGCTGGTGGTTGATCCCTCGGCCACAGTGCTGCACCAATCGGCGGGGCAAGAGGACATCTTCCCCATCGAGATCGATCTGGATCAGGTCCGCCGCCAGCGCGAGGTCGGGCTGAAAGGTCTGGGTCAGGTCCTCAAAAGCTTCCGCGACCGCGAGGCGGATTTCCCGGTTTATGACCGGGCCAGCGGAGCAGATGCCTATTTGCACACACTGGGGCCGCTGCGCATCCCGCAAAAGGGCGATGTTGCCGGTGTTGCCGCTTCCGACCCCAGAACAGCGCTGGGATATAACGAAGATACCTCGACCAAGCCCGATAATCTTTATCTCTACAAAGGGCGCTCAGGCACAGACTGATACCAGAGCAGCTTTTCGGGAATTGCAGAAAGGACATTGATCTCATGCACGGCTTATCCGACAGCGAAAAGCTCCACACCATCTCGGACTATTACAGCGCCTCGCAATTGCGGGCGGACAGGTGGAGCGCGCTGCGGGAAACAGCCGAATCTCTGGATCAAAACGCCGGTGACTCTGATCGGGACAGGGCGCGCCGTCTGCTTCAGGCACTGGCCCCTATCGAGGTTTATTTCGCGTTTCCTGGCGCGTCGGCGTTTGACTATTTGCGCAGGCTGCTGGACCACGGCAATTTCGGCGATTTCTCGACCGCCGTGCGCCGGGTCTCGCGCGCGCTGACATCGGGGGCGTATCGGCGTCGCTCGATCCCTCTGATCGCGGATGAGACCGAGGGCGACGAGTTCGAGGATGAAGCGGCTCAAAGCCACGAAGCCCGTGCGCTGGGGCGACCCTATTTCGAGGTAATGATCGTCGACAATGTCAACGAACATCAGGAACGGTTCCTGCAATCCAGCTTGCAACGGATGCGCCGCAGCGAAGACCCGTTCATTTATGAGACCGTCGTGGTGCCCAGCGTCGAGGATGCGCTGATTGGCGTTCTGTTCAACCAGAATGTGCAGGCCGTGATCGTTCGTCCGGGTCTGAGCCTGAAGTCCAAGAACGAAACCAACGTGTTGGGGCGCTATATCAGCCTTTACGGCGAAGGCGCAGATCTTGATGCGCTGTCCCCTTCGGAATACGGGCCGGAAACCTGTCGCCGGATTGGAATGCTGCGCCCTGAGCTGGATGCCTATCTGATCACCGACCGCTCGGCCGAGGATATCGCCGGGCTTGATCTGGGCCTGTGCCGACGAGTGTTCTATAATCAGGAAGATTTTCTGGAACTGCATCTGAACATCCTGCGCGGGGTGCAGCGGCGGTTCAAAACCCCGTTCTTCACCGCGCTGAAAGAATATTCCAAGCAACCCACCGGCGTTTTCCACGCCATGCCGATCAGCCGCGGCAAGTCAATCAGCCGTAGCCATTGGATTCAGGATATGGGGGCGTTCTACGGGTCGAACATCTTTATGGCCGAAACCTCGGCCACATCGGGCGGGCTGGATTCTCTGCTGGAGCCACGCGGCCCCATCAAGGAAGCGCAAGAGGCCGCCGCCCGTGCGTTCGGATCAAAACAGACCTTCTTTGCTACCAACGGTACCTCGACCTGCAACAAGATCGTGGTGCAGGCGCTGGTGCGCCCTGGCGATATCGTTCTGGTCGACCGTGACTGCCACAAATCGCACCATTACGGCATGGTGCTGGCGGGCGCGAGCGTAGTCTATATGGACAGCTACCCTCTGCACGACTACTCGATGTACGGTGCGGTGCCGATCCGCGAGATCAAGCACAAGCTGCTGGCCCTGAAAGCCGAGGGCAAGCTGGATCAGGTGCGCATGGTGCTGCTGACCAACTGCACCTTTGATGGCATCGTCTACAACGTTCAGCGGGTGATGCAGGAATGTCTGGCGATCAAGAAAGACCTTGTGTTCCTGTGGGATGAAGCCTGGTTCGGTTATGCCCGTTTCGCACCCAACACGCGCGTGCGAACGGCGATGCGCTCGGCCAATATCCTGCGTGAACAGTTCCGATCCGCAGACCATTCCGAAGCCTATGCAGCCCAACAGGTCGAGCTGGAGGGCGCGGATGATGAGACCCTGCTGAACACCCGTCTGATCGCCCCGCCGGACGCACGGGTGCGTGTCTATGCCACGCAATCCACACACAAGACGCTGACCGCGCTGCGGCAGGGCTCGATGATCCACGTAAACGACCAACAGTTCAAAGGCGCTGTGGAAGAAGCGTTTCACGAAGCCTACATGACGCACACCTCGACCTCGCCCAACTATCAGATCATCGCTTCGTTGGATGTTGGCCGCAGGCAGGTCGAGATCGAAGGTTATGAGTTCGTCCAGCGTCAGGTCGAAAGCGCCATGGCGATCCGCCGGGCGGTCACGACGCATCCGCTGCTGAAGAAATACTTCAAACTGGTCACTGCAGGCGACATGATCCCCGAGGAGTACCGTGAAAGCGGTATGACCAGCTATTTCGATCCCGATCAGGGCTGGGCGGACGTTTGGGATTGCTGGGCGAAGGATGAATTTGTTCTGGATGCCACGCGGATCACCCTGCATGTGGGCGCAACGGGCTGGGACGGAGATACGTTCAAGACCAAGATCCTGATGGACAAATACGGCATCCAGATCAACAAGACCTCGCGCAATACCGTGCTGTTCATGACCAATATCGGCACCACGCGCAGTTCGGTCGCCTATCTGATCGAGGTGCTGGTCGAGATCGCCAAAGAGCTGGACGATCTGATGGACGATGCGTCCAAGATGGAAAAGCGCGCCTTTGACAAGCGCGTCCGCAACCTGAGCGAACACGTCCCGCCACTGCCCGATTTCAGCCGCTTCCATGATGCGTTCCGCTGTGTTGATGGCACCGAGGCGGGCGATATCCGCACCGCGTTCTTCCTGTCCTATGACGAGGACAATTGTGACTACGTGGAACCCGATCAGGACATGCTGGACCGGCTGGAGGCGGGCGAGGAAATGGTCTCGGCCACGTTCGTGATCCCGTACCCGCCGGGCTTTCCCATTCTGGTGCCGGGGCAGGTGATCAGCCCGGAAATTCTCAAATTCATGCAGGAATTGGACGTGTCCGAGATCCACGGTTTCCGCGCCGATCTGGGCCTGCGCATCTTTACCGAAGACGCTTTGAAATCAGTCAAGAAAACATAAGGGACTGGGAGGACCATATGCCTAAGAAGGTGCTGAAGAACATCTCGGAAATCCGCCGGTATTTCCACACCAACAAGGACCCGATCTATTTCGTGTCGGCGACCAATTTCAACTTGTTGGGGTTGGATGAGTGGGTGATGAACTTCACCTATATCTGCTACATGGATTGCTTTGACGGGCGGCATCCGAACGTGTTCGTGCCCTCTGAGATGCCGCATGACGAATTCCAGTCGATCGAAGACATCAACAACTATCTGCTACAGCACAAAGAGGTCATCGACCTGGTCAAGCGGCGCGGTGGCAAGCCCAAGTTCGTGTTCCTGATGTTCGATGAGACGACCGAGAAACTGGTCAAGGAACTGGGCGGTCAGCTGTGGTTCCCCAAAGCCAAGCTGCGCACCAAATGCGACAACAAGATCGAAACGGTCCGCATCGGCAACAAGGCGGGTGTGCCGTCGGTGCCCAATACGCTGAGCGTGGTCAAAAGCTATGATCACCTGAAGAAAATTTGCGACAAAGCCGGGTTGGGGCATGATCTGGTGCTACAATCGGCCTTTGGCGACAGCGGCCACACCACTTTCTTCATCAAATCCGAGGCGGATTTCAACAAACACAAGGATGAGATCGTCGGCGAGGGCGAGATCAAGATCATGAAGCGGATCGATTGTCGCGGTGCGGCGATCGAGGCCTGCGCGACGTCCGAAGGCACTATTGTGGGCCCGCTGATGACCGAGCTTGTGGGCTTCAACGAACTCACCCCCTATCGCGGCGGTTGGTGCGGGAACGAGATATTCTCGACTGCCTTCCCACCCAAGGCGCGCGAACAGGCGCGGCAGCTGACCTACCAGTTTGGCGAGGAATTACGCAAATCCGGTTATCGCGGCTATTTCGAACTGGATTTCCTGATCGACAAGAAGACCGATGAGCTGTGGCTGGGTGAGTTGAACCCGCGCATCACTGGGGCCAGTTCGATGACCAACCATGCGGCTTTTGCCCATGCCGACGCGCCCCTGTTTCTGTTCCACCTGCTGGAATTTTCGAAGAAGCCCTTCGAGTTGGATGTCGAGGAACTGAACGCCCGTTGGGCCGACCCTGACATGATCGACAGCTGGTCGCAGATGGTGATCAAGCATACCGATGACAGCGTCGACCGCATCACGCAGGCCCCGCAATCGGGCATCTACAAGATGCTCGAAGATGGCCGTGTGGTGTTTGACCGCTTCGACTATCACCGCCGCGCAGTGGGAGAGAATGAGGCGTTCTTCCTGCGCATCTCGAATGTCGGCGACTACCGCTATGAAGGGGCCGATCTGGGCATTCTGGTGACGCGGGGACGGTCAATGACCAAGGGGTTCAAGCTGACGGACAAGTCGAAAAAGTGGATTCACGGCATTACGTCGGCCTACGCCGCCGAACCGCTGCCAGCCGCGCAGCCGATGGAAGATCCAGCGTTCAAAATCATGTAGAAGGCCTCATGGCGCTTGTTTTTCGCTCAATCGACGAGGAACAGCCCGGTCCCAAGCTGGCCGGGCTGTTTGCCGAATACTGGCCCGCCTACCATAAATGGTGGGTGCAAGAGGGGTATTCGGCGCGGCCCACCTATCGCGAATGCTTACGCGCGTTGCAAACGCACATGCCCGAGATCCTGCCGCTATATGAAGAGGTGGTTGAACTGGTGGGCGGCAGCGACAGTCAGGCGCGGTTTCTCAGCTTTTATTGCCCGCCCAAATATCTGTCGGGGTGTAGCCAGGCGATCTGGCGTGGCAAGACACCCATTTTGGTGCGCAACTACGACTACCACCCCAAAACCTTTGACGCTGCATTGTTGAAAACCCGCTGGGGCGGGCGCGGCGTGATCGGGATGAGCGATGGCATTCTGGGCCTGCTGGATGGCATCAACGATACCGGCCTCACGGTCTCATTGACCTTTGGCGGTCGGCGCGAGGTGGGCGACGGCTTCGGCGTGCCGCTGATCCTGCGCTATGTGTTGCAGACCTGTGAGACCACGGCACAGGCGGTAGATGCGCTCTGTCGAATTCCCTGCCACATGAGCTACAACGTCACCGTTCTGGACGCGAAATACAATCACAGCACGGTTTATCTTGCCCCTGACCGGCACCCGCAAATCTCGGACGTGCCGGTGGCTACAAACCATCAGGGGCAGGTTGAGTGGTCCAAACATGCGCGATTCACTGCAACGGTCGAGCGGGAACGGTTTCTACTGAACCGCCTGAGCCAAAACCCCGAAAGCGAAAAGCGTTTCATCGACGCGTTCCTGCGCCCGCCGCTTTATTCCACCGCCTTCAAATCCGGGTTCGGGACGCTTTATACAGCCGTCTACCGGCCTGTGAATAAACAGCTGCAACTTCTGTGGCCAGGCGCTGCATGGGACGTGTCTTTTGACCAGTTCGCGGAAGATGATCTGACCTTGTTGCTGCCCGATGCGGCTGAAGCGGTGTTTTGACGTCAGGTTTACGGGCCGTATCCTCAGGGAAGACACTGTGTGTTTCGACATTAAGTGCCAGTAATGCCCGGGCTAGATTCGCGTTCTGGCTCGATCCGTTACAATCGGATGCGCTTCCTTTTCCGGAACTGCAATTTCACCCAGGCGAATGCGATCGGGTTTAGCTGAGCAACGTAGCCAGCCCTCCACCGGCTGCCTTTCGCATTTCGGTAATGAGATTTGCGTTCGCCAACGCGGGTCAAGCTTTCTCCGGTGGTATCGCCCACACCTGAAAATATGCGGACCTTGTTGAAGCGGGCGGCATCGTGGCGGTGCGGTTTGCTTAGAAACTGTCGAAGATCCTTTTCGTCCCTTGGATCGGCATATTTAGCGAGCACATCGATGGGTATGGCCGAAGTGACCGACTTGATGGCACGCAGCGCGCCATCCTGAATCTTTTTGGCGCGTTGGAGGTTTTCAGCTTCTGCCGTACTGACGTCAGACGTCTTCCAAGCGATTTCGCCCTGCGGTTTTTCCTGTAGACCCAGAACGCTGCCATGATCGGCAGAAAAGAAGAATTCTACGATATCGCGGAAGTCTTCGACCCAAGGATACATGAACAGAGGAAGGCCATTGGACGCGGCGAAACTTTCGTACTCCAGCCCATTTCGGCGCAGAATAGAGGCAGCCTGAGCGCTCGTGCCAAAATAAAGACCCAGAACATGTGCGTCCTTGCCGATAATCTCATCAATAGACCGCTGTAAACTGCCGCGCCACCCGACGTCGAAGATGGCTGTATGTGTGCCTTCAGGGAAGACCGAGCGGTAGTAGTTGGACAGGACCTCCTTTTCATGCGCGAAAGATTGATAGAAAGCGTCAGGGTTTTCACGCAACAGGTTCAGGATGGTGCGGCGGCGCTCTTTTGTCAGTTCGTCCGTGCCGGATAGGCCGGCGTCTGTAAATAGAGATTTCAACAGCGGGCCTGCGGAAATCTTCCCGAGAAACGCGTCGAGCGTTTGCGAACCCTCAAGCGTGGCATGCAACATTCCCGCGATTGTATCAGGGTCTAACTCGGTAAAAGGAAGGGTCAACAAACGCCGGGAAGCAGCGACATATTGAGTTTCATATCCTTGCGGCCAAAGCAGATCGAAAACAGCTTTTGGAAACATTCCATCCCGTGCCAGAAACGCGAGCCGCGAAATACCTTGTTTGTCCATTTCCCGCTTTATCCAAATCAACAGCGATGTAATGAGCGGAGCAATCATCAAGGCGCCAAACGCTTCAAGATACTGGTCGTCGGACAGTTTTCGAAAGTCGACATTTTCCGAGTCGTAGTGATGTGTTTCCAAGTAGTTGGCGGTAAAAATCTGTGAGATCGGCTGCGTTCCATTCAGCAGACTAGTGTGTCGCCGGGGTTTTGGAGATCGCGTTGGCAGGTCTTTGCTGGCCAGTAGCACATGCGATATGAACCCTGCCTGCGTCGCCATTTTCCCGTCTGCATGGCGGTTGTCGCCAATGTGGAGGATCTGGTTGCGGGGTACATCAAAATGCGCTGCGACGTCGTCAAACAGGCTGCCCGTGTGCTTGGTCTTACCCTGTTCACCGGAGACGAAGACGCGCTCCCATCCGGTTATACCCTTTTGCGTCAGGAGATCTTCCAACTCGTCTTTCGGCAGGTACATGTCCGAGGTGATCACCCAACGCGACTTACTGTCCTGAATACGTGTCAGAAGTTTTCTACCCAGGCTCGTCACATGCAACAGATCGCGTTCAGTCCGAAGTTCCAGCTGTTTGATCTTGTCAGCCTGATCTTTTGTGCAATTTGTCAGTTGCGCGAAACAGGCATAGATCTGATCCAGCGTCACGTCTTCGATCCGCTGTGCGGAAGCATCCTCTCGCGCCATTGCCTCGGCGCCAGTGCGATAGTCTTTGAAATGTTGGGTAGCTAGGAGGACCTCAGGGTGGTCCGCCATGAATTCGAACAGATCAACAGGAGACTTGCAGTGGCGGAACAGAAGCGTGTCGAAAATATCGACCGATAGAAAATCAAAGGAATCGACGCGTTCGAGCAGTTGATCGCTTGGAGCCAAGTTGTTCATACCTGTTATTTAAGTTCGAGCCCTGTTGAAGGTGGCAACCAATTGAAACCGGGATCTGACCACCGCATTTTATCGCGGAAATGCGCCAGCCTTCAATGTATCGGTCCGCTCAGGTGCCGAGCCCAAGTAGTTTTTCCGCAGGCTCGTAGGTTAGTTGAACCTGCGGGAATTATCTTATTTTGGACGACAGACCACTGCATCATGCACATGCCCGAAGCCTTTAGGAATAATCTCGACGACTTCCACGAATTTTGACCAGTGGTTTTGAATGTACTGGGGTGTATGGCCAATATCGCGATAATATTCCGGGTCGGTTACGTCTGCGATGTCTGGGTTCGGGTCGGGTGCGTCTACGATGCCTTGCAACATGTAGTGTTCGACCGCGTAGGGGTTTTTCGACCACTCGGCGGTAGACACGCTATACGGGCCGTGAACAGACAGAACCATCAAGCCACGGGTTATGCGCGACAATTCTTTGAGCCAGTGATTTTGGTCAGGTTCTGCAAGATGGGTCAGCACACTATGAGAGTAGACCAGATCGAATTGATCGTCATCGTAAGGTGTTGCGCTGTATGGATCGAGCACTGTGTAGTCCCCGAACGGCATGTTCTCCTTGCAATAGGCAATATTGACAGGGTCAACGTCAGCGCCAAACAAGTTTGGTTTCAATATGTCGGGGATATGTCTGGCGATGCGTCCGCAACCGACGCCCCAATCAAGTGTAACGGTGTCCTTGGTTAGCGGCAGTCCCATAACCTCGCTGATGTTCATGACAACGGTCATGTCTTCTATGCCGCCTGAAATAAACGACTTATTCAGCGCATCCGGTTCAGATCCATCTGTGCCCACGACACAGGGATTATACTTACCCTGTATCCTGCCAATATTGTCGCGCGACGGTATGGGGGTTTCGTAGTCAGGAGCAATGTCGACATTGGGTGTCCGAGCCAGCGGCCATGTAGCAGCAACCGCGCTCCAGTTCCCTACGATCGCCTTGTGTAGATTCAATGCAAGTTCCGCAGGTTGCGCTGGATAAAGCGAACCGTCACCTGTCAGCGCCTGTTTTAGCTCGCTAACTTGTGCGATCAATTCGTCAACGCTGCGCTTGATGTGTTTGTTTCGAATCCGCGATTTCATAGGGTTTTTCATCTTACGGTGCCTTCCGTGTGCTCTACCGGCTATGCCACAACATTCTGAGTATCAAAATCGGGTAACTTCCGAAGCTGACCTGCAGAAATCCTGGGCCAGTTTCCGCAATTTACTCAGTTTCTTTTACTGCATGGGTCGATCTGTCCAGATCGTTCCACGTTTGGTCTTTCTGCGAAACTTCCTGAGCTGCCATAGGCCAATTGATGCCGATCGCCGGATCATCCCAACGCAGACCACGCTCACTTTCCGGCGCGTATGCCGCGCTGACCGGATAGATGATTTCCGTGTCATCAGTCAGGCTCATGAAGCCGTGGGCAAAGCCTTTCGGCACATACATCATCTTGCGGTTCTCAGCGGTAAGTTCAGCGCCGAACCATTGACCGAACGTCTTTGACCCATCCCGAAGATCGACGATGACATCGAAGATCGCACCTTTTACGCAGCGCATCAGCTTGACCTCGGCGTGGGGGGGAAGTTGATAATGCATACCCCGCACTGTGCCCTTCGACATGGTCAATGAATTGTTGATCTGCACGAACTTTCCGACAAGGCCATGTGCTTTGAACTCGTCCTCGCAGAACATTCGGGCAAAGAAGCCGCGGTCATCGCCGCGTTTTTCCAGCTCGATCAGGTAAGCCCCTTCAAGCGGGGTCGGGGTGAACAGCATTTACAGCGACCCCCAGCGAAGATCACGCGACAAACGTCCGCTGTCGATATGCGCACGCAGTGCGTTCAGGCGGATGAAAGACGAACTGCGGAAATCAGTGTCGCCAAAGCCGAAATGTTCCAGCCCTGCGCGCAGACGTTCGATGGATTGCTCGAGTGTCACTTGCGGGATGGACTCGGGGGCCAGCGATTTGAACAGCGCGAAGTCAACCTGGTACGAGCGTTTGTCGGGCGGCGCGTCGGTATTGATCTCGACCACGGTGCCGGGGAATTGTGCTTTGACCTTTTCGGCCAGCTCAGAGATACGCACATTGCTTTCGTCACGTCCGGCATTCACGGCCAGGAATTTACCGCCATTCGACGTTTCGCGCAGAGCTGCCCATTCAATGGCGCGAGCCATGTCCTCGACATCGATCAAGGGCCGCCACGGCGTTCCGTCGCTGAGAACGACGATCTTGTTGGTAGCCATGGCGCAGGCCACGAAGTCGTTCAGCACTAGATCCAGACGCAGCCTGTCGGACATGCCGCAGGCAGTTGCGAACCGCAAAGAGGTCAGGGTCATGTCGCCCAAATCGGCCTCTTGCAGGTCAAGCTCGGTGCCTATTTTGGACCGGGCATAGGCGGTTTGCGGGGCGGTAGCGTCGGTTTCCTTGCGCGGGCCGCCCTCGGCCGCGCCGTACATGGAACAGGAGGAGGCAAAGACGAAATTCGATACGCCACATTCGGCGGCAAGCTTGGCCAGCCGAACGCTTGCGGCGCGGTTGATGTCATGGGTGACTGTTTCGAATTCTTTGCCCATGGGGTCGTTGGAAACGGCGGCCAGATGGACCACCGCGTCGCAGCCCGCAAGATGGTCAGCGGTGATGTCGCGTGTGTCGCCATAGTGCTGTGTGTCATACACGATTTCGGGCAGGAAATCGGACCCGGTCAGCGAATGCGAGAAAAAGCCCGCGTCATACCCGACCAGATGCAGGTCCGCGTGTCGCTGTTTCAGAAAACGCCCCAGAACGGGGCCGACATAACCTGTGTTTCCGGTCACTAGGATTTTCTTAGACATGCTACGTCACCACACTTTCCATTTTGCTTCGTTGTTGGACCAAAGACGGTTCAAATGCTCCTTGTCCCGCAGGGTATCCATGGGTTGCCAGAAACCATGGTGGTACCAAGCCCGCAACTGATCGTCATTTGCAAGGTTTTCCAGAGGTTCGCGCTCCCAAACCGTGAAGTCATCGTCGATATAGTCCACGATTTTCGGAGAAACGATGAAATATCCGCCATTGATCCAGCCGCCGTCGCCAACCGGCTTTTCCTGAAACCCGAGCACCCTCTCGTCTTGAAGGTCCAGTGCGCCAAACCGCCCCGGAGGCTGAACGGCGGTGACGGTAGCCAGTTTTCCGTGTTGTTTATGGAATTCGATGGCAGCAGTGATGTTAACGTCAGCGACGCCGTCCCCATAGGTGATGCACACGGCCTCGTCATCTTTGAAATACCGCGAAGCCCGCTTGATCCGGCCACCAATCTGAGAGTTTTCGCCGGTTTCAACCAGTGTAACGGTCCAAGGCTCGGCTCGCATTTCATGGACGGTCATGCTGTTTTGTTTGATGTCAAAAGTGACGTCGGCATTGTGCAAGAAATAGTTTTGGAAATACTCTTTGATAAAGTAGCCCTTATATCCCAGGCAAATAACGAAGTCATTGATGCCATGGTGGGAATAGGTTTTCATGATATGCCACAAGATCGGTTTGCCGCCTATTTCAACCATCGGCTTTGGGCGCAATCCGGTTTCTTCTGCAAGGCGCGTACCGAACCCGCCGGCAAGAATAACAGCCTTCATTTTTCTATCTTTCAGTTCCTAGGTGTTTGGATTTATTGAACGCAAATAATTTCTTCGAGTATTTATTGTGGTTTACGCTTCCCAAATGCTGCTGCCCTTTGCAACAAGTATTCCATTCCTACTTTTGTTGCGTTGGCGCGTCCTTTTGATTGACGGCCGAGTTCAGACGATCCAGAGCGTCAGCGATTTCCTTTTGCTGCATATCTATCTTCGAAAGCTGGTCGACAGCCACCGCCTGCCGCTCGATCAGATAACTTTGTCCGGCTAACATGTGCCTCATCCGCATTCGGTTGCGTTTTCGGCTCTGGGTGAGGCGTCTCCAAGTTCTGACAAACCAGTTTTTATGCCGTTCCTGAGCATGGTGCAGCGTAGGTGTTGCCGAAAAATCTGGCTGATCGGCAATGCTTGCATCCCACATGACATGGTCTTTTTCAGGGCGCGCGGGCAAACGCTCGAGCTTTTCGATCAGGCGGCCATAGGTTTGCTGGCTATCATATTCAGCTGCAATTTCGCGCATCATGGCTGATTTTTCGCTGACAAGCTCCGGGCGATCCGTAATTTGCCGGAATATGGTTTTATACGATTCCGTATCTTTGGGTTTGCAAACGAACAACGCGTCGGGATGCCTGGTCGAAAAATCATCCCCGGACGTGTTGATCACTGGAATGCCGAAATACATGTAGTCCAGAAAGCGCATTCTGTAGCTTTGCCACGCCTCGAGCGTGTCCTGGCTGACATTGATCCCAACATCGGCGATGCTCAGATAGTCTTGGACATGTTTACCGCCCTCGTCCCAGTCTTCAAACAGGACAAGGTGTTTACCCAGCTTATCCCGGTATTTGTCCAGAATGGCACGGAATTGCGCGACGTATTCGTCGTGATCGCGGTTAAAAGGCTGCACAATTCCCATCATGTAGAGCCGCAGCCTATGAGACGGGTTTTCGACAGTAAATTCGCAGAACGCCTGGAAAAAAGTGTTGAAGTCTGTCCATTTCCAAATGCCGCCGGAATTCAGAACCATGATGTCATCGGGCTCAAGTCCCAGTTTCTGCCGCAGTTCCTGCCGATCAGGGGCCTGTCGCTTGACCTCATCCACGATCCCTTGGGGTGCGACCAGGATACGATCTTCGTAAGGAAACCGCGCCAGCAGGTGCAGCAAGGAAAACAGCACCTGCTTCATACGGATATTTTGGGTGACGTAATAGTCCACATGATAGCGGGCCGCGGTAATCACCCGCCGCAAGTAGTCGTGCGTAAACAAGCCGGGATCTTCAACCCAATGCAAAGCGGGCATAATGGCGATGATCTTGGCACTGGGAAATGTCGGCTTGATGTTGAGAGCGTCGGGGAAAACGCTCACGACAAAATCGACGTCCTTGTTGTTAATATCTGCGGTTTCGCACACATAGTTGGGGTAGGCGCTGACTACCTTCACGCGGAATTTCGGGTCCGTAGGTTCCTGCGCTGAGGCCAAAAATACAGTGTGACCGCGTCTGAGCGCTTCGTGCACAAATTGAAACAGGTTCTTGTCGTGGCTGTAGTTCAAGGCAAGCGGTTTGCCGTTTTCCAGCTTTGGAAACTGGATGTTGTCCAGCAGCGCGAGAGTTGTGAGCGTGTGTTTTTGCGACATTTACTTTGCCAGTCTCAATGCTTTGCGTTTTGATTCCCACACTCTTTCAAGACCTTTACGAAGACTGACGCGAGGGGACCACCCCGGAACGCGCGACAATTTGCGATTGGGCTCCATTATTTCATTCGGACGATACGGGCGTTCGCCCCATTGGATGGGGGGTGCTGCCTCCGTGATCTCGCCGATCAATGCTTCGAGATCGCGAAGCGAGTGATGCTCACCTGAAGACACACCATAGACTTCCAATTGGTCCAGCGGGTCGCCTGCCGCGCGCTCGGTCGCGGCGACAATCGCAGCCGCAGCATCTTCGACGTAGACGAGGTCCATTTTCTGAAACCCCGGCGACATTTTCAGAGGCTCTTGCGCGACTACCGCGTTAAAAACAAGATCGACAACTTTGTTGCGCCAATCTGATGGGCCGTAGTTGTCAAACATTCTAAGGGAAATGACATTCAGCCCGTTCTTTGCGAAAGGAACCAGAATATCTTCGGCGGCCTGCTTTGTCGCTGCGTAGTAGTTGAACGGGTCATAGATGTTTTCCGGCGACGAAGTTTGCCAGCTTGTGCCGCATACCACCATGCCCTTCGCCCCGCAGCGCGCCGCGCTTTGGGCCAGAAGCGACGGCAATAGCGTGTTGACCTCGAGCATCGCGCGTATGCCCTCTTCGTCTTCCTTGGCCCGAGAAACGGCCGCGATATGCACGATTACATCAGGCGAAAAGGCTTCGACCTGCGCGCAAATATCCTTCAGTTCTGGTTTCAGGATCAGTGTCTCAACGGTCGCGGATCCATCTGCGAGAAGGTCGTCAACAGAGGTAGATGATGCCCGTTGCAAGCTGCCTATGTGAAAAGGTTTCTCGGCCAATTGGCGTAAGACTGCTTGCCCCAGAAAACCGGTTCCACCCGTCACCAATACTCTCATCCTGAGCCTCATTCCGCATTCGTCGGGTAGGTCACTCGCACACTAAAGTGACATTTACCAGACACTAGCACATTGGATTTGAACAGGGGCAAATGCAGTGGAGCGGGACAAGCGGAAAATCGCCAGTTTCGAATGGGTTATTTAAGGGGTCATTGCTTGTGTTTATGTCGATTGACTTCTAGCGTGCGGGCTGACTTAACCGCACACAACAGCTATTTTGGGCCGTGAGCTTTTTTGGCCTCCGACGCCTCACTAAGGATCGCATTTGATGGAAGTATTTTCGACAAGCCCAGATTATATGACCTTCGAGGTCAGGGATAGAACAGCGCGTTTCGTCCGGGTTTCTCAAAATCAGGATATGCACTTCCATGTCGCATTTTTCCGCCTAGACCAGGTTCTTGACCTGTCAGGCGGAAAACAGTGGGTTGAAGTGTCGTTCTCATGGTTTGGGCGCCATGATCAAAGCGGCGACATGCCGCCTGTTTTCGAAGCTTATTTGGAGCACGGCGCCCCTGAAAATCGAAATTTCAACGCGGCTTCTCACCCGCGGTTACTGGATCATGCTTGGGGCCGCGAGACCTTGGTTTTCGAGCTGGATGGGTCCGAAGTGGATCCGATCATTGGCCTTCGGTTCAGCGACCCGCGTATAACCCTGATGACGTTCAAAGCGTTAAATCTAACGGTGCAATCCAGTCCTCAGGCACCGACGCCGCAGCAGTTGCAAACGCAGTATGCTCCGTTTGTAAAAGACGGCTGGTTTCCTGATCCATTCATGCAGGCGCTGCATGATGTTGTCCGGCTATATTATACGCCGGTGCTTGAACGCGGCGGTGACGCTATCGACATCGGGGCAAACAAAGGGTTTCACACCCATGCCATGCGCAATGCCTTTCGCCGACCGGACCAGAAGCTGATTGCAGTCGAACCGCACCCGACGCTGCATCGCGCGTTGCAGCAAGGTTTTGCGGGCGACCCGCAGGTCGACATTACCAATGTGCTTATCGGGTCTCGGGCGGCCAGCGATGTCAGTTTTACCTATTCCGAAACTCATCACGAGCTTGGCTCCGCGCGCCCAAATTACATTGAAGAGTTCTTCCCTGATATCGAGGATGATTTTGAAACCATCCGTATGGATATGCTGAACGTTGATGTGCTGGTCGATCAGTTCGGCCTGACACCTGGTTTCATCAAAATCGACGTGGAAGGGTTCGAGCTTGAGGTCCTGCACGGTGCTCACAAAACGTTCGAAAACTTCCGACCCGTTGTAGCGTTTGAGTTCAATGTCACGAGTTCACCCAATAACAGCTATCTGCTAGCCGATATGTTTGACCATTTCGACTATGTGATTTTTGATTGCTTTGGCAACCGGCTGGGGGCCACGACCTGGTGCAATCCCAGTATCGCTCCGATTGACCGCGTCGCCATTCCCGCTGAACAGGCCGAGGCCGTGATGGCTGCAGTACAGGGGCCTTTGGACCAGCATTGGCGAGAGTGGCAGCAGGCGCAGAAATCACCCGGCTAACGCAGTTCGGCCTCAGTGTTGCCGCCATCGACGGTAAGGACGTGGCCGGTGGTACGCTCGGACAGTGCAAGGGTCACGAAACCGTCGGCGACGTGGTGAGCCTGAACTTCGCGGCCCAGAAGATTTCCGCCCATATAGGTGTCTTCGCTGACACCACGGGCGGAGGCGCGTTCCTTGATGAAATCGTCCGTTAACAGGCCCGAGCGGATGCGGTCGGCATTCACCCCGTTCACGCGAATGCCCGCACCGGCCAGTTCCAAAGTCAACTGGCGCATCAGGAACATGGTGGCCGCTTTCGGCGTGCCATAGGCCCCGAAATTCTTGCCGGGATTGACCGCCTGTTTTGAGATGTTGAACAGAATCTGCCCGCTGCGTCCCTGCGCCTGTATCACGCGGGCGGCGGCGGTGGCAAAATTCTTGTGGGCAAAGAAATTCAATTCGAACGCCTGCCGGAAGGCCGCATCGTCCAGATCCAGCAAAGCCCCCGACGTTGCTGTGCCTGCGTTTGAGATCAGGATGTCCAAGCCGCCAAAGGCGAGGATCGCGGCGTCCATCGCCCGCTGGGCCGCGCCGTCCGAAGTGATGTCTTCGGCATGGGCGACGTGCCACCGCCCAAGCTGGTCCAGCGCCTGATCCAAGGCCTGCGGGTCCTTGTCGATCAGCACCAGGTTGGCCCCCTTGGCGGCAAAGGCTTTGGCCGTGGCCAGCCCGATCGCGCCCGCACCGCCCGTGATCATGACGACTTTGCCCTGAAACGGCGGTGGCGTTCCCTTGCCCAGCTTGGCCTGTTCCAGCGACCAATATTCGCAGTCGAACATGTCCTTTTCGCTGATTGGATAGAACCCGCCCGCATCTTCGCCAACGGCGCGCACGCGGATATTTTGCTCGGCCAGATCGGCCGCTGCTGCTGCTGCTTTGGCGTTTCCGCCCATGCCGGCGATGCCGATCCCTTCGATCCAGGCATGTTTGGGATCAGGGGTCAGCAGGGTTTTGGGTTCCTTGGCGTGCGGAGCCTGACGGTTGAAATAGGCGCGATACTCGTCGGCAAAACCTTCGACCTTGGCTTTGATGGTCTCGCGGTTGGCTAGATCGGCGCGGCGCAGCACCAGCGGGCGGCCCTTGGTGCGGATCACGTGATCGGGTGAGGCCATCCCACGTGTGGCCAGCGCGTCGATATCGGGGCGGGCCATGAAGGTATGGGTATGATCGCCGTTGCGCAGATCAAAGATGGGCATCGCGTCGTCGCGCTCGGCATTCACCTCGGCGATGACACCGCGCAGCATAGGCAGAACCTGCAAACCCTCAGCTGGACGGCGTTCGCCGATAGGGGTGACGCCCGTCAGGTCCAGATAGGCGGCGACCTCATTGCTGTGGCTGACGATCTTGTCATAGCTTTCCTGCGCCGTGTCACCGAAGGCAAAATGCCCGTGTTGCAGCAGCAAGAGCCCGTCGACGGCAGGGTTGGCGTCGTAGACATCAGCGGCCGCTTTGGCCAGATCGAAGCCGGGCATGATATAGGGTACAATGCCCAAACGATCGCCGAAGATCTCGCGGCAGATCTCGGCTGCGTTCGGCAGGTTAGCAAGGATCAGGAAAGGTGTCGCGTGGGTGTGGTCAACATATCTATGCGGCAGGAACGCATGCAGCAGCGTTTCGACCGACGGGTTGGGCGAGGTCGAATCCAGCAAGTTCGAGCGCTGGTAGTTGACCATGTCTTCGTCGGAAAGGGTTTCAAGTTGCCGGGCCTTCAGCAAAGGATCAAGCCAGACCCCTGGCAGACCCGGTGCCTCGATCGTGTCCAGATCCCAGCCCGAGCCTTTGACATGCAGCACCTGGCGCTGGTCGCCGAACAGATCAGGACGCTCCAGTTTAACCGAGGTATTGCCGCCGCCATGCATCAACAGGTCGGGGTTCTGGCCGATCAGGCGCGAGGTATAGACACGCTCTGCCAGTTCCTGATCGGCGGGGTCATCGCCCGCCGCCGCGCGCCATTCCTGTGCTTTTGCCGCGTCGTACCAGTTTTCAATCATCGGTGTTCTTTCGGTTTGCAGTCTGTGGGCTTTCAATGGGCTTTGTCGGGGAATAGGCCGGCCAGGCCTTGGGCGCTGGCGTGGCAGATGCCACGTTCGGTGATCAGCCCCGTGACCAGACGGTTGGGGGTGACGTCAAAGGCCGGATTGCCGCCTGATGTGCCCTGTGGCGTGACCAGAACCTCGCCGATCTGACCCTGATTCAGGCCCTGAATACGGGTAATCTCGGCCTCGGGGCGATCCTCGATGGGGATTTCGGCGACCCCGTCTTGCAGCGACCAGTCTATTGTGGGCGAGGGTAGAGCGACATAGAACGGCACCCTGTTATCATGGGCCGCCAGCGCCTTGAGATAGGTGCCGATCTTGTTGCACACATCGCCGCGTGCGGTGGTGCGATCGGTGCCGGTGATGACCAGATCGACCAGCCCGCGCTGCATCAGATGCCCGCCTGCATTGTCCACCACATAGGTGTGCGGGATGCCATGTTCGCCCAGCTCCCACGCGGTCAGGGCCCCTTGGTTGCGGGGGCGGGTTTCGTCGACCCAGACATGGATCGGAACCCCTTCGTTGTAGGCGTGGTACATCGGGCTGGTGGCCGTGCCCCAATCGACCGTCGCCAGCCAGCCGGCGTTGCAATGGGTCAGAAGGTTCACTGGCTCGCCTGCGGGCTTCTTCGCGGCGATCTCTCTGATCAGGGCTAGGCCGTTTTCACCAATGCGGCGGTTGATTTCGATATCTTCCTCGAACACCTCCTGCGCCAGCGCCCAAGCAGCGTCAGCCCGGTTTTCAGGGGGCAGCGGCAGCAGAGTCGCGCGGCACCGCGCAAGCGCCCAGGCCAGATTTACCGCCGTGGGCCGCGTCGCGTTCAAAACGGTGCTGGAGTGTTCGAAATTCACGTCCGAGGGGTCCCTCGTCATCGCTTCGGCCATGCCATAGGCGGCGGTCGCCCCGATCAGAGGCGCCCCGCGCACCCACATGTCGCGGATTGCGACTTCGAAATCTTCCAATGCGGACAAGGTGACGACTTTGAATTCATGCGGCAGCCAGCGTTGATCAATGATCCGCACTGCGCCGCTTTGCGCATCGCGCCAGATCGACCGATAGTGAATGCCGCCGACTTTCATTGCCTATCCTCCTGGTTGTGTCGTGCCCCCGAGGGCCGTGTCCCCGCCGCAACAGGCCCAAAACGCGCCAGCCCTTCGAAATGAGGATTGTAAACCACGGGCGCAGCGGGTCGGTTGACGAAATGAGACATGCAAGTTGTTGGCGATTGGCCCGGCATTGTCAAACCCTTGCAAGGTGAAAAGATCGGTGGATTTCAGCAGCCTATGGTTGTATCGCCACAATTCCGGGGCAGATTGGGTTGCACATCTTAGCTATCCGGTCTCTGCTACGGCAAACCGATTTGTAGGAGAGCACCATGCCCCAATCCCCCGACACAAACCGCCGTATTGTTCTGGCTGAACGTCCCAAGGGCCAGCCAGACGAGAACACTCTGCGGTTAGAGACAACCGATGTCCCGACGCCCGGGGCAGATGAAATGCTAGTGCGCACGGTCTTTCTGTCTTTGGACCCCTATATGCGTGGACGCATGAATGATGCAAAATCCTATGCCGAGCCGGTGGCGATCGGCGGTGTTATGACTGCGCAGGTTGTGGGACGGGTCGAGCAGTCGAACCTTCAGGGCTTTGCGGTTGGCGATTATGTCCTGAACATGAGCGGCTGGCAGGATTATGCGATCTCGGACGGGGCGCAGGTGGTCAATCTTGGTCAATTACCGGACAACCCGTCCTGGGCGCTGGGGATTTTGGGGATGCCGGGCTATACGGCCTATGCCGGGCTGCTGAAAATCGGTGAGCCTAAACCCGGTGAAACCGTTGTTGTCGCCGCAGCCTCAGGCCCGGTAGGGGCGACTGTGGGTCAGATTGCCAAGCTGAAAGGTTGCCGGGTGGTCGGCATTGCGGGTGGGCCCGAGAAATGCGCGCATGTGGTGCAAAATCTGGGATTTGATGCTTGTTTGGATCATCGCTCGGATGATTTGGCTGGACAACTGCGTGATGCCTGCCCGGATGGCATCGACGTCTATTTCGAGAATGTCGGCGGCAAGGTGCTGTATGCCGTACTGCCTTTGTTAAACCCGTTTGCGCGCGTTCCGGTTTGCGGCGTCATGGCCTGGTACAACCTGCCCGGTCTGCCCGAGGGGCCGGATATGGGCCCGGTGATCATGGGGACGTTGTTGCGGATGAAGGTACGCATGCAGGGTTTCATCATTTTCGACAATTTCGGCCCCGAAGTGTATCAGGAGTTCGTTCGCGATATGACCGGCTGGTTAAAAGACGGCTCGGTCACTTACAAAGAACACTTGGTCGAGGGGCTGGAAAACGCGCCTGAAGCGTTCAATCAGCTATTGGCCGGGGGGAACTTTGGTAAGATGGTCGTAAAGGTGGGGTGATCTGACCTCCTCTCATTTTAGTGCACCGCCCCGGACAAATCGGTCTGCCGGGGCGGTCGCGGGTTAACTTGCTGCCGCCAAAAGCGAGGCGTTGCCACCGGCGGCGGTGGTGTCAATACACACGTGACGCTCAAGCTGGCAGCGGTCGCCAAAATCCGCGTCATTGATCAGCGGGATCAAAGCACCGGGTCGCTGCGCCAAGGCCGCGCGGATGGCGCGAAGCTGCGCCTCTTCTCCCCAACAGACAACCGCATCGAAGCCCGAAATCGAGCCTAACACAGCGGGTTCCAGTACACCGTCCACCGTGTTCGGACCGCTCGCCGCAGGCGCAACGACGACGGCGGAACAGCCATGCGCCACAGCGATTTCGCGCTGCGCCTGCGCGGCCTCAAGCGATGGGCCAAGACACAGGATGATGCCACGGCCATAGGTCGACAGCGTGTTCGACTCGCCCGTCGGTCCTGGTAGCTGGTGCCGTTTCAACGCGATACGCGGCGGGCGTTTGGTTGCCGTCAGGACAGCCTGAACCGTGGCCTGATCGGCGGCCTGCCCCGTGGCCGCGGTAAGGCTATGCGTCGCGGGTTTGGTGAAACGCTTGACGTAAGACGGACCGCCCGCCTTGGGCCCGGTGCCCGACAATCCCTCACCCCCGAAGGGTTGGGACCCCACGATCGCGCCAATCTGGTTGCGGTTGATATACATGTTGCCGACGTTCAGTTGCGACGTAACCTGTTCGATCCGGTCGTCGATGCGCGAGTGCATTCCGAAGGTCAGGCCAAAGCCGGTGGCATTTATCGCAGCGACCACCGCGTCCAGTTCCGACGCCTTGTAGGTGGCCACATGCATGACCGGGCCGAACACCTCTTTTTCCAGATCAGCAATACCCGATACACGCAGGACGGTTGGGGCCACGAAAGTGCCGTCTGTCGGAGTATCCAGTTGTTTCAACACGCGTCCCTGCGCGCGGGCGCCTTCGACATAGGCTAGAATTTCACCCTGCGCGCCGTCACTGATCACTGGCCCGACATCTGTGCGCAAGTCCCATGGGTTGCCCACGACCAGCTCATCCATCGCTCCGTATAGCATCTCGAGGAATGGTTCGGCCACGTCCTCTTGCACGTAGAGCAGCCGTAGCGCAGAACAGCGCTGACCGGCGGATTGGAAGGCCGAGGCGACGATATCCTTGATCGCCTGTTCCGGCAGCGCCGTGGAGTCCACGATCATCGCGTTCAGCCCACCAGTTTCGGCGATCAAAGGGGCCTCGGGGGCGATCTGATCAACCATGGCGCGGTTGATCGTCTGCGCCGTGTGGGTCGAGCCGGTAAAGCACACCCCTTTGATCCTTGGGTCCGACGTCAGCCGTGCGCCCACGACCGAGCCGCGGCCCGGCAGCAGTTGCAACGCCGTCTTCGGAACCCCGGCTTCATGCATCAGGTTGACGGCGACCCAGGCGGTGATGGCCGTTGGGTCCGCCGGTTTGGCTAGGACACCATTGCCAGCGGCCAGCGCGGCGGCGATCTGCCCGGTGAAGATGGCCAGCGGGAAGTTCCACGGTGAAATGCAAGCCATCACACCGCGCGCAGGTCGCGTAACTTCGATACCGCGCACGGCGTAGTAGCGCAGGAAATCGACCGCCTCGCGCAGCTCGGCGATGGCGTCCATCGGGGTCTTGCCCGCTTCGCGGGTGAGGATGGCAAACAGCTCTCCTAAGTTCTGCTCATATAGCTCGGCGGCGCGAAACAGGGTCTGGCGACGCGTTTCAGCATCTGCGTTCCACTGGACCGCCGCGCCAAGTGCCGTTTCGACATCCTCCACCGATGCCTCAGCCACCACACCCACTTTGTCCGCGTGATCGGCGGGATTGA
Source organism: Ruegeria sp. N8 (assembly GCF_056531325.1). NCBI lineage: Bacteria > Pseudomonadati > Pseudomonadota > Alphaproteobacteria > Rhodobacterales > Roseobacteraceae > Ruegeria > Ruegeria sp. N8. The sequence goes on along the minus strand of NZ_JBQFLQ010000005.1, from coordinate 206,633 downwards.
GGACAGGGCGGTCTGTGGTGTTTTGCGACGTGCCCTCCAAAAGCGGCCCAACCTGCCAGAACTTAGAGCGAAATGGCGCACGGGCCTGTTCGATCTCGGCCAGATCGTCTGTGTCGTGCAAGTCCCAGCCCCGCGAATTCGGGCGCTCGGTCCCATAAAGGTCCGCAGGCATCCAAACAGCCGCATTAGAGCCTGAGTCCAGCGCATCAAACGGGTCGGCGGCGACGATTTCCGGGGCCACGGATTGGTCCACGATCTGATTCACGAACGAAGAGTTCGCCCCGTTTTCCAGCAAGCGCCGCACCAGATAGGCCAGAAGATCCCGATGCGCCCCGACCGGCGCGTAAATCCGGCACCGGGTGCCGCTGCCCTTCAGGACCAGATCATGCAGGCTTTCGCCCATGCCATGCAGGCGCTGGAACTCAAAGCTGCGTGTGTCTGTGGCCATGTCGAGGATCGCGGCCACTGTATGGGCGTTATGGGTGGCAAATTGCGGATAAATTCGATCTGTCATGCCCAGCAGTTTCTGGGCGCAGCAGATATACGAGATATCGGTGGCCGCCTTGCGAGTGAAAACCGGGAAGCCGCGCAGCCCTTCGACCTGCGCGCGCTTGATCTCGGTATCCCAATAGGCACCTTTTACCAGACGCACCATGATTTTACGGTCCAATTCAGCAGCCAGCGCATGCAGCCAATCCAGAACATAGGCTGCGCGCTTGCCATAGGCCTGCACGACCACGCCGAACCCGTCCCAGCCCGCAAGCGACGGGTCGCGCAGAACAGCTTCGATCACGTCAAGGGACAGATCCAGCCGATCCGCCTCTTCCGCGTCGATATTCAGGCCCATATTGGCGGCCTTGGCCTGTTGAGCAAGTTGCAGCGTCAGGGGCACCAGCTCCGCCATCACCCGGTCTTTTTGCCCGACCTCATAGCGGGGATGCAGCGCCGAGAGCTTGATCGAAATGCCGGGGTTTTCCCGAATGTCCTGCGCGTCGCATTCCCTGCCCAGCTTGGCGATGGCGTCCGAATACGCGGCCAGAAACGCCTTGGCGTCGTGGGCTGTCAAAGCAGCCTCGCCCAGCATGTCGTACGAATAGGTATAGCCCTCGGCTTCTTGTTTCTTGCCGCGTTCCAGTGCTTCTTCGATGGTTTCACCCAGCACGAACTGCGCGCCCATTTCCTTCATCGCCCGCGCCACCGCGACCCGGATCACCGGTTCCCCCAGCCGTTTCACCGCCCCTTTCAGGGTCGCAGCAATGCCGGTGCCATCCTGCAGAACCTTGCCCGTCAGCATCAATGCCCAGGTGGAGGCGTTGACCAGAGACGACGACGATTGCCCTAGATGCTGCCCCCAGGCCGAAGGGGCGATCTTGTCCTCGATCAGCGCGTCAATCGTATCTGCGTCGGGCACGCGCAGCAGCGCCTCGGCCAGACACATCAGGGCCACGCCTTCATTGGTGGACAGGCCATATTCGGCCAGAAAGACTTCCATCAGGCCGGGGCGGCTGTCGTTGCGGATCGCGCGTACAAGATCAGCCGCGCGATTCTGGACCACCGCCCGCCTTGCTGCGTCAATCGGATAGCGGCTTGTCAGGTCCCGCAATACCTCGGATTCTGCCCGCAGGTGGTTGTGTCGAAGGTTCAGACGAATATCATGTAGCCTAGTCATGTTCTTTCCAATCCGCGTTCGATTTAAATAATCTTACCAAATCGCCGAAAGTTATGTTGACTAAAGCTTCAAAATAGGCGTGTTTATTGACCAAATTTCCTATTTAGTTTTGGCGATTGAGACCGTGTTAATAGAGAAAAATAGTCAACTAGACCGACATGACCTGAAAATCCTACGTATTCTGAGCCGTGAAGGCCGTATTCCGGTGACGGAATTGTCGGCGCGGGTCGGATTGTCCAAGACACCTTGTCAGGTGCGGATGAAACGTCTGATCTCGGAAGGGTATATACAGGGGTTTCGCGCGATTCTGGACCCTTCGAAGCTGGGGGTCGAACAGGTGGTCTTTGTCGAGGTTAGCCTGAAAATCACCACCGAAGCGGCTTTGACTGAGTTCAATGAAGCCGTGCAACGAGCGCCCGAGGTCGAACAATGCCACATGATTGCGGGTGCCTTTGACTATCTGCTGAAACTGCGCACCAAGGATATGCGCAGCTACCGTGAGATTTTGGGCCGTGTCGTGTCCACGCTCCCGCATGTGGACAGCACTTCGACCCATGTGTCGATGCAGTCGGTGAAAGACTGAGCCGCCCGACAGCGTTCATTGATGCAGGGCATCAATGATCTGTCGTGGCATTACCAGATCGCGGAAGGCGCGATGGATGGTTTCATCCGCTTCACTCAGCGGGGCACCACCAAGGTTGAAGCTGAGAAACCCGTGGGGAAGGCTGAGCGCCAGATAGAATTTGTTGCCCGAAAATGCCGCTGAGCAATAGTCGCGCCCACCTTGGTAGCGTTTGGCGATCTCGCTCAGCGTATAAGCGAATTCGGGTTTGACGTATTGTTCCAGCTGGTGCGGGTCGTCGGTAAAAACCTCAAAGATCTTCTCGGCATCCTCTAAGCCCAGATCCCAGCGATGTTGGGGCAAGACGTTGCGGCTTGCCCAGCTATACAGCTTGTTTAGGGTCTCACCGAAATCCTTGACGAAGACCGTGCGTGGCATTGCGGCCGGGCAATCGATTTCCAGCACGATGCCCGAGAACAGGGTTCTGGTCTTTCGTTTGTTGTCGCTGTCTCTGTAAGTGTCCGAGCAGCTCATTTGCAGCAGTTTGTAATTGGTGTCCCGCCAGGTGCCGCTGATCGCGTGATTTTCGCGCACGCGTTCGGATTCAGGTATGATTTGCAATGAAACCAAGCGCCCAATGGGAAGGAAGCTCATAGGTACGTCCGAGTGCAGCTCCATATGCCCTAGGAATTTGCACAGGATGGGGCGAATGTATTTCGAAACATCGGAACTGACTTTTCCGCCTCGTTCCAGAAAAAGGATCAAGGCCGCGGCCCCGCCGAAAGCAAGTGGAAAAATCGCAAAAAGAGGATGAATGTAGTACCCGCCTAATCCGGCCAGTACGACGGCAACAACGCCAGAGAACTTGATCCAGAACATACTGCGCGAGACGGCGGCCTGACGTTCAACTTCTTTCTCGCGTAGGAATGGGGCGATCTGCTGGTCAAAGATCCGGGAAAACCCGGTCTCGAACGGGGCAGATTCGACAAACTGGTATTCTGACATCGTTAAATCCTGACCAACAAACTACGAGTTTGGCGCAGATGCTAGCGATCCCTTGTCCGCCAGAATATCCCCAGACGTGTATCATTTGTATCGGATGTGTCCGTCTTAGCCATGTTCGCGCAGGCGACGCCATTTTCGACACAGAGAAGCGCCTCGCTGGACCTCGAGGCGCGATCTGATGCGCTATCGCAGGCCCAGTTTGGACAATAGCCAGTTGCGTTTCATCAGCCACCATCCGGCCTCGACGGGCCATAGGGCATGGTTCTGGTCGGCCCCTAGTGCAGCGGCGCTGCGCAGGGGCCAGTTCGGGTCGTCCAGCAATTCGCGGGCCACGGCGATCATGTCGGCGTCGCCCTTTTGAATCACCGAGTCGCACACCTTGGGGTCCCACAGGAAACCGACTGCCATTGTCGGCATATCCGCCCAGGACCGGACTTGCGATGCAAACGGCACCTGAAAGCCGTGTTCGATGGTCATCCGCTGTGGGCGATCCTTGCCGCCGATCCCGCCCGAGCTGCAATCGATCATGTCCACGCCGGCAGCTTTGAGCGCCTTGGCGATGTCAACGGTGTCTTCGACGGTCATGCCGCCGTCCACCCAATCCGACGCCGATAACCGAAAAGCCAGAGGATAGTCCTCGGGCCAGTTTCGTCGGATTTCACGTGCGATCTCGACGGCAAAGCGCACCCGGTTCTGCGCGCTTCCGCCCCAATGGTCCGCCCGCTGGTTGGTGATCGGAGACAGGAATTGATGCACCAGAAAACCATGGGCTGAATAGACCTCGATCATCTTGAACCCGGCCGCCTGTGACCGTCTGGCCGCTGCACCGAAGGCGGCGATGACGTCTTCGATATCGGCCTGGGTCATTTCGCGCGGGGTCGGCCAGCCCTCGGCATAGGGCAGGGCAGAGGGTGCCATTGCAGGCCAAGCCGCTTCCTTGCGCTGCGTGGCGTCTTCATCATTCAGCGGAGTTTCGCCGTGCCAGGGACGCCGCTCCGAGGCTTTGCGCCCCGCATGACTCAGCTGAATGCCCGGCACCGCGCCTTCGCGGGTGATGAAATCGGCGATGGGTTTCAGCGGGGCAATCTGGGCGTCTTCCCACAAACCCAGATCGCCGGGCGTGCGCCGCCCGTCACGGGTGACGGCGGTCGCTTCGGCATAGATCAGCCCCGCACCGCCCATGGCAAACCGGCCCAGATGCACCAGATGCCAATCATTGGCGCGGCCTTCATTCGCCCGATACTGGCTCATCGGTGAGACCGCGATACGGTTCTTGAACGACACAGATCGCAGGTCAAATGGACTGAACAATGAGGGCATTCTGGTCTCTCCGACTGTGATTTTCCGTCAACCTAGCGAAACCGAGCGGGCAACCCAAATAGATAATCTGTTAACGACGCCCGCGCCCAGTTTGACCGGCCCCGCCATCCTTGCGCATGGACAGGCCGATGCGTTTGCGTTTGACGTCCACTTCCACGACCGAGACTCTGACGATCTGACCGGTCTTTACGACCTCATGCGGATCTTTGACGAAGCGGTCGGCCAGTTGACTGATATGCACCAGCCCGTCCTGATGCACGCCGATATCCACAAATGCGCCGAAAGCCGCGACATTGGTGACGGTGCCCTCAAGCCGCATACCAGGTTTCAGATCAGTGATCTCATTGACCCCTTCCGCGAAAGAGGCGGTCTTGAAACTGGGCCGCGGATCGCGGCCGGGCTTTTCAAGCTCGGTAAAGATGTCCATCACGGTGGGCAGGCCAAAGGCATCGTCGACAAAACGCCGGGCTTGCAGCCCTTTCAGGGCGTCTTTCTGCCCCATGATCTGACGAATGTCGCGCCCGCAGGCGGCCACGATGCGGCGCGCCACGCCATAGGCCTCGGGGTGGACCGAAGAGGCGTCCAACGGCTCTGATCCGTCTCTAATCCGAAGGAATCCGGCGCATTGCTCGAAAGCGCGGGGGCCTAGGCGTGCGACGTTCAGCAGGTCTTCGCGGCGGTCAAACGCGCCGTTCACGTCCCGATGTGCCACGATCGCGTCGGCCAAACCCGGACCCAAACCCGATACGCGCGACAGCAAGGGGGCCGAGGCGGTGTTCAGATCGACACCGACCGCGTTCACCACATCCTCGATCACAGTATCCAGCGATTGCGACAGACGGTGCTGGTCGACATCGTGCTGGTATTGCCCGACGCCGATGGACTTGGGTTCGATCTTGACCAGTTCCGCCAGCGGGTCTTGCAAACGGCGGGCGATTGAAACCGCGCCGCGCAGGGACACGTCCAAATCGGGAAACTCGCGCGCGGCCAGTTCCGAGGCGGAATAGACAGACGCGCCCGCCTCTGAGACGATCACCTTGGTCGGGGCTTTCACCGCGCTTGGCAGCAGTTTCAGAGTATCGGCGACAAAGCTTTCAGTCTCGCGGCTGGCGGTGCCGTTGCCGATTGCGATCAGGTCAATGTCATGGGTCGAGATCAGCTTGAGAATGGCGGCTTGCGCGCCGCGCAGATCGTTTTTGGGCTGGAACGGATACAAGGTGTCGGTGGCGACCAGCTTGCCGGTGGGATCGACCACCGCCGCTTTGACACCAGTACGAATACCGGGGTCCAGTCCCAGCGTTGCCTTGGCCCCGGCGGGAGCGGAAAACAGCAGATCTTTCAGGTTGCGGGCGAAGACCTGAATCGCCTCGTCCTGCGCGCTGCTTCTGAGATCGGCCATCAACTCTACCATCATCGACAGAGACAGTTTGACCCGCCATGTCCAGCCCGCCACCTTGCGAAGCCAAAGATCGCCGGGTGAATTGGTCCGCGTGCCTAGATGGGCGGCGACCATAGCCTCGGCCCTTGCGGCGCCGGTTTCGGGGTCGGGGGCAATATCGAGCGTCACGATCCCCTCTTTCGAGGCGCGCAGCATCGCCAGCGCCCGGTGCGAGGGTGTATCGGCCCAGCGTTCGCTGTGGTCGAAATAATCGCTGAACTTGGCCCCTTCGGTCTGCTTGCCGTCGATTACTTTTGCGGTCAGCAGGGCCTCGCGTTGCATGAAGCTGCGCAACTCACCCAGCAGGACGGCGTTTTCGGTCAAATGTTCGGTGATGATGTCGCGGGCACCGTTCAGGGCGTCTTTGGTGGTGGGTACTGCGTCCGAGACATAGCCCCCGGCCAGCGCTTCGGGATCGGCAAAGCGGTCGGCCAATATCGCCTCTGCCAGCGGCTCCAGCCCGTTTTCGCGCGCGATCATCGCCTTGGTGCGCCGCTTTGGCTTGTAGGGCAGATAGATGTCTTCCAACTGCGCTTTGGTCTCGGCCCCGGCGATGGACTTGGCCAGGTCGTCGGTCAGTTTGCCCTGATCGCGGATTGAATTCAGGATCGTGTCACGGCGGGCATCGAGTTCGCGCAGATAGTCCAGTCGCTCAGACAGGGTGCGTAGCTGGCTGTCATCCAGCCCGCCGGTCGCCTCTTTCCGGTAGCGGGCGACAAATGGTACTGTGGCCCCCTCGTCCAGCAGTTTGACCGCAGCGCCGACCTGATCGGGGCGGGCGTTGATCTCGGCGGCGATGGTGCGTGCGATGCGGTCCAAGGGGGTCTCCTTCAACTGGGTCGGAGGGTCTTCTTAGCCACAGGCACCGGCAAGGGAAAGAGGTCGAATTCTAACGGACCAGAGCCAGCAGATCGTCGTGCAGCGTTTTTGAGATTTCTGCATAGCCCCGCGCCCTGTTGCGCGCACGCGCGGCATAGCGCCGTTGCGAGGGCAGGCGCGCGCCCTGACCCGTGATATCGGCAAACAGCCGCTCGGCGCGGGCATCGTTTTCGTCCACGCGGCCGCCGCTGAACTGGGCGGGGTCGAAGGCCAGGATGATCTCGCCATGATAAGGTGCGCTGCTGGTGCCGTCGGCATAGGCCAAGCTTTCCAGACTGGTCAGATCGTCGATCAAGGGCCCAGCCAAAAGCTCGATCATGATCGACAAAGCTGACCCCTTATAGCCGCCGAAGGTCAGCATCGCGCCTTCCATCGCAGCGTGCGGGTCGGTTGTTGGGTTGCCCTCCTTGTCGAGCGCTACGCCGTCGGGCAGGGGTTTGCCTGCGCGGCGGTAAAGCTCGATCTCTCCCCGCGCAAAGGCGCTGGTGGCAAAGTCGAAGGTGAATGGATCCTGACCCTGACGCGGCCAGCTAAAGGCCAGCGGGTTGGTGCCAAGTGACCCGCGTGTACCTCCGGCTGGGGCGACCCAGGAATGGCTGGGCACCATCGCCATCGCGGCCAGCCCAGCCGAGGACAATTGTTCAACCTCGGGCCAGAGGGCTGAGAAATGGAAACACCGGTTGATCGCCATTGCGGCGATGCCGTGCGTGCGCGTTTTCTCGATCAGGTGGGGAAGGGCCTCATGAAAGGCCAGCAAGGAGATCCCGCCGCGTGCATCGACACGGACAATGGCATTGTCTGAGGGGGTGATGACTGGCGCGACATGGCCGTCGACCTTGCCCGCGTCCATCGTTTCTGCACACATGAGCAGGCGAAACAGTCCGTGCGAGTGGCAATCGTCGATCTGGCAGGTGGTCAGCAAATCCGCGATGGCGGTGGCATGGTCCGGGCCATAGCCCGCGTTTTTTAGGATAGTCAGGCTTAGCCCGTGGATCTCATCCAAAGTCAGTTTGACCGTTTCGCTCATGCCCCGCCTTCCTTTTCCATGTTGCCATGGACAGGAATAACGCGGCGGGGCAGGCGAAGGAACAGCTTTCCGGCGTTAGCCTTCCGATTCTGATTGCAGATAGGCAATGACGTTGGTGATGTCCTCATCCTTCTTCAAGCCGGCGAACTGCATCTTGTTGCCGGGCAGAGTGCCCTTGGGGTCAGCCAGAAAAGTGGTCAGGGTCTCGACATCCCAAACAATGCCCGAGCTTTTCAGCGCGTCCGAGTATTTGAACCCATCCGCTTGGGCAGCCGACGCGCCAACGATGCCGTACAGCGAGGGGCCTACACCGTTCTTGCCCTCTTTAATCTGATGGCACGCCTTGCACTTGCGATAAACTTTTTTGCCCGCCTTGATATCCCCTTCAACTGCGGCAACAGCGGCAACCTCAACCGGAGCAGCGGTCCCAGCGTCGGCTTTTTGCTCGTCCATGTTGAAGAATAGGCGTGCGGTGATGGGCACGGTCCGGGTGATGCCGGGAAGGCTGGCCAGCTCCATCAGCTTGTCGACCCCGGCATTTACGCCCGCGTCTTCGGTGCTGAGAAACACCATGTCGTTGGTCGAGACCATCACGGATTTCTCAGAAACCCGCAGGACGAACATTTCAGTATCAAACTCAACATCCGTGCCGATCAGCGACAGTGCCGCTTCGACATCAACGACTGCTGTTTGACCGACGGCCAGCGCCTTCACCTCGTCCATATCGATCTGGGCGGTCAAAGTCGCCGTACCTGCATTGCGAAAGACATGCTCGATCATGCGCTCGTTGCGGATGTCTATATTCGTCTCGACCGAGGACAGGTCGATCTCGATCTCGGCCTTGCCATCGGGGCTGACATGGCCCGACAGGTTGGTGAAGGAATTGACTTCGCCCACGGTGTCTTTCTTGATAGTGCCATAGGCCAGGTGTGAGCCTTCGGGCGACAAGGTCCAATGTTCAGCCAAGGCCGGGGTTGCAATAATTGCCGACGCAATCGTGACTGCTTTCAACATAAGTTTCATTTCATTCCTCCACAGGTTATGACATTCCTGACCTCGCGGGCCCGATCCGTGAATGTCAAACACACACAGGTCACTATTTATTCAATGGGTGGTGAAATTAGTTCCGAACAGGCCGTGCGCGGCGCGATACAGACGCATTCGAAACGCGTCTGGCGCTTTGGGCTTGCCTTGTCCGGAGCCTCTGATGTGGCGGATGACTTGCTGCAATCCACGTGCCTGCGTGCGTTGGAGCGTCACCATCAGGTGACTTCGCATGATCGATTGGACAGTTGGCTGATGACGATCTGCCGCTCGATCTGGTTGAATGAGGTGCGCTCGCGCTCGGTCCGCAAGGCGCAGGCGTTGTCGGTGACGCCCGAGGCGGAATTAATTTCACATGATTCCGATTCCGAAACGAATATTTTCGCGGCTGAGGTGTTTACCCAAGTGATGCAACTGCCAGAAGCGCAGCGCGAAACGGTAATGCTGGTCTTTGTCGAAGGCTACAGTTACCGCGAAGCGGCGGCGATGCTGGACGTTCCCATCGGTACGATTATGAGCCGGTTGTCCAACGCCCGGCAGAAACTTAAAACCGTGATGCAGCAGGATGCTGCAAGCGCCGTTCGACGGAGTGGCAAATGAAGTTTTCCGATGAGACGCTGACAGCGTATCTGGAAGGCAATGTGGATGAGGCCGAGGCAAACGCGATTGAAACCGCGGTTGCGGCCGACCCCGAGCTGGAAGCGCGCCTGATGGCGCTGGATCCGTTTGCACCGGTTGTGCAGGCGGTGTTTGAAAACGTGCCTGCCGAGGCACCGCAGGTCGATCTGCCTGAACCGCAGTCGGCTGTTCCTGTTCACCATTCCGGAAGCCCGTGGCGTTTGGTGGCTGTCGCCGCTTCGGTCGCGGTGCTGGCGGTGTCGGCAACCTTCTGGAGCACCCGGCCCGAGCCGCTGGGCTGGGCCGAACAGGCGGCGATCTACCAGTCGCTATATGTGCCCGATACGATTGCTTCGCTGGACAATTCGGCTCAGGCGCTGGACGCGCAGTTCGAATTGGCCGAGGCCGAGTTGGGACGGTCGCTGAACCGCGACACGCTGGAAGCCCTGCCGGGGATGGAGCTAAAGCGCGCGCAGGTTCTGTCGTTCAACGGAAAGCCGTTGATTCAGGTCGTGTTCGCAGATGAACAGGGGCAGCCCTTTGCCTTCTGCATCATACGTCAGGGCGAAGGCGCCCCCAGCAAGGCCGTGAAGCTTGCCGAGTTGAGCGGTCTGGCAACCGCGACATGGTCCGAAGGAGGCTATGGCTATATGCTGATTGGCAGTAGCCCTCAGACCCCACTGAAGGGACAGTTGGACATTCTGACCACAGGTTTCGCCAGCTAGGTCCGCAGCCACAGAAACACCTTGTGAACCGGTGGAAATACCCGAAATATGTCGGGTATGACCACAAACCCTGCCATGCCTGATCCCGATGAGGATGACGAAACGCTGGGCCCCGGCAGTATCTATGATGTCGACCCGCCCGAGGATGACGATCTGTGGTTTCTGCCCCCCGACGAAGAGCCCGAAGAGGATTTTATCCTGCCGGGCCCAAAGGCCGATCGCAGGCTGTTGTTCGACTCTCGGGATTGGCGGGCAGCGCAGGCAGAACTGTCACTGGAACTGGCGGATCTGGCGGCCACATTCGGCGCCTTGGATGAAAGGCTACGGGCTGGTCCCAAAGGCTGGACGCATCGTCTGGCATTGATGGACGTGTCTGATCTGGGTTGGTGGACTGGTGACCGGATCGGTGTCGACCGCTTGGCGCTATGGACCGGGTTGCGGATCGGCGCGACCGGTGATGACGTACAGGCCTTGTTTCGGTCCGGCTGGGCCGTGCGGCGTCTGACATCAGGTGCAGGACCGTCCGAGGGCGGATGGGCCACCGGGGTAACTGCCTTTCTTGACCGGATGGCGCAGGGGATCGACGAAGTGCCCGAGGCCATCGCCGACCTGGCCGAGGTGATGGGGCATGCGGACGGGCTGCACCCGGTCACGCAAGCCGCGATTGCTTTTCATGCGTGGCGTGCGGTTTCACCGGGTGTCGGGCACGACACCGAAGCAGCCATCATCGCAGCACGCCATGCAGCCACGATGGGTCGGGGCGGCGCGCTTTTCATGCCATTGGCCCTGTCAGGCCCCGGCGCTTTGCGTGGCATGGGTGATACCGGGGAAAAGTTGGGCGCGTGGTATCGGGGTCTTGGGCAGGCCGCCTTGGCCGCCTTGTTGCATCTGGACCGTGTCAGCGCCTGGGATAACCGTGCCCGCGCCGCGACCGACGACCTGAGCGGACGAACCCCACCCAAACTGATCGAAGCGCTGACAGCCTGGCCCATGGTGTCGGCCCCGTTGGCCGAAGAGTTGACGGGTGCCTCGCGCGCGGCGGTTCAGCGCAATATCGACAGGTTTTCGGATCGCGGCTTGATCCGTGAAGTGACCGGGCAGGGGCGTTACCGCGTCTGGACTGCCGCGCTGTGATCCATGATCCAGTCCCGAAAACGCCGAGCCGGAGGGCGCAGAGTTCGGCGGGACGGATAGATCAAGTGATAAGCTTCTTGCCCCGGTACCTCGATCCCGTCGAGGCATGGAACCAAGCCTGACAGAGCTACAATACGGTCTGACGCAGGCGCTCGGGCAAGCGCAATGCCCGCGCCTGCCGCCGAAAGCTCGGCCGCGATAAGCGAGTTGTCTGCAAAGAAATACCGCGCCTGACCCCCGGGCAGGCGTAGCGTTTCGAACAGATGTGGCCAGCTTGCCCGGTGGGTCGAGACCTCGATCAGGGTGAAGTTGAACAAATCCTGCGGCGTGTCGATCTGCGCAGCCAATTCGGGCGGGGCCACGGGATACAGCCTTTCACGCACCAGTTCATCGCTTTCCGTGCCAAAGAGGTTTGGATTGCCAAACACAATCTGAAGATCGGTGAAACGATTGCTGAAATCAGCGTCCAGATTGCCGGTCGACAGCGACAGGTTGATATGGGGATTTTGCGTGTGAAAATCGGGCAGACCCCCGGCCAAAACCCCATGAGCGAACAGGAGAACCGACTGCACGTAAAGCCGCTGTTCGCGTGTTTCGCCGAACAATCCGGTCGTTGCGGTTTCCAGCATCAGCAGTGATTGCTGCACCGATGGCAGATAGGCGCGTCCGGTCTCGGTCAGGGTGACGGAATGCGCATGGCGGTGAAACAGAGGGGTGCCCAATTGCGTCTCGAGAGCCTTGACCTGTTGGCTGACGGCGGCGGCGGACATGTTTAATTGGGCTGCCGCGCGCGCAAAGCTTTCGGTTCGCGCGGCGGCCTCGAACACGCGCAGCCAGTTCAGCGATGGGATACGGCCTGCCATGGCAGTTAGACTAAGCTGAACTTAGCCTGACGGGCAAGAACCTGTGCTCTGCCATTAATGATGCATCAACTAGGCTGCAATCACATGCAGTAAGGAGGAGCGCGCATGTCTGACCCTGTCTCAATGGCTCAAACCGCCCTGACGCCCGAACAATCCGCTCAGTATTGGGAGGATGGGTATTTGTTTCCCCTGACCGTTTTCACGGGCACGGAAACGGCCGCCCTGCGGGCCGAGTTCGAACAGATTGAGCGGGAATGGCTGGATGCCGATCTGCCTTTGCCGTTGAACACCTATAAGCGGGTCAATTCGCATCTTGTAATGCCTTTGGCCGCCCGCGTTGCCATGGACCCCCGTGTTCTGGATCTGGTCGAGGGCGTTTTGGGCCCCGATATCATGATCTGGTCAGCCGAATTTTTCGTCAAGGAACCGCGGACAGCGCACACGGTCGGTATGCATCAGGACCTGACCTATTGGGGTATGGGCGAGACGCCGGATCAGGTTACGGCCTGGATCGCGCTTTCGCCTGCGACGCCTGAAAGCGGCTGCATGGATTTTGTGCAGGGCAGCCATAACAACCCGATCCTGCCGCATAACGACACCTATTCTGACACGAACCTTCTGTCACGCGGGCAAGAGATCGCCGTGGAGGTGCTGGAGGAGGACAAAACCCGGATAGAGCTGTCGCCGGGGCAAATGTCGCTGCATCACGGTTTAACGATCCACGGGTCAGGACCGAACAGCTCGAACGACCGGCGCATCGGGTTGGCGATCCGATATCTGAACCCCAATGCCAAACAATTGGTGGCCGAAAAGGACTATGCCATGCTGGCGCGTGGGCGCGACGGGCAGAGCAATTTTGTTCCCGTTCCTCCGCCCAACAGTTTGTTTTCAGCAGAATCGCTGGCTCTGTACGACCAGGTGCGGCGCGACCAGAGCAAGGCTTTGGCCGAGGGCGCGCAGGCGGATGTGCCGCTGTACGGTTAGCGACCGACCCCGGAATAGCTCTCGAACCCGGCCTTCAGGGCCATGTCGCGGGAATAGATGTTGCGCAGGTCGACCATTCTGGCCGAGGTCATCGAGGCCGCCATATCGCCGAGGTTCAGGGCGCGGAACTCGTTCCACTCGGTCAGCAGCACGACCGCATCCGCATCCTTTGCGGCGGCATAAGGATCGTCGAACCAGTCGACACCGGGCAGCAGGGCCTCGCCTTCGGCGCGGCCTTGCGGATCGACGACGCGGACACGGGCACCGCCCCCGATCAGGGCGGGCACGATGGTCAATGAGGGCGCGTCGCGCATGTCGTCGGTGTTGGGTTTGAAGGTCACGCCCAGCACCGCGATGGTCTTGCCATTGAAACTGTCGTCGCAGGCATCCCGGATCTTGTCGATCATCCGGTTTTTTACACCGTCATTGACCCGAATGACCGTCTCGGTGATTTGCATCGGATAGGCGTGATCCTGTCCGATCCGCGCCAGCGCGTTGGTATCCTTTGGAAAGCATGATCCGCCATAACCGGGGCCAGCATGCAGGAATTTATTGCCGATCCGACCATCCAGACCGATACCGCGAGCCACCTCTTTGACATCGCCGCCAACACGTTCGCACAGGCCGGCGATTTCGTTGATAAAGGTGATCTTGGTCGCCAGAAACGCATTGGCCGCGTATTTGATCATCTCGGCGCTTTCCAGATCGGTTGTCAGGATCGGAAAATCGCGCAAGTAGAGTGGGCGGTAGATATCGGCCATCACCCCGGCGGCCCGGTCGTTTTCGACACCGACAACCACCCGGTCGGGCCGCATGAAATCATCAATGGCGGCCCCTTCGCGCAGGAATTCCGGGTTCGAGGCGACATCGAATTCGGCCTGCGGGTTGGCGGCGGCGACCACCTGTTGAACTTGACGGTTGGTGCCCACGGGAACAGTGGATTTCGTGACAATCACGGTATACCCGGTCAGCGCATTGGCGATCTCTTCGGCGGCGGCCATCACATAGGTCAGGTCTGCATGCCCGTCGCCGCGGCGGGTCGGGGTGCCCACCGCAATGAACACTGCGTCCGCCCCATCTACGGCAGCGGCGAGGTCGGTGGTGAAACTCAACCGTCCCGAGGCGACGTTCTTGGCCATCAGCACGTCCAGACCGGGCTCATAGATCGGAACTTCGCCCGTCTGAAGCATCTCGATCTTGCCTTCGGCCTTGTCTACGCAAATGACGTCATGGCCAAAATCCGAAAAACAGACCCCCGACACGAGCCCCACGTACCCTGTGCCGATCATTGCAATACGCATGTATCAATATCCTTCTTCGGAAACCGCCTTGTGGCGCATTCATTCAGGAAAGTTTCGCCGGTTTCAATGCCCAGCCGTGACCTTGGGTTGCATTCCGGGGTATCTTGCTGTTTCTGAGTCTGCGATCAAGCAGATAGAATGTGTGGAATGGACCGATGACAAAAACAGCATTAATTACCGGCATCACTGGGCAGGATGGCTCTTACTTGGCCGAGTTTTTGCTGGAAAAAGGATATGAGGTGCATGGTATCAAGCGCCGTGCCTCGTCATTTAACACGCAGCGGATCGACCATATCTATCAGGACCCGCACGTGCCGAATCCACGCCTTCATCTGCACTATGGCGATCTGAGCGACACGTCGAACCTGACCCGGATCATCCAGCAGGTGCAACCGGATGAGGTTTATAACCTGGGAGCGCAATCCCACGTGGCGGTCAGCTTTGAGTCGCCGGAATACACTGCCGATGTGGACGCCATCGGAACCCTGCGCTTGTTGGAAGCGATCCGCTTTCTGGGGCTGGAGGAGAAAACCCGGTTCTATCAGGCCTCGACTTCGGAGCTTTACGGTCTGGTTCAGGAAATTCCGCAGCGTGAGACAACGCCGTTCCATCCGCGCTCACCCTATGCGGTGGCCAAGCTTTATTCTTATTGGATTACGGTGAACTACCGCGAAGCCTATGGAATGTATGCCTGCAACGGAATCCTCTTCAATCACGAAAGCCCACGCCGGGGCGAGACGTTTGTCACCCGCAAGATCACGCGGGGGTTGGCCAATATCGCGCAGGGTCTGGAAGAGTGTCTGTATATGGGCAATATCGACAGCCTGCGGGATTGGGGTCACGCCAAGGACTATGTGCGTATGCAGTGGCTGATGTTGCAGCAGGACACGCCAGAGGATTTCGTGATCGCAACCGGGGTGCAGTATTCGGTGCGTCAGTTCATCGAATGGTCAGCGGCCGAACTGGGCGTGACGCTGGCGTTTTCGGGCGACGGCGTTGATGAGATTGCCACTGTGGTCTCGGTCGAAGGCGCGGATGCGCCTGCATTGAAGGCCGGGGACGTTGTGATGCGGATCGACCCGCAATATTTCCGCCCGGCTGAAGTGGAAACTCTGTTGGGCGATCCGTCAAATGCCAAAAACAAACTGGGGTGGGAGCCCGAGTTGACCGTTCAGGAAATGTGCGCCGAAATGGTGCGTGAGGATTTGAAGACCGCCAAACGCCATGCCTTGTTGAAAGAGCACGGGTATGACTTGCCGGTCAGTCTGGAAAATGGCTGAGGAGCGGGGCATGCGAAAGATCTATGTTGCCGGACATCGCGGCATGGTCGGTGGCGCGATCCTGCGTCGGTTGCAAGGCCGTAAAAAAGCAGGTGAAGCGCTTGAGCTCATCACCCGCACCCATGCCGAGCTTGATCTGACCGATCAGGCGGCAGTTCGCGACTTCATGCAATCCGAACGCCCCGATGTGGTGGTGCTGGCCGCCGCCAAGGTTGGGGGCATTCATGCCAACAACACCTATCCAGCCGATTTCATTTACGAAAACCTGATGATCGAGTGCAATGTGATCCATCAGGCTTTTGCTGCAGGGGTTCAGACCCTATTGCAATTGGGCAGTTCCTGCATCTACCCGCGCGCGGTTCCGCAACCCATGCGCGAAGATGCCCTGCTAACTGGCGTGTTGGAGCCGACAAATGAACCCTATGCAGTCGCCAAGATCGCGGGGATCAAGCTGTGCGAAAGTTACAACCGGCAGCATGGGGTCGACTACCGCTCGGTCATGCCGACGAACCTTTATGGTCCGGGTGACAATTTCCACCCAGAGAACAGCCATGTGCTGCCCGCCCTAATCCGCCGCTTTCACGAGGCCAAGCGCGACGGGCTGGATGAGGTGGTGATCTGGGGCACTGGCAAGCCCCGGCGCGAATTCCTGCATGTGGACGATATGGCCGAGGCCTCGTTGTTCGTGCTCGACCTGCCGCGCGATATTTACGAGGCCAATACCCAGCCGATGCTGAGCCATATCAATGTGGGCTGTGGTGAAGATATCTCGATCGCGGAACTTGCCGCACTGGTGGCGCGGACCGTGGGGTATGACGGGCGAATTTCACAGGATAGCAGCAAGCCGGACGGGACGATGCGCAAGTTGATGGATGTCTCGCGGCTGGCCGACATGGGATGGCGCGCGCGGGTCGGGCTGGGTGACGGTATTCGCGAAACCTATGCGTGGTTTCTGGACCAGTCTCAGGCGCAAATCCGCGCGAAGTAGCCGCCCGACATATTGCCGGGCGTCCTAAGATCAGAACCAGCGACCGATGGCGACAGCGCCGGGGGCGACCATGGCGGCGTCTGAGGTGAACGATTGCACCTTATAGGCAACCTGCGTCGCGCTTGGGATGCCCCATGCAGCAAAGCGATTTGTGTCGCCGCCATCACCGGACAGTGCGGGCATAGAACCCGCTGCAAAGGGCATCGGGAAGGTCCAGATGGCTTCCGCGCTGGTAAATCCCGCGCCTTCGCCAGTGGTACAATCCGTCGGGTTTAGCCGGGCTGTGCAAATTTGGGTGCCATCTGCAAAACGGACATAGTCGCCATTCACGTTTGAACCCCGTTCGATCACTGCGCCCGTTGGGGTGCCTGCGGTTTCTTGCACCGAGCCCAAAAGGTTGCCGGGCCCATAACCGTAATCCGCCCGCATCAAGCGGCCGGTTGTGTTGTCACTGGCGTTTTGCTGGATCGCAGTACCGGATGCAGTGCCGGTTGCGGGGTCAAAAGCCAACGCGTCGCTCCAGTTGCTGCCATCCGGGGATACTTTGATCGTAAACCCAGTGGTTCCGGTCAAACCCATCTCGGCATGACCTGTCCATTCCGACTGGAACAGCAGCGACGCGGTCTCGCCCGCCGCTGCCTTGTTGATCTTCAACTGATGACCCGCGCCATCATGGCTTAGCAACGTAGCATTTGCCCGCACCGCCAGCTTGTTGGTGTCATCATACGATGTTCCAATGCCCACACCTTCTAGATTCTGCGTGCCCGCCGGGGGCGCGACCCAATTCGACCCGTCCCACAACTTGAGGACACTCGCACCCTGATCCCAGGCGCGCCATCCCAAGCTCGGGTCAAAAAACACCCAGCCATTGTCCAGCCATGCAGCCAGCTTCCCGCCTTGTCCCGCCCAATCGCCGGTGGGCGCGGCACCCAAAGCGTGGATGTCACCTTGCGCGGGCGTCGCGGGCGGGGTAACAGCATCGGTTGCGATAAGGCTGAGTTGCACGACCAGATCCAGATGGCGCAGAGCTTCGTTGTGGGTGACATGCTTTTGCGCCTGCGATGGCTGGATAAATGGCAGGTTCAAACGGGGTGAGTTCTGTGACATTGGGCGCGCCCTCCTGTGGTTGTCGGTCCGGCATTCACTGCGCGCCACAATGAGATTAAGCGCATGAATCCCGTGTGACCGGCACGCACGGCGGCGAAACCAGTTGGTAACTTTCAGTTTGCAAGCAGATGTTGGTTAGTCGCGGGCGTAGATGTCTTCGTATCGGATGATGTCGTCCTCACCCAGATACGAGCCTGTCTGCACCTCGATCAGAACCATCGGAACCTTGCCCGGGTTCTCCATCCGATGGACCGCGCCCAGCGGGATGTAGACCGATTGGTTTTCCGAGACCAGACGCGCCTCGTCATCAATCGTGACTTTCGCCGTTCCTTCCACAACGATCCAGTGCTCGGACCGATGGTGATGCGATTGCAAGCTTAGCGCGGCGCCGGGATGCACGTGGATGCGTTTGACCTGAAAGCGGTCGCCGATCACCAGGCTTTCGAACCAGCCCCAGGGGCGATGATCCACCGGCAGGGATTCTGCCTGCTTCGCGCCCTTTTCCTTCAGGGCGGCCACAGCTTTCTTCACGTCCTGCGCCCGATCCATACTGGCCACAAGAACGGCGTCTGGCATTGCAATGGCGATCATGTCTTGTACCCCCAACGCGACTACTTCCTGCGCCGAGGATTCCGAGCGGATCAGCACGTTCTGACAGTCGATAGCGGTCGCCTCGCCTGCAGTTGCGACCCCTTGCGCGTCTGGTTCTCCCAACTCGTGAACAGCGGACCAACTGCCGACATCGGACCAGCCTGCGGCATAGGGCACGACGCTCAGGTTCGGGGCTTTTTCCATGACGGCGTAGTCGATCGAGATATCCTCGACCTGCGACCAAGCCTCGGGGTCAAGGCGCAAGAAACCAAGGTCCGTTTTGGCGTTCGAGACTGCGGCGCGCACAGGGTCCATCAATTGGGCCGCATGGCCTTCAAAGGCTGCGATGATATCGCGGACCGCAAACAAGAAGATGCCCGAATTCCACAGATAGCTGCCATCCTCCAACATGGATTGTGCGCGGGCCAGGTCGGGCTTTTCAACAAACCGTTCCAGTGGAACAGCTTGGCCCTCACCGGTCGGTGCATGGCTGAGTTTCAAATAGCCATAGCCGGTTTCGGGGCGGTCGGGCTGAATACCGAATGTGACCAAATCACTGCGAGTGGTGATGGCGTCCACACCGGCTGCAACGGCCGTATGAAATGCCAGTTTGTCCGGAACCACATGATCGGACGGGGCGACCAGCATCACCGCATCGGGGTCGCTGGCGTGCAGATAGAGCGCGGCGGCCAGAACCGCCGGGGCAGTGTTGCGCCCTTCGGGTTCGATCAGAATGGGGCCGGGATCAATGCCGATTTCCGCCAGTTGTTCGGGCACCACAAAGCGAAAAGCATCATTGGTCAGAATCAATGGCTTGGCATAAGGGGCATCCGCAGGGCCACGCATCCGCTCGGCACAATCCTGCAACAGGCTTGTCGCGCCGATCAGCGGCACGAATTGCTTGGGATAGCTCTTGCGCGACAAGGGCCACAGTCGAGTCCCCGCCCCACCGCAAAGAATCACGGGATAAATCGTAGTCATCAATATCTGCCTATTAGCGCGTCGCGCCTATATTGCGCGTCTTGCGATCAAAGGAAAGAGTGGCCGATTACTGGGCCGCCTGATCCGTCGCAACAATGTCATGCAGATATTCGCGCAGATCGTCGCGCAGATCCGGGCGGGCCAGAGCAAAGGCCACGGTGGCTTGCAGGAACCCGGACTTGGAACCGCAGTCGAACCGCTGGCCTTCAAACTTGTAGCCAAAGACGGGAACTCCGTTGCCGATATCTTCTGCAATGGCGTCAGTCAGCTGGATCTCACCGCCGCTGCCTTTCTTCTTTTGGTTGAGGTTGTAGAGAACCGACGGCCCAAGAATATAGCGCCCGATCACAGCCAGATTCGACGGGGCTTCTTCGGGTTTTGGTTTCTCTACCATGCCGCGCGCGCGCACAACCGATCCGATGTTTTCACCGACATCCAGAACACCGTAAGATTTTGTTTTCTCTTGCGGAACTTCCATCGCGGCAACCATATTGCCGCCGGTTTCCTCATAGGCTTCGACCATCTGTTGAAGGCAAGGTTTGTCCCCCGCAATCACATCGTCGGGCAGCATAACGGCAAAGGGCTCATCCCCGATCAGGCGGCGGGCGCACCAGACTGCGTGCCCAAGACCAAGTGCTTTGTGCTGACGAATATAGGCAATCGCGCCGCTTTCCATATTGGTGGCATTCAGCGCTTCCAGCAGGTCATCCTTACCCTTGGCTTTCAATTCCTGTTCGAGGATGTGGTTGTGATCAAAGTAGTCTTCGAGGGCGGATTTCCCGCGTGACGTGACAAAGATGAATTCCGTAATTCCGGCTGCCCGGGCTTCGTCGATCGCGTATTGAACCAGCGGGCGATCCACCAGAGTCATGATCTCTTTTGGGACGGATTTCGTCGCAGGCAAAAAGCGGGTACCAAGTCCCGCTACCGGGAAAATTGCTTTGGTGACCTTGCGTGCCATAGTACCTCTCAAGTTCAATCTATAGTGCCGGAAATTCCGTCAAGTGCCCACGGCGAGTTCATAGGCGGTGCCGCCGGAATGTACAACGTCAACACTCGTATCAAATAACCAATCGCCGACAAGCGTGCCACTCAGACGGCAGGAAGTCAAAACGATCCGATGTCAAAGGTGCGCGCCGGGCGAATGAGTTCCAACGGTTTGGAAACAATCTTACTTATTTGAGTTAAACTAGTGCTGAATTATTAGTTAATCTTGCCTGCAAATTAAGCAGGGTTTGAATACGCCCGAAGTCAGCATTCTGACTTCGGGCCGGGTATCACCCATTGGCCATGATGGCATCCAACGGGTCGTGTTCGGCGACAAAGTGGTCAGGACGAACTTCGCTGAGGCTTGGAACATAGTCGGTCTCACCGGCAGACAACCGGCTGGGCAAAAAGCGCAGCGCGGCTTTGGGGTCCATGGGTGAGGGCAGCTCTCCTGGCAGCTTCAGCCGCTGACGGGTGCGTTCCACATCCGGGTCAGGGATCGGAACAGCCGAGATCAGCGACTTGGTGTAAGGATGGATCGGGTCCGAGCAGATCACCTCGCCATCGCCCAGCTCCACGATCCGACCCAGATACAACACCATGATCCGGTTCGACACGGCACGTACCACCGACAGATCGTGGCTGATGAAGATCATCGACAGACCGAACTCCTGCTGCAACTCGCGCAGCAATTCAACGATTTGCGCCTGAATGGACACGTCCAAGGCCGAGACTGCCTCGTCGCAGATGATCAGCTTGGGTTTGTTGATCATCGCGCGCGCGATGCCGACCCGTTGGTTCTGACCGCCTGACAACTCGTGCGGATAACGGTTGATCATGTTGGCATTCAGGCCCACACGCTCCATCATTTCGCTGACCATCTGCTTGCGCTCGCGGTCCGTCAGATCGGGGCGATAGGTCTTGAGCGGCTCGGCGATTGAGGCCGAGATTGTCATGCGCGGATCGAGGCTGGCCAGTGGGTCTTGAAAGACGATCTGCAAGTCCTTGCGGTACTTGTTCAGCTCGGCGCGTTTCAGACCCACAATGGGATGGCCCAACCAACTGACATTTCCACCGCTGGGTTCGATCAGTTGTAATACGGCGCGCGCCAGCGTGGACTTGCCGCAGCCGGATTCGCCCACAACACCCAGAGTTTCACCCTTGCGGATGTCAAAGCTGACGCCATCGACAGCCTTGAGCGGCACTTTGCGGCCGAACAACCCGCCTTTGACGTTGATCGGGAAATGCACCTTGACGTCATCGACCTTGAGCAGCGGTTCTTCGACCTTCTCCAACGCCTTGGGCGCATCGCCCGCATCAATGCGCGGCATCGCATCGAGGAGGGTGCGGGTATAGTCGTGCTGCGGGTCGCGGAAGATTTCGCGGGTGTCTCCGGCTTCGACAAATTCGCCCATGCGCATGACTTGAATGCGGTCGCACATACGGGCGACTACGCCCATATCATGGGTGATCAGGGCAATGGCGGTGCCTTCGTCTTTTTGCAGGCGCACCATCAGGTCCAGAATGTCGGCCTGAACGGTCACGTCCAGCGCCGTGGTGGGCTCATCCGCGATCAGCAGCTTGGGATTGCACAGCATCGACATGGCGATCATCACGCGTTGGCGCATCCCGCCGGACAGTTCGTGGGGGAACTGGTCCAGTCGCCGCGCGGCCTCAGGGATACGGACGCGGTTCAGCCAGTCCAGGCAGCGGGCCCGCGCCTTCGCGCCTTGCAACCCTTCATGCACCTGCAGAACCTCGCGCATTTGCTGGCCTATCCGAAGATGCGGGGTAAGTGCCGTCAACGGGTCCTGAAAGATCATGCCCACGTCAGAGCCACGTATCTTGTTCAGGCGGTTGATCGGCAGGTTCAGGATTTCGGTGCCGTTCAGAGTGGCTGACCCCAGCGCCCGTCCTGCGGGTGGCAGCAACCCCATCGCGGCCATGAAGGTCTGGCTTTTGCCCGACCCGCTTTCGCCCACGATGCCAAGGCATTCGCCGGGGTTGATGTCGAAGCTGATGCCTTTGACGGCCTCGACCACGCCATCGGGGGTGTCGAACTGGACCTTCAGGTCTTTTACGGAAAACAGGCTCATATCAGCGATCCTTCGGGTCCAGAGCGTCACGCAGACCATCCCCGATGAAGAACATCGTGATGATGATGGCGACGTAGAAAGTCAGCGGGAACATCAATTGCCACAGGGTGCCATACCCCATGGTTCCCGCCCCTTCCGCGATGAGACGACCCAGCGAGGTGTACGGTTCTGAAATCCCCAGCCCAAGGAACGAGATAAAGCTCTCGGTCAGGATCATTTCAGGCACCAGAAGCGAGGCATAGACGATCACAACGCCCAGCAAGTTGGGCAGGATATGGCGGTACATGATGGTAAATTCGCTGACACCTGCGGCGCGGGCGGCCTCGATGAACTCGCGGTTCTTCAGGGTCAGGGTCTGACCCCGTACGATCCGCGCCATGGTCAGCCAACCAACCGCGCCAAGGGCGATGAACAGCATGAAGAAGGATCGACCCGCCACGACAAGCAGCAGAATAATCACCAGAGTTGCCGGGATCGCCAGCAAGATGTCGACAAAGCGCATCATGACGCTGTCGGTCCGGCCACCGATATAGCCGGCGGCGATGCCATAGCAGGTGCCAACGATCAGCGCTGTCGCTGCACCGATCAGACCGACCAGCAGCGATGTGGTGGTGGCCTGAATGACGCGGCTGTACAGATCGCGCCCCAAATCATCGACGCCAAAGAAATGGCCCGTTTCGACCGAGGGCATACCCATGCCCTGCACGTCACCCATGACGTTCCAGTCGATCTCTTCATTGTTCCAGACCGCGAAGTAGGGTCCGATGAGGGTGAACAGAACGATCAGCGCCAGAATGATTACGCTGGCCATCGCGGCCTTGTTGCGCACAAAACGCATCCGTGCGTCTTGCCACAGTGAACGCCCCTGAATGACCGTGTAATCGGTGATATCTTCGGCCAGATGGGCGGCTTTTTGAGATTTTCCAAGCATGTTTCGCCCCTTAGTACCGGATTTTCGGATCGAACCAGGCATAGGCTAGGTCGGTCAAAAGGTTCACGATTACGGTCAGCGCGCCATAGAGGATCGTGACCCCCAAGAGCACCGCATAGTCACGCGACAGGGCCGAGCCGACATAGGCTTGCCCCAGACCGCCGGTCGAGAAATAGATGTCAACGAAGACCGAACCCGTCAGAACATAGACGAAGACCGGTCCCAGATAGGACACCACCGGCAAAAGCGTCGGTTTCAGCGCATGGCGCCAGATCACGGTTCTGGTCGGCAGTCCTTTGGCCCGCGCGGTGCGGATGAAGTTCGAGTTCAGAACCTCGAGCATAGACGATCGCGTGATCCGCGCGATCGAGCCGATATATGAGGTCGCGAGCGCGATAACGGGCATGATCAGATATGGCCATTGCCCTCCGTTCCAGCCACCGCCCGGCAGCCAACCCAGCCAAAGGGTGAAGGTCAGGATCAGGATCGGGCCCATGATGAAGTTCGGCAGCGCCTGAGCTGCAATGCCCAGACCGACAGCGAAATAGTCGATCCAGCTATTGTGCTTGATGGCCGCCGCAATCCCCAGCCCCACACCAATCGTAGTGGCAAACAGGAACGACAGGGACCCATAGGTCAGTGAGATCGGGAAACCTTGGGCGATGATATCATTCACATCGCGATCCTTGAACTTGAAGGATGGCCCGAAATCGAAATGCACCACGATGTTATACAGATAGTCCCAAAGCTGCTTCCACAGCGGCTGGTCCAGCCCATAGCGTGCCTCGATATTGGCCAGAACCGCGGGCGGCAGAGGCCGTTCCGAGGTAAAGGGCCCACCGGGCGCGAAGTGCATCAGAAAGAAACTGGCGACGATCAGCAAAAGGATCGTCGGAACGGCGACCAATAGCCGCCGGATAATATAGGCAAGCATTTCATGCCCCCAATTATTGGCTGTGCCCCAAAGCGGTCCTTGGGGCACAGCGGGATCTAAAGGTGATTACTCGGCTGTTTTGTAGAGGTTTTTGGAGTACCAGTTCTGCTCTACGTTATTGACCGGCCAGTTCCCCACATCGCTATCCATCATATAAACGCCAGCATAGTGATAGATCGGGATGACGGGGGTCTCTTGCGCGATGATACGCTCGACCTCGGTATAAAGCGGCGCGGCATCGTCTGCGGTTTTGGCAGAGGCCAGCAGTTCATCAACTTTGGCGTTGTTGTACTTGCCGTCGTTATAGCCCGAATCGGACTGCAACAGGTCCAAGAAGGTGGAGGCTTCGTTATAGTCGCCACACCATGCGCCACGGGCCAGATCGAAGTTCTGGTTGCCGCGCTCTTCCAGGAACACTTTCCATTCCATGTTGGCCAGCTCGGCGTTCACGCCCAGTTTCTGTTTCCACATCTGGCTCAGCGCCACGGCAACTTTCTTGTGCGCTTCTGACGTGTTGTAGACCATCTCGAAGCTCAGCGGATTGTCTGCGCCATAACCAGCCTCGGCCAGCAGTTCTTTGGCCAGTTCGTCCCGTTCGGCTTGCGACATCGACGCCATTTCGACGTCCGGAACGGTGAAGCCTGCGGTTGCTTCGGGTGCGAAAGTATATGCCTGCGGCTGACCGCCTGCCATGATGTTCTCGGTGATGATCTTACGATCGACAGCAAGCGACAGGGCCTGACGGACATTCGGGTCTTTGAACGCTTCCGGACCACCTTCGGACAGGTTGAACGTGTAATAATAGTTGCACAGACGCGGGAAGCTGATCGCCTCTTCCGGGTGCTCTTTTTGCAGGCGCGGGAACTGGCCTGCGGGCACTTCGGTGCGGTCCAGTTCACCGGCCAGATAGCGGGTCAGGGCCACGTTTTCGTCGTTAATGACCAAGGCCACGACTTTTTCGATAATCGTGTTGTCGTTGTCCCAGTACATCTCGTTGCGCTCGCGAACCGAGCGTTCCTGCGGCAGATGCTCGGTCAGAACATAAGCACCGTTCGACACGATGTTGCCGGGCTTGGTCCAGGCGTCGCCGAACTCCTCAATCACTTTCTGCGGGGCAGGGAAGGTGGTCGCATGCGTGGTCATCTGCGGGAAATAGGACAGCGGCGCGCTAAGTTTTACTTCCAGCGTGTGGTCGTCGATGGCTTTGACGGCCAGATCGTCAACCGGCTTTTCGCCTGCAATGATCTCGGACGCGTTCTCGATCGACATCAGCTCCATGTACCACGCATAGGGCGAGGACAGCGCGGGATCGACGGCACGTTTCCAGGCGTAAACGAAATCGCCAGCTGTAACCGGATCTCCATTGGACCATTTGGCATTGTCGCGCAGGGTGAAGGTATAGACGTCCTTGGCATCATTGGTGGTGAAGCTGGTGGCAACACCCGGCACCAGATTACCGTCTTCGTCCTGGTTCATCAGACCTTCGAACAGATCGCGGACGATCTCGGCGCCCGAAACATCCTCAACTACCTGCGGATCGACCGAGCTGTGCTCGTCCAGAATGCGATAGGTGAACGTCTGGTCATCGGCCAACGCTTCGCCCGTGGTCGGGTGGGTCCCGGCGGCAAAAGCCGCGCCGGTGATCATGGTCGAGGTCAGCAGACCTGCCAGAGATGTCCGAATATACTTGTTCATATTGTTAACTCCCATTTTTTGAAGGCAAGGCGCACGCAGCCGATCAGGGCGGCCCGTTGCCACCTTGATTGCCCGACCAGAAAGCGGCCCGGAACAGGTTCAGATTTTGCTTTGTCAGATCGCAATGAACACCGCGTCACTGGGTTTCGGTTTGCAGTCAGGAATGTTGTTGCGAAAGTCGCCTTTCACTGGGGCAGACGTTGGCATTATTTCAAAAAAGGTTAAAGCCTTTGCCTGCAAATTAGGCAACCTTAGGTGGATTGTGAATGAAACCGAGAGGTCGCAGGCAATAAAATGGCGAAACTTCACGTGTTCTTGACACTTTCGTGAAGCGCGGGGCTTGGACTTGACCTGAAGTCTTTGCATTTCCCTCACGTCACCTGATCCAAAAATGCGAATCGCTCCTGAATACATCTGTCCGTCTTGTGATCCGGCAATCAGGCGCTTGGGCCTTGGCACCGCGCACGACAGAGTATAACAGGGCGCATCCCGGTCGCAGCCTACCCGGGTATCAAAACAAGGGTTCAAAATATGAAAACGATCGTAATCTGCTCGGGCGGGCTGGATTCGGTATCTTTGGCGCATATGGTTGCGCAGGATCACGAATTGGCGGGCCTGATCTCTTTCGACTATGGCCAGCGTCACCGCAAAGAGCTGGACTATGCCGCGTTGTGTGCACAGCGCCTTGGCGTGTCTCATGACATCATCGACCTCCGCCCTGTGGGTGCGGTTCTGACCGGCTCGGCCCTGACCGATGATGTGGATGTGCCCGACGGGCATTATGCCGAGGACAGCATGAAAGTGACCGTGGTGCCCAACCGCAATGCCATCATGCTGACCGTCGCATTCGGTGCCGCCGCCGCCCGTGGTGCGGATGCTGTGGCCACTGCCGTGCATGGCGGGGATCACTTTATCTATCCCGATTGCCGCCCGGCCTTCACCGAGGCCTTTGAGGCGATGCAGAAACTGGCGCTGGATGGCTATGCCGATGTCTCGCTGTTCACGCCGTTCGTGCATCGCAGCAAGGCCGATATCGTGACCGAGGGCGCACGGGTGAACACCCCCTTCGCGCAGACATGGTCCTGCTACAAAGGCGGAGATCATCACTGCGGGCGCTGCGGCACCTGCGTGGAACGGCGCGAGGCGTTCCATCTGGCCGGCATCCCGGACCCGACCACCTATGACGACCCTGATTTCTGGGTGGCGGCCACGGCACAGAAGGAAAGCGCCTGATGTATCGGATCACCAAGGAATTCCACTTTTCTGCCTCGCACCAACTGACCCATCTGCCCGACGATCACCAATGCGCGCGGATGCATGGGCATAATTATGTGGTCGAGGTCGAACTGGCCGCCAAGGACCTGAACGCTGACGGGTTTGTCCGCGATTATGGCGAGCTGAAGCCGCTCAAGACCTATATCGACGAGACGTTTGATCATCGCCATCTGAACGATGTGATGAACATCCTGACCACGGCCGAGAATATGGCGCGTCATTTCTATGACTGGTGTGCTGCCCGTTGGCCGGAAACCGCTGCCGTGCGGGTCAGCGAAACTCCTAAAACATGGGCCGAGTATCGCCCATGACCCGCCTGCGCATTGCCGAGATTTTCGGCCCCACGATTCAGGGCGAAGGCGCGCTGATCGGGGAACCTACTGTATTCGTGCGCACCGGCGGATGTGATTACCGGTGCAGCTGGTGCGACAGCCTGCACGCGGTTGATACTGCCTATCGTCATGACTGGGCGGCGATGACCACGGATGCGGTTTGGAGCCGAGTGCGCGACCTGTCAGGCGGGCGGCCTTTGACCGTGTCGCTGTCGGGTGGCAATCCTGCCATTCAGGACTTTGCGCCCCTGATCGCGTTGGGACGGACAGAGGGTTATCGGTTCGCCTGCGAAACGCAGGGCTCCATCGCAAAGCCGTGGTTCAACCATCTGGATACGCTGGTTCTGAGCCCCAAACCGCCCTCGAGCGGGGAGACGGTGGATTGGGTCGCGTTCGACGCCTGTCTGACGGCTGCTGGAAACGGCCCCAAAACGGTGATGAAAATCGTGATCTTTGATGAGCGTGACTACGCTTGGGCCCGTGCCGCGGCGGATCGCTATCCGGCGCTGCCACTGTATCTACAGCCGGGTAATGAGACGGTCGACCCCACGCAGCCCGTCGATCCGCAAACCCTGTCGGATCGTCTGTTATGGCTGGTCGAGAAAGTTACCGCAGATGGCTGGTTCACCCCGCGGGTGCTGCCGCAACTGCATGTCCTTTTGTGGGGCAACAAACGCGGGGTCTAAAACCCCATCAGGAGAAGACAATGGAAACCATCTACAGCGACCTGACCCAATTGGGCGGCAAAACCGAACTGCCCACCTCTCCCGAAACCGCCGAGCTGGAACGGGTGCAAAACCCGCAGGCCGATATCGACTATTGCGTGCGGTTCACCGTGCCCGAGTTCACCTCGCTGTGCCCGATGACGGGGCAGCCGGATTTTGCACATCTGGTGATCGACTATGTGCCCGGCGAATGGTTGGTGGAATCGAAGTCGCTCAAGCTGTTTCTGGGCTCGTTCCGCAATCACGGCGCGTTTCACGAAGATTGCACCGTGTCCATCGCGCGTCGTCTGGTCGATTTTCTTGACCCGTGCTGGCTACGGATCGGCGGGTACTGGTATCCGCGGGGCGGTATTCCGATTGATGTTTTCTGGCAGACGGGGGCCATGCCTGAACATGTCTGGATCCCCGATCAGGGCGTGCCGCCCTATCGCGGGCGCGGCTGACACCGCCCACTTGGTTCGGGCGAAAACGCGACCCTAAAAAGCCTTGAGTAATCGTGTGGTTCTGCCGATAGTTGACCCTGATATCGGTATAAGGGCTTTTGGGTGTGAGGTATTTCAGTTGGTCGCGGGTGCTCGTGCTGGTTGTGCTTGCACTTGTGTCCGCGCAATCCGTTTTTGCCAGCGACAGTTTTCTGGACCCGCAGGGGCCGATTGCGGCCGTGCAGAAGACCCATCTGCTGCGCGCAACGGCTCTGATCCTGATTGCGGTGATCCCGGTGTTGGTGCTGGTACCCCTGATCGCCTACCGCTATCGCCGTCGCCCCGACACCTCTGCCACTTACCGACCCAAATGGGATTTCTCGGGGCCTCTGGAATTTGCTATGTGGGGTGTGCCGGTACTGATCGTGGCCATCCTGTCGTTCTACTTGTGGAAAGCGACGCATCGGCTTGATCCCTATGCCGCGCCGTTTGGAGATCAGCCTGCCGTGAACGTTCAGGTTGTGGGGCTCGACTGGAAATGGCTGTTCATCTACCCCGATCATGGCATCGCCAGCGTGGGAGAGTTCGGCATACCCGTGAACCAGCAGGTGGCCCTGACCTTGACGACCGATACGGTCATGCAATCCTTCATGATCCCGGCGCTGGCAGGGCAGATTTACGCGATGCCCGGCATGACAACCAAATTGCATCTGGTGGCCGACACCCCCCGGACCATGCAGGGCGAAAACACCCAATATAACGGCCGTGGGTTCACCAAGCAGAAATTCGTGACGCAAGCGATGCAACCGGGCGATTTTGAGGCCTGGGTCAACAGCGTCCGCACCCATGGCATTCCGCTGACCGATGAGACCTATCAAACATTGGCCATGCGCACCGACCGCGATGAGGTACAGGCCGCGTTGGGTACGCCGCTCATGCCGCTCAACGCGCTGTATTTCACGCTTGAGGAGGGGGATTTGTTCCACTCGATCCTGCACCGATATCACGGTGGGCAACCGCTACCGACAGATCAGCAACCCGGAACTGCAACCTATGGGCAGGAGGGTGCGCAATGACGTCGGAAGCAGGGGGGCTTATCGGGCGCCTAAGCTGGGATGCGTTCCCGATCGTAGGTCTGATCCAGACGCCGAACGCCAATGAGATCGTGGCCAATGCCGCCGCCGCCGTTGTTCTGGTCGGGGTGGGTGTCGTTGTAGGGCTGCTGACATGGTTCCGCCTGTGGGGGTCCTTGTGGCGTGATTGGCTGACCAGTGCGGATCACAAGAAAATCGGTATCATGTACATCGTCTTTGCGATCGTCATGCTGGCGCGTGGGGTGCTGGAAGGCGTCGTTATGCGCGCCCAGCAGGCTGCGGGGCCGGGGGACGGCTTCCTTGAAGCCGAACATTTCGCCGAGCTTTTCAGTACCCATGGCACCATCATGGTGTTCTTTGTTGCGGTGCCTTTTGTGTTTGGGGTCGCGAATTTCTTGATCCCCCTGATGATCGGCGCGCGTGATGTTGCCTTTCCGGTCATGAACCAGATCGGCTTGGGCCTGACGGTTTCTGCCGGGATGATGTTGATGGTTTCGCTGGTGGTGGGCGCGTTCTCGACCGGAGGGTGGACGGCCTATCCGCCCTATACCAGCGCCGCGTTCAACCCGGGGGTCGGGCCGGATTACTGGATTTGGGCGATTGTCGTATCGGGGATCGGCACCACCCTGACAGGGATCAACTTTGCGGTGACGATCTACAAGCTGCGGGCGCCGGGCATGACCTTCATGCGGCTGCCGATGTATTGCTGGACGATCATTTGCAGCTCGATCCTGATCATCTTTGCGATGCCGCCGTTGGGCGTGGCCGCTTTGATGCTGGCGGCCGACCGGTATCTGGATTTCCACTTTTTCACCAATGACCTTGGCGGCAATATGATGAACTACGCCAATCTGTTCTGGCTGTTCGGCCACCCCGAGGTCTATTTGTTGGTTCTGCCCGCCTACGGGATCTATTCCGAGATATTCGCCACCTTTTCGGCCAAACGGCTTTACGGGTACAATTCGCTGGTTATTGCGACCATGTCGATTGCGATTATGTCCTTTACGGTCTGGCTGCACCATTTCTTTACCATGGGGCAAAGCGCGCTGATCAATGCGGTTTTCGGCATCGCCACAATGCTGATCGCCATCCCGACCGGCGTGAAAGTCTATGACTGGATGGCGACGCTGTTTCGCGGGCGCATCCGGTTTTCGGTGCCGATGCTTTACGGTTTGGCGTTCCTGATGCTCTTTGTGATCGGAGGGCTGTCGGGTGTCATTCTTGCCAATCCGACCATCGACTATCAGGTGCACAATACTCTGTTCTTGGTGGCGCATTTCCACAATGTGCTACTGCCGGGGGTGCTGTTCGGGCTGTTGGCCGGGTATAACTATTGGTTCCCCAAGGCCTTCGGATTTCGCCTGAACGAAACATGGGGCCGGATTTCGGTGGCCCTGTGGACGGTCGGGTTCATGCTGACCTTCCTGCCGCTTTATTTCGTGGGGCTGATGGGGATGCCGCGCCGGTCGTTCAGTTGGGAAGACCCCAGCTTTCACCCTTATATGATCGTGGCTGCACTGGGCTCGCTGGTCATTCTGGCCGCACTTCTGTCGGTTGTCGCGCAGTTGTGGGTCAGTATCAAACAGCGTGAAACCACACGCGTTCCTGTCGGGGACCCATGGGACGCGCGCACGTTGGAATGGTCCATCCCGGCCCCGCCGCCGCCCTATAATTTCGCCGTTATCCCGCAGGTGACAGACCGTGACGACTTTGCCGAAACGAAAGAGCGCGGCGCGGCCTATCCAACGCCGGATGCCTACGAGGATATCCTGCTGCCGCGCAACACAAGCATCGGTTTCATCCTCTGCGTGCTCAGCGGGGTGTGGATGTTCGCACTTGTCTGGTGGATCTGGTGGCTGGCGGCGCTGACTACCGGTCTGATGCTCGTGTCCTTCATCGCCTGGACGTTCAGAACCGATACCGAAGAAGTTATCTCAGCCGAACAGGTGCGCAAGGAACACGAGGCCTGGCTGGATCTGGTCCGCGCAGCGACCCCCGTTGACCGCGATCACGAATATGCGTCGGAAAATCGCGGTCTCGCTCGCCCCGATCTGGAGGTGGCGGCATGAAACGCGCGCCCACTCACAGCTATCCGGGCCTGAATCTTGGTCGCCGCCACCCCGGCGCGGACAAGGCCAGTGAGGTCGTCTCGTTCGGGTTCTGGGTCTTTCTGATGAGCGATCTGGTTTATTTCGGCCTGATGTTCGCCATCTACATCACCATGATCGACGCTCAGGCCGGTGGCCCCGGTCCGCATGAGCTGTTCGATCTGACCAGTATTTTCGCCCAGACGCTGATCCTGCTGACCAGCAGCCTGACGGTCGGGCTGGCAATGCTGGCGCTGAAATACAACCTGCCCCGATCCCGCATCGTGATGTGGTTCGGGATAACGCTGGTCCTTGGCCTCAGCTTTCTGGTGCTGGAACTGCGCGACTTTATGGCCATGGCAGAGAAGGGCGGAGTACCCCAGCGCAGCGGCTTCCTGTCGGCATTCTACGGGTTAGTCCCGCTACACGGGCTGCATGTTGCGGCGGGGTGCCTGTGGTTGATCGTGCTGGGCATACAGCTGCGCGTCTTTGGCCTGACTGATGTGCTGATGTCCCGCGTTGTGCGTCTGGCGCTGTTCTGGCACTTTCTCGACCTGATCTGGATCGGCATCATCACTATCGTCTACTTCGGAGGGCTGACCTATGGATAACCTCACCGAGATGCACCGGCGCGAACGCAGACGCTATGTTGTCGGTTACGGCGGTTCATTGGTGCTGACGCTGATCGTTTTCATCATTGCCTATGTGTTCGGCATTAAAACCACGGGCGTCTACCTGACGATTGGTCTGTTGGGCCTGGCCCAACTGATCGTGCAACTGGTGTATTTCCTGCATATTGATCGCCGCCGCAGCAGCCGCGAGGATTTGGACCTCGTGCTGTTTTCAACGCTTGTCCTGTTGATCATCATCGTGGGCACGGTCTGGATCATGGGCAATCTGTCGGTGCGGATGCATACCTATCCGATGTAGCCCGCGGGGGCCGCGATCAGTCACTGCGTCAGCCACATTCCCAGTACTACCGCCCCCCAGCACAGGGCAAGGCTGAACGCGATGTTGCCAGCGGCCAACACAAGGGTGCGTTCTCGTTTCAGGTCCAGCGTTTGATAGGCAAAGCTAGAAAACGTGGTGAAGCCGCCGCAGAATCCGAATACCAGTCGCCGCGCCTCCTCCCCCATCTCGACTGGCCCGCCGAGAACCCCTATCCAAAGCCCCAGCAACAGGCTGCCCAGCACGTTCACAAACAGCGTTGCAATCGGCAGATCGTGCCGCAGCCGCAAGGCGATCCAATGGCGCAGAACCGCTCCCAACCCTCCGCCGAGGCCAAAGATGGCGTGCAGATAGGCTTCGGTCATCTGGCCCCCTTCACGCCGTGAACGCGCCGCCCGACTGCCTCACCCAACAGGGCTGCGGCAAGGCCTAAGACAATCTCGGACGTGGCAGCATAGACCGCGCCCCATGGGCTAGTTGAGGCGATCGCGGCCAGATCGGCCACGAAAGAGGAAAAGGTGGACAGCCCGCCGCAAAACCCCACAGCTCCCAGATGCAATACATGCGCATGAACCCGGCGCCGGATGGAATAGAGCCAGCCTAGGACGAAACAGGCAAGAACATTGATCCCGAAGGTCGTCGTTACGGCCAAGATACTGGGCAGCGGGACCGACAACCCTTCACGCAGCAGCGAACCTGCCGCGCCGCCGACAAAAACGGCAAGGAACATGCGCCCAATGTTGGGTTGAAGTTTGCTATCAGTCACAGACCCTGCCCAGTTCTTTGTGCCTTTCGGCATACCCACTGGCTGGGGACGGATCAACCATCGACCGCCACTATCACGAATCCGCTGGAACAGGTGACAAATGGCATAAACGCTTGCAACAAAAGATCGAATTGCCCAACTTCCGATGTAACGCAGGCCAGTTCAGGAGAGCCCCAATGATAGTCCGCCGACTCTATTACTTTCTAAGCTGTGTTTGCCTGCCGCTGACCCTGATCCTTGGGTTTGTCTGGTCTCCGATCCATTGGCTGTTGATCTTGCTGATCCCCTACGCAGTGATCGGTCTGTACGACATACTGACGACGAAGCACAATGTTCTGAACAATTACCCGGTGCTTGGGCATTTTCGCTATATGCTGGAGTTTGTCAGCCCCGAAATCCGCCAGTATTTCGTAGAAACGAACGAAAGTGGCCGCCCCTATAACCGAATTGTTCGCGGGTTGGTCTATTCCCGCGCGAAAGGTCAGGTGGACACGCAGGCTTTTGGGACGCAGTACGATATCAATTCCGTGGGTTATCACCGCACCAATCACTCACTCGCCCCCAAACATGTGGACGAAAGCGAAGAGCGCGTTTTGCTTGGCGGTCCGCAATGCTCCCAGCCTTACAATGCTTCGCGCCTGAACGTGTCGGCGATGAGCTTTGGCGCGCTTAGTGCAAATGCGATCAGGGCTCTGAACGGCGGTGCCAAGGATGGAGGATTTGCTCATAACACTGGCGAGGGCGGTTTGTCTCCGCATCATCTGGCCGAGGGTGGGGATATCATCTGGCAGATCGGAACCGGCTATTTTGGATGCCGCTCAGCGGATGGCGGGTTCGACAACGACAAATTCGCCGAAAAGGCCAAAAAGGACGTTGTAAAGGCAATTGAGATCAAACTGTCGCAGGGGGCCAAGCCCTCGCATGGGGGGGTGTTGCCTGCCGCCAAGGTTGATGAGGAGATTGCTGAAATTCGTGGCGTTCCGGTGCACCAGGACGTCATTTCGCCCCCCACGCACTCCGCCTTTGAGGGTCCGACCGGATTGATGCAGTTCGTTCAGCATCTGCGTGAGATGTCGGGTGGTAAGCCGGTTGGCTTCAAGCTATGCATCGGTCGCCCGTCGGAATTCATGGCAATCTGCAAAGCGATGCTTGAGACAGGCATTCTGCCGGATTTCATCACTATTGACGGGTCCGAAGGGGGCACTGGCGCGGCTCCGGTCGAGTTCACCAACCGTCTGGGCATGCCTCTGAACGAGGCATTGATCTTTGTGAACAATTGCCTGCGTGGCGCAGGGTTACGCGACAAGATCCGGGTGATTTGTTCGGGCAAAGTGGCCACCGGTTATGACATGATCGAGAAATTCGCGCTTGGTGCGGATATGTGTAACGCGGCAAGGGCGATGATGTTTGCCATTGGCTGTATTCAAGCGCTGCATTGCAACACCAACCGTTGCCCATCCGGCGTCGCCACGCAGGATCCGATCCGGGGACGTGCGGTGAACGTACCGCAAAAACGCCAGCGGGTACATCGCTATCACGACGCCACTCTGGAAAGCTTCCGCGAAATTCTGGGGGCCATGGGCAAAGAGAAAGTGTCCGAACTGAATCCGGCGGATATCCGGCGTCGTACAGCGGATGAGCGAGAGCACTCATATGCAGAACTCTACGATATCGTGGATGAGGGCGCGTTCCTGGGCGATGCCGTCCCGGACGAGTTTGCGGCCGATTGGAAAATCGCCTCGGCCCAGCATTTCTGATTTTTTTCACAAGCGCGCCAAGGATTGACCTTCTCCATCCGTCTTACTCATCGTGATGCGTATGGAAACATCGGATGAGGATCTGGCCCGGGCGGCGGCAAAAGGCGACGCGGACGCGTTCGCTTCTCTTTTGCGGCGCCACTATGACCGGATTTTCCGGCTGTGTTTCCGGCTGACCGGGCGGGCGGATCAGGCTGAGGACCTGACGCAGGATATCTGCGCGGCGCTTCCTTTGAAAGTCCAGGCCTTTCAGGCGCGGGCCAAGTTCACCACATGGCTTTATCGTGTGGTGGTCAATGCAGCCGAGGATGCGCGTCGCCGCGCCACTTCTCACAGTCGCGCCGCAGCAGGGTGGGGCGACGTCGAACAGATGCGCCGGGCCGAAGCGACCGAGGCCGCCGAGGCCGTGGATTGGTTGCAAAGGGCAATGCGCAGCCTGCCGCAGGATTTGCAGGAGACGCTTGCCCTGACCCTTGAGGAAGAGATGACCCACGCGCAGGCGGCTGAGGTTCTGGGCGTGTCTGAAGGGACGGTCTCGTGGCGTATGTCGGACATCCGAAAGCGCTTGCGGGCCATGCGGCAAGAGGAATTGGACCAATGACCGACGATCTTGACCATCTCAAATCGCTGATGGATGCGGCAACACCCGCCCCCGACAGCGCACGCCGGGCGAATAATCTGGACCGGGCACGAAAATCTTTTGCGCGTGCCCAAGGATCTCGCGTCGGCGCACGTCCCACTGTCAAGCGTGGCCCAGTAGCCCGCCTGACAAAAGGAGCGATTTTCATGCTGAATTCCCTGACTTCCCGTGGTGTTTTGACCGCTACAACAGCCCTTGGGGCTATCGCATTGGTGCTTATTGTCCCGCAGATGCAAACTGGCCCGCTGCGCGTAACGGACCAGATCGAAAGCCGGGTTGTTGAACCGGCACCCATCCCTCAGCCGTTGCCACAAGCCGAGGAAAAATTTGCCGACGCTATCGCCGCTGCCCCGCAGGCGCTGAGCAAGCGCGCGGAAGGTGCAAACAGCGAGCCGACGGTTCGCCTCGGTCGGGATAATGTCGCCGAGGTTGCCCGGATCGCCCCGGCTTCACCCGACGTCGTAGTCGCATCAACTCCGAACACAGAAACCTTCGCAAACGCCGATAGCAATCCACTGAAAGTCACGGCCGAGGACCCAGTTTCGACCTTCTCGATCGACGTCGACACGGCAACCTATGCGATTGTCCGGTCCTCGCTGTTGAATGGTCAGATGCCACCGAAAGACGCGGTGCGGGTGGAAGAGATGGTGAATTACTTCCCCTACGCCTATCCGGCACCCGATGG
Organism: Ruegeria sp. N8; assembly: GCF_056531325.1. Classification (NCBI taxonomy): domain Bacteria; kingdom Pseudomonadati; phylum Pseudomonadota; class Alphaproteobacteria; order Rhodobacterales; family Roseobacteraceae; genus Ruegeria; species Ruegeria sp. N8. Next base: position 169,743 of record NZ_JBQFLQ010000005.1, on the reverse strand, counting down.
TGCGGCCCCGTTTCGTCCGACGATCACGGTCAGCCCGACGCCTTGGAACGCGGGAACGCAGCTTGTGCATATCGGTATTCAGGGCGCGCTGCCCCAGATTGCCGAACGTCCGCCGCTGAATCTGGTGTTTCTGATCGACAGTTCAGGCTCGATGCAGGATGCAAACAAGCTGCCGCTACTCAAGCAGTCTTTCCGGCTGTTGCTGTCGGAACTTGGGCCCGAAGATCAGATCTCAATCGTGACCTATGCAGGCAATGCAGGGCAGGTGCTGGAACCCACCTCGGCCACTGAACGGCGCAAGATTTTGGCCGCGCTCGACCAGCTGGAGGCTGGGGGCGGGACCGCCGGGCAGGCAGGGTTGCAACAGGCCTATCACGTGGCCGAGGGGATGGCTTCAGAGGGTGAGGTGACGCGGGTCATTCTGGCAACGGACGGAGATTTCAATGTGGGGCTGTCTGACCCGGAAGCCTTAAAGGACTTCGTCGCCCAGAAACGCGATAGTGGCACATACCTGAGCGTTTTGGGGTTTGGGCGCGGCAATCTGGATGATGCCACGATGCAGGCGCTGACGCAGAACGGGAACGGGCAGGCGGCTTATATCGACACGCTGGGCGAGGCGCGCAAAGTGCTGGTCGATCAACTGACCGGCGCGCTGTTTCCGATTGCCAATGATGTCAAAATTCAGGTCGAGTTCAACCCCGCGCAAATCGCCGAATATCGCCTGATTGGCTATGAGACGCGGGCACTTCGGCGTCAGGACTTTGACAATGATGCAATCGATGCAGGCGATATCGGGGCAGGGCACAGTGTGACTGCGATTTACGAAGTCACACCTGTCGGCTCCGACGCGATCCGCAATGGTCCCTTGCGCTATGGCGCGTCTCAGGTGGTCGCGGATACGGACGAGGAGATCGGATATTTCAAATTGCGCTACAAGCAACCCGGATCGGACCGCAGCCAGTTGATCGAAAACCCTATTCGTTTCGACCAGGGCGTTGTGACGGACGATGTCGCGTTTTCCCACGCGATTGCGGGATACGCCCAGGCGCTGCGGGGCGGTGAATATCTGGGCAATTGGTCTTATCCGCAAGCCATCGATATGGCCACGGCGGCACGGGGGGACGATCCGTTTGGATACAGGGCCGAGGCAATCATGTTGATGGGCCTGGCCCAGTCCTTGGCCGATTAGAACGACCTTGGGTTATTGGTCGAGTGTGTGTGTATTCTTCGAACGCTCCACTCGACCGCGTCGCGCATGGTTTTGCCCAGGGCGATATCGAAAGCGTTGACCAGATCCGGGGTTTGTTCACTTTCGGCGATTACGGCTTCCTGAAACGAACCAGACGCTATGATCTTGTCTTCGAACTCGTCGATTATCTTGATGTTCATGCGCACTTCTATGCGAACGGTCGACTCGCCATCTGTGCCGCTGACGACTATGCCCTGAAACTCGCGCAGATCGGGGACGATGACATAATCTGCTCGAAGGCCAACAGTGGACCGACCAACCGCGGCCACTTTGCCGCTGTTTTCATAGCTTTCAACCATTAGCGCCTGCACGATCAGGGGGGCTCGGTCGACCCACCGCGCGCGGGACAGGTACTGTACTTGCAGATGAGAAGGCTGGATCGCAATCTGATCCGTATTGACCGCCGCCGTTGCGGTCGGCTCTTCTACAACGATCTGTTTCTGTACGCGTGGCAGCGACGATGAAAATGTGCTTTTAGGCGTCAGCAGATACAGGTCGTTGGGCTTTGACGCCTGTTGCAACGTACCCAGCCCGGTGCATCCAGCCAGAACCACTGCCGCCAGAACGAAAGGAAGAAACCTGATCATTGGCGAAACTCCGATGCTTGAGTGCCCAGCAGGAACCGCGCGGGGTCACGTTCAACCTTGTCGACCAGCCGATCCAGAGTGACCACCAAACGTTGGGATTGCTCGATGAACCGGGTGAATTGGGGCAGGCCAACGCGCATGAAATCCGAAATCTGACGGCGATTTTCCTGGACGATTCCGTCAATCGTTCCCAGCAGGTTCGAGGCCGATTCCGACGCGCTGAGGATATCCTCGGAAATCTCGTCCAGCCTGTCGGTGACGCTGGTGACAGTGGTTGCCACCTGATTGGCGGCGTTGCGGATGTCGGCCATGACAGCGCCCACGTCTTCGTTGATCACGCGATTGGCTGAATCAAAGGCGCTCTCGGCTGATGTCAGTGTGCCTTTTGCTGTGTCCATTGCACCGGTGATAGAGCCGAGTGTTTCGTTGGCATTCAGGAAGGTTTCCGTGGCAGTCGCAAGCGCCACGCTGCCTTCATCTGACAGGCCGGACAGATTTTCTGCCAGAGATGAGGCGCGGTCAATAAACGGCCTCAGATCCTGCTGGATAACCTGGTCTGCGGTCTCAAAAGTCGTCTTGGCGCTATCCAGCGCGGCGGCAGCGGATTCAGAGGCCGTCTTGACGCTATTCAGTGTATCGGTTCCGGTGGTCAGAGTGGTCTCGGCCGTATCGGCGAGCTGATCCAGACGTTTGGAGAAGTCCGAAATCTCTCGGGCTGCGCCGCCCAGATCGGCCGAGAGGGATTCGAAATCTGACAGGGTCTTGTCCAGCCGCCCGGTGGCCGAGGCTACGTTGGCCAGAATATCGGAAACGGCCTGTCGGTTTTTTTCGTCTACAACCTCGTTGATGTCTTCAAGCAGGGTGATGGCTTTCTCCATCAACAAAGGCGCGCCTTCGAAGAGGGACTGAATGGCGCTGCGTTTGCTTTGGATCAGGCTGTTCTGCGGTAGGCGTTCTGCGGTTGACGATCCACCGGTCAGTTCCACGAAACTAACGCCGGTCACCCCAAGCGATTGTAATTGCGCAATAGTTTCGGATGTCACCGGGATTTCCGCGTCCACCTCAAGACGGACTCGTACTTTCGAAGGATCGTCCTCATCCAGCTCCAGCGAAATGACCTGTCCGACGGGCAACCCGTTATAGCTGACCCCACCGGCGGCGGAGAGGCCCGAGACATTGTCGAACAGCACCTCATAATACGCGTATTGGCGCGAGATTTCGAATTTGGCGAGCCAAAGGAAGAACCCGAACGCACCAAGAATGCCCGCAAGCGTGAAGGCACCGATCAGGATATAATTTGCTCGGGTCTCCATTGCCTTTACCTGCCTAGCCCTTTTTCTTGTGCCGCGCGTGCCCTTGGGCCGGTGAAATATTCTTGCACCCAAGGATGATCGACTTTGGTCATTTCTTCAATCGGACCTTCAACCAGAACGCGTTTTTCTGCAAGTACGGCAATCCGGTCACAGATGGCATAAAGGCTGTCCAGATCATGAGTTACCATGAAAACGGTCAGCCCAAGCGCGTGTTGCAACTCGCCGATCAGATCGTCATAGGCGGCGGCCCCGATCGGGTCCAAACCGGCGGTGGGTTCGTCCAGAAATACAATCTCGGGGTCCAGCGCCAGCGCACGTGCAAGGGCGGCGCGTTTACGCATCCCTCCGGATAATTCGGACGGAAACTTGCCGCAGCTAAATTGTGGCAGGCCGACAAGGCTGATCTTGAGGTTTCCTAATGCGCACATCAGGCTTTCACTAAGGCCCGTGTGTTCGCGAAGCGGCGCCATGATGTTTTGCAACACGGTCAGAGAGGAAAACAGCGCGCCATCCTGAAACGCAACGCCCCAGCGCTGTTCAATCCGGCGGCGTTCCTGTTCGGGGCCGTTCACAACATCGACGCCCAGAACCTCGATACTGCCAGCGGCCGGTTTGTTTAGCCCGACGATCGTGCGCAGCAGAACGGATTTCCCGGTGCCTGATCCGCCAACGATGCCCAGAACTTCACCGCGCCAGACATCTAAATCCAGATTTTGATGCACGATCTGAGGGCCGAATTGGTTGGTCAGGTTGCGCACGCGGATAACAGCTTCGCGCTGTGTGTCCGTCTTTTGGCTGTGCTGCGGCAAAGTCCCGTCCATGTCAGACACCCATCACCGAAAAGAAGATGGAAAACAAGGCGTCCAACGCGATCACCATAAAAATGGATTGAACCACAGACGCCGTTGTACGCTGCCCAACGCTTTGGGCCGAGCCCTTGACCTGTAACGCCTGCCAGCAGGCAATCACCCCGATCACAAGCGCAAAGAACGGGGCCTTGATCATGCCGATGGCAAATTGCCAGATGCCGGTGTTTTCCTTCAGACGCGTGGCGAACATGCCGGGGCTGACGCCCAGATCGATCCAGCTCATCAATCCGCCGCCGATCAGGGCCGCCATATTGGCAATGAACCCCAGAATGGGCAGCATGACCAGCAATGCCATGACGCGGGGTATGACCAGAACTTCGATCGGATCCAGGCCGAGGGTCCTCATCGCGTCAATCTCTTCTTGCACTTTCATCGACCCGATCGAGGCCGTAAAGGCCGAGCCAGAGCGGCCCGCCACGATGATGGCCGTGAGCAAAATGCCCAGTTCCCGAAGGACCGAGATCGAGATCAACTCGACCACGAAGATCTCGGCTCCGAATTGCTTCAGCTGGGTTGCGCCCTGAAACGCCAGAACCACCCCGATCAGAAAGCCCATCAGCGCGACAATCGGAATGGCGCGAAAGCCGGTTTCCTCCATTTGCGACACAAGCGCGGCGCCGCGCAGTCGTCGCGGCATCATTAGGGTGCGCATCAACCGGTGCAGGGTCATCCCAAGGAATTCCAGCATCGACAGCGTGTCTTTCCACCCTCCTGCAGTCCGTTTGCCCAGACTTTCGATCCAATCCGCGAAACTGCGACTAGTGTCTTCTGTTTCTGGATCCTCGGGGATGTTGCGTGTGACCGTCTCGATCAGGTCGGAATACGCGGGCAATGCCCCTTGAAACCGCACCTCTGCCCCGGCCAGTTTCGCCCTGTGCGCAAGGTCTGCAACCACCCAAGCCCCACTGGTGTCCAGCGCCTGGATTCCAGACAGATCAATGATCAGATTGCTATCGTCAGGCTTATACGCAGCAAAGCTCTGTTCGACGCTACTGAGTGTCTGAGTCAGCAAGTCTCCGGACACCCGAAGGTAAACGCCGTCGGCGCTTTTTTCCGAATTCAGGCTAGGTCGCGTCATGGCTGTATGTGATGTAAAACAGTGTGGGGCTGCAATGTAATTTTTTGGGAAGAAGCAATTTTGTCCCTGCATCATGTCGTGAATGCGACAAGCCCCAAAGCCTGATTGCGCATGGTCTATACCTATTGCTCAATTCACCTGTTCAGGACAGTGTGGCCGCAGGTTAAATTCGGGTTTGAGAGAATTGACATGCCGCAGTCGGGGAATGTCCTTTTCATTGTTATTGATCAGCTTCGGGCAGATTGTCTGAGCGGCGTTCTGGCGGATTGTATCGAGCTGCCGAATCTCAGGGCGTTGATAGCTGATGCCGTCCGCTTTGACCGCCATTTTTCAGTCACCAATCCCTGTGGGCCGTCGCGGGCATCTATCCTGACCGGGCAATATGCGATGAACCACCGGTCTGTGCGCAACGGAACGCCCCTGCGGCATGACACGCCCAGCATCGCATCGGAAATGCGAAAGGCGGGGTATCGCCCGATGTTATTCGGCTATACCGATACTTCGGCGGACCCAAGGGCCTATGATGCGTCAGACCCGATCCTCAAATCTTATGAGCATCCGATGCCTGGTTTTGATGAAGTGCTGGAGATGCGGTTGGAGGAGTCCTATCCTTGGCGCGCCCATCTGATGCAAAAGGGCTATGCGTTTCAGGACTATTGGGATCTTCACAAGCCAACCGCACCCGACGGTGGCGCGCCAAGGCTGAACGATCCCGCACTTTATCGGGCCGAGGACAGCGACACAGCCTTTCTGACGGACAGCTTCCTGAACCATATGGCGCCGATGGCCGGTCAGGGCTGGTTTGCGCATTTGACCTATATCCGGCCGCATCCGCCGCTGGTGGCCCCGTCGCCCTATAACGATATGTATGATCCCGCCGCGTTGCCTTTGCCGATCCGGCACGCAGACGAGGCGCAAGATCGCGCCATGCACCCGTTCTTTGAGCCGACCATAGACCGCCATAGCGCAGGAGACGTTGTGTTGGGGTTCGATGAAGTCGAACCGAGTGATCAGAATATTCAGACATTGCGGTCCGTCTATCTGGGCCTGACCACAGAGGTCGATCACCATATTGGGCGAGTTATCCAGTTTTTGAAAGACAGTGGCCAGTATGAGCAGACGCTTATCGTAGTGACCGCAGACCATGGCGAGATGCTGGGCGATCATCATAGCTGGGGCAAAATGACGGTGTTTGACGCCGCCTATCATACGCCACTGATCATTCGGGTGCCGGGCAATCAGGCACAAGCCGGTCAGGTTGTGACCGTTCCGACCGAGTCCATTGATATCACGCCCACCATCCTCGACTGGGTTGGCCGGACGCCGCCCAATGCGATGGACGGGCGGTCATTGCTGCCCTTTCTGAAGGGGGACGCGCCCGAAGATTGGCGCAATTATACCTACAGCGAACTGGATTTCGGAGACCCGCAAGCAAATACTCTGTGGCAACAGAAGCTTGGAACCGGCCATAGCGACTCGAACCTGTCCATCTTGCGCGACGCGCGGTTTACTTTGGTCGAATTTGCCGCCGACTTGCCGCCCATTCTGTTCGATCACCAACAGTCCGGTGAAATGCAAAACTTAGCCAACGATCCGGCCTATGCGGCTGATTTGGCGCGATTGGGGCGGCAGATGCTACGTCACCGGATGCGCAATACGGATCATACGCTGTCCTTGCACTCCATCACCTCGGATGGACCGAAGGTGCAAACCCGCTATTGACGCGCACTGGCGCGAATGTCGCGCCTGTGCCCTCTACACCTGTGAAAGATCCGGTGCTACGCATATGTCGGGGAGGACGGGTTTGGACTTAACTGACAAGAACATAAAGGCCATGACGACCGCAGGCCTAAACCTGATTGGTCAAGGGCTGTCGATCTATGACAGCCAGTTGCGGATGGTCGTCAGCAATCGTCCGTTTCAGGAAATGTTCGATTTGCCGGATCGCTTGGTCCAGCCCGGCGCGTTCTTTCATGACACGATCCGATATCTTGCCGAACTTGGCGAATATGGCGCCGTAGCCGATGTCGATACAATCGTTGAACAGCGTGTCCAACAGGCACTTGCTTTCGAACCCCACTATATGGAACGCGTGCGGGCCAATGGGCAGGTGATCTCGGTCGAGGGGGCACCGCTTCCTAAAGGTGGCTGGGTCGCCGTTTATACCGACATAACCAACACCAAACAGGCTGAGGCCCTGTTGCGCGCCCGATCCGAGGAATTGTCCGAACAACTTCTGGACCGGGCCGAAGAATTGACAGCAACAAACCGGAAACTGGCTGCGACGATCTCGGCGCTAGAGGAAGCCAAGCGACAGTTGACCGAGATCGAAGCCCGTACCCGGATGACGACAGAAATGATGCCAGCCCATATCGCGCATCTGGATTCTGAGGGACGCTATGACTACTCGAACCGCCGTCTGAGCACCGTACTGCCTGGCCGGCCGTCCGATATACTTGGGATGCATATTTCGCAAGCGTTGGGATCGGCCACATATCTCCGGGTCGAAGCGCATTTGCAAAATGCCTATGGCGGAGAACCTTCGGTTTTTGAGTTTAACGAGGATCAGGATTCTCGTCGCATTCGGGTCTCGTTCACGCCAGATGGCGAAGGAGGCGTCTATGTCATGTCGGTGGACATAACCGAAGAAACGCAGGCCAGAGTTGCGCTGCAACAAACACGTCGTCGGGCGATGGCCGCGCAGATGACCAGCGGGCTGGCGCATGATTTCTCGAACCTGTTGACGATCATTCTGGGCATACAGTCGCGGTTGCAAAAGATGGATCTGCCCGAAAGCGCCCGAGAACTTGTGGCTGCTACGCAACAGACGGCGCGCCGGGGCGGCCAGCTTCTAAACCGGATCGCTGACATGACCGGCAGCAGAACTCCGCAGCCCAAGGCAACCGATATGCGAGGTTTATTAGAGGATTTGCGTATCCTTGCCTCACCCTCCCTGCCACGCGGCGTGGGTCTTTCGGTGGTGAATACTTTGCCCGATGAGGCGCTGATGCTGGATCCGGGCATGGTGCAGGACGCATTGTTGAACTTGGTTCTGAATGCGCGCGATGCCTGTGGCGGCTCGGGGCAGGTGACGATCAGCGCACATACGATCGGGACGATCTGGATCGAAATTGCGGTGTCCGATACAGGCCCCGGTTTCTCGCCCGAGGCGCTGGACAAGGCGCTGAACCCGTTCTTTACCACCAAGGGCGACAAAGGATCGGGCCTGGGGCTGCCAATGGTCTATGACACGGTGAAACTGGCAGGCGGCGATCTGAGCCTGCGCAACACGCCGTCCGGTGCATCCGTCGTCCTGCGCCTGCCCTATCGTCCCGCGCCGCCGGTGCAGGAAGGGTTGGTCTTGTTGGTCGAAGATAGCGATGCCTTGCGCCAGAACTTTCGCGATATGCTGATTGATCTGGGGTTCACTGTAATCGAAGCCACCTCTGCCGATGAAGCGCTGGCTTTGACCAGTGACCTGAACGACATCGCGTTGGTTTTGTCAGATATTCGGCTTGAAGGGGATGCAACCGGTTTGGACTTGCTGACACGGATGCGGTCACGTTTACCAACAATCCTGATGACATCCCTGCCATATTCCGACCCGTTACACCGCGAAGCTCTGACGCGCGCCCCTGTTCTGCGCAAACCCTTTACGCGGGCACAACTTTCCGCCCTTCTCCGATCCGAGGTCGCTTGATGACTCAGCCATTGGTCACCATCGTCGATGACGAACCTGAAATCCGCCGCATCCTGACCGATGCCCTGGAAGATGCCGGGTTCCGGACTCAAAGCTTCGCCCGAGCCCGCGAATTCGAGGCGTCGCTAAAACGCGCCACACCCGATGTCTGCCTTGTGGATCTGTCTCTGCCCGACACGGACGGCTTGGCGCTGGTGCACCGGTTGGCGTTGGAGCAAGGCGCGGCAGTCATCATCATTTCCGGCCGAGCGCAAGTTCAGGACCGCGTCACAGGGCTTGAATTGGGGGCCGATGACTATATCACCAAACCCTTTGATCCTGCCGAAGTTGTTGCGCGTATCCGCGCCCGATTGCGATCGCCGCGGGTACAGGCCGTGCAGTCGGATACGGCCCGCTTTAACGGCTGGTCGGCTTATTTCGATCGCTACATCCTTGAGAACGAGGATGGTGCGGAAACTTCGTTCAGCCATGCGGAAGGCGAAGTTCTACGACTGTTTCTTGAAAGTCCTAAACGCTTGATCAGCCGCGCTCAGATGCAAGAGGCGCTGGGTGGGGGAGCCGGTGACAGTTTTGACAGGGCCATGGATGTGCGCATATCTCGGCTGCGGACGAAGCTGGGTGAAGACCCTAAAAACCCGCGTCTGATCAAGACGATTTATGGCGCAGGCTATATTTTTCTGGGGGATGTTGAGTGGGCCTGATCGGACGGTCTCATAGTCGTCGAGACCCCGCTGCCCAGTTTGTACATGAGATGCGGAGGCTTTCAGACGGGACTATTCGCGAAACGCTTGGTCTTTGACTTTGACGACGGGACGCAAAACGTAGTCCAGCACGGTTTTCTTGCCCGACAAAATATCCACTTCTGCGATCATGCCTGGGATGATTTCCACTTCTACACCATTGGCATCCAAAATCGAGTGTTTGGTCTGAATTTCGACGACAAAAACCTCTTCGTCATTTCGCTCGGACCGGGTGATGGTGTTGGCTCCAATCCGCGTGATCTGGCCATCCAATGCACCATAACGGGCAAAGTCGTAGGCCGTAATCTTTACTTTGACCGGCTGCCCTGCGCGCAGAAAGGCGATATCTTCCGGTTTTACATAGGCTTCGACCAGCAAGCGATCGTCGAGAGGGATAATCTCGATCAACTCTTCTCCGCTTCTGGCCAGCCCTCCGATCGTAGTACGGTAGATCCGATTAACCACGCCGCGCATTGGGGATTTGACTTGGGCACGTTCGGCACGATCCTTAAGGGCCGGTAAAAGAGGTTGTAGGGTCGCAAGTTCTGCCGTGGTGATCGCCAAATCGGTCAATGCTGCGCTTCGAAACCGGCTTTGCGCTGCTAAAATCCGATCGTCAATTTCATCCAGCCCGGTTTTCAAGCGATGCGTGATCGCAACAGCCCGTGTAAGCCGCCCCTCCCATTCGGCCTCATTTCGTCGCAACGTCAGCAGTGTCGTCGCGGGTTCCATGCGCTGTTCGACCAATGGTGTCATAATGGCGCGTTCCTCTGCCAGGATTTGCAAGGTTTCGTCGGCAGTTACCTGATCAACAAAGCTTTCCTCGTATTCCCGGTGACGTTGTTGTCGTTGTCGCTCCAGGATCGCGATCTCAGATCTCAACTCGGATTGCCGGGCGTCAAATAGGGCCGCTTCCGATCTGACGACTTCCGGCGCGCCTTCGACCAGCCTTGGCGCAAATCGCAATTCGGTTTCGTTTATTTCCGCCTGCAACCGGTGGACTCTGGCCATCAAGCCAAAAGCCCTTTGTTGTTCCTGGTTGAGTTGGCTGTCTATTTGCGTGGTGTCGAACTCCATCAACAATGTGCCCTCATCCACGATTTGGCCTTCTTTGACGTGCAGCGATCGCAATACGCCGGATTCTGTGGCGTCGATGAGTTGAACATTGGCTGATGGAACGATGCGCCCGTCCACGCGTGTGACGTCGTCCAACTCAGTAAAATACGCCCAGAACCCTACTGTCAGCAGGCAAGCCAGAATTGCAAACAACAACACAGAACCGCGCCAAGGAGATTGCCCCCTTATTTCATTGGCCAATGATGCAAAGTCAGGATGCTGCGACATTCAGATGCCTCCCATTGCGGCGTGGCTGCCGTGTCAAAATCGATTTTGGCCCATCTGCGGCAACCTGTCCGTTTTCGATCACGATAATCCGGTCAACAAGCGCCAGAAGGCTGGTGCGATGGGTCACGATAATCATCGTGTCGCGTTTGGTAGCGCTATGCAGGCGCTTTATGACCTCAGCCTCGGTTTTCACATCCATCGCGCTCGTGGGTTCGTCCAGTAAAAGTACCGGAGGACGGCCAATCAAAGCCCGTGCCAAGGCAATGGCTTGGCGTTGCCCGCCGGACAATCCCTCGCCACGTTCGGCAAGAGGCTGGTCATAACCGCCAGGATGGTCGGCGATGAAATCTTCCACTCCGGCAACTTGCCCTGCGTCAATTAGGTCCTGATCTTGCGGCCTGATCGTGCCACTGGCAATGTTTTCACGGATCGTTCCCGAAAACAGCCATATGTCTTGAAGCACTGAACCAATGTTGCGCCGCAGGTCGCCTGGATCAATTTGTCGGATGTCTACACCATCCAGCATCACTGACCCTGCGCGGGGCTGGTAGAGACCCAGCAATAGCCGCGAGATAGTGCTTTTGCCCGACCCGATGGGGCCTAGAATTGCGACTTTTTCGCCAGCTTCAATATCGAAGGACACATCGCTGAGGGTGTCACGGGTTTGACCAGGGTAAGAAAACGAGACGTTCTTAAATGCGATACGTCCTTCAATAGTGCCACGGGTGATCCATGTCCTCCCTTGGGGACGCTCGCTTTCTGCTTCCATCAGCGCGTTCAGATTGCGGTACGCGCTGCGCGCCTGATTTGCGCGTGTCAACGTTTGCGCGAGCTGCCCCAAAGGGGCGAGAGCCCGACCGGTCAACATGACCGATGCGACAAGGGCACCCATACTGGTCGCCCCTTCGGTGATCAGAAAGACACCATAGAACACGATCAAGACCTGGGCTGCTTGCTGAGTGAACCCTGTCAGGTTCAGAGCCAATTGAGTAATAGCTCGACTTTTTACACTGTGTGATGCCTGCCGTTCGACCGCACCTTCCCAACGGCAACGCATCTGATTGGCAGCGGCCGTAGTTTTGATGGTTTCAAGTCCCGAAACCGTTTCGACCAAAACGGATTGTTTGGATTGTCCTCCGGAAAAGCTTTGTTCGGCCAACCGGGACAAAAACGGTTGCACGGCCAGCCCCGAAAGCAACACGATTGGCACTGCCATGGCCGGTATTATGGCAAGAGGGCCACCAACAAGGTGGATGGCGAATACGAACAAAGCGACAAAAGGCAGATCAACGACAGCAACCAAGGTTGCCGAGGTGAAAAACTCGCGCAGCGTTTCAAACTCGCGAACTGTGCTGGCCATAGCGCCCGTCGATCCGGTTCTGGATTTCATCTGAATGTTGAGAAGGTGGTCGAAAATGCGTCGTCCCATCATCCTGTCCGATTTTTGACCTGCTCGGTCGATAAACCCGGCGCGCAACAGTTTCAGGACGAAGTCGAATACCAGTGCTAGACCGACACCAAGGGTCAATGCGATCAGCGATTCAGTTGCTTCATTGGGTAGCACTCGATCATAGACCACCATGATAAAGACAGATGTGGAAAGCCCGAGCAAATTTGCCACCGCAGCCGCAAGCGCAACTTGCGCGTAGGACCAGCGGTTTGAACCAATGGCCGACCAAAACCAATGACCGGTCTCGGGTCTGAATGTCCTGTTGTGATCCTCGTTGTGCACGCGCCGAAACAATATCGCGTAGCCAGTGTAGATCGTTGCCAACTTAGCCCCTTCGATCTCGGTTATTTCGTTTCCCATCTTTGGGTCAAAAATCAGGAGATCGCCGTTTTCCGAAAAACCGTGAAAGACGACGGCGTGTTGATCTGTCAGAAGTAAAATTGCGGGCGTAAAACTACTGTCCAAATCCCCGAGCGCCCAACGCCCATAACCGGCTTGCAACCCAGCATTCTGAGCCACCTCGAGCAGGTCGTGAATGGTCAGCCCGCCGCCGTCTCCGGTTAGTGCGGCATTCAATGCAGCGCTTGTAAGTGGACGATCGAGATGAGCTGCAACATGCAAAAAACACGTTTCAAGCCCAGACGTTTTGGACGGCCCAATCAGAATTTGTTGTTGTGTCATTGTCTTGCCCCCTGGGTCACGACCTCAAGGCCGAGAAGGTCCAAAATGTCACCTGTCAAACTGAGCGCAGCATAGTTCGTCAAAAAGAAATTCTGATCTGCCAGGATCAGCCTTTCCTGAGCGTTTACATAGTCACGTTGGGCGTCGAGAATTTCGATGAGACTACGCCGACCTATGGTGAATTGCGCCTGCGCTGCCTCCACGCTGTCTTCGTTTGCCTTCGCGGCGATCTTGGCAGCTTGCAGTCGCTTGGCGCCGGCTTGCTGGTCAGAGCGAATAAAGTCAAGCTCGCGCCGGATATCTCGTATCAGCGTCTCGCGCGCGAATTCGGCTTCGCTTACTCTGGCTTCAGCGGCAGAAATCGAAGCGCGGCGCTGGCCGGTGCTATCCAGCTCATAGTTCACGGACAGGTCAATTCCGAAATCTGTATCATCGTCATCGTCGCGGTCTGCAAAGGCAGCCAATTCAACGCCCGGACGACGGCGTGCCAAAGCCGCTGTCAAATCTGCCTTAGCGGCCAATAAGGCCGCGTCTGCTCGTCTGACCTGAGGGCTGTTAACTACAATTTCCGTGTCTGTTCGCGTCAGCTTCGGCGCCTTTGCCGGCTTCGATAGATCCCCGGCCTGTTGGCCGAAGATGTCGCGGAATTGCGCTTCGGCACGGTCGATTCTGGCGCGTGCATCTGCGAGGCGTGTCTGCGCATCCGCCATTCGAGATCGCGCCGCCATGACATCCGCCGTTGATCCGGCACCAAGAGAGGACCTTTCAGTGATCTGGTGCAGGATATCTTCGTGAACTTCGACGTTTCGAACTGAAATGTCGAAAATCTCACGACGGCTGAGAACCGAAACGTATGCTTCGATTGCTGCAAGAGCTATTGCGGACCCTGTTTGCAGTTGGTCTCCCCTGCTTTCAAGGACGCGCGCTTTTGCTGCGGTTAGCTCACTGGAGGCGACCCCGCCATCATAGACGAGTTGGGAAATACGAACGTAGGGCGTGAAATTCGCAAGGTCGGAATCGGATCGTTGCGATCGAGCGCTGAGACCGAGATTTACTTGGGGAAGAAAAGCTCCACGTGCCGCTTCTTCGGTTGCGGTAGCTCTTTTATAGCGGCTTTCACCTTCCGCAAGGCTCGGGTTGTTCTCGACCGCCTGCTTAACGCGTTGCCCAAAAGACGTTCGAAGCAGGGTCAGTGAAGGAGCAGTGGCCCCGCGACCGACTGCACCAGCGGAAAGAGACGAGTCGACATACGATAAATCCGGTCCGAAAGCGCAAGCGGTAAGCCAGCCTGAGAGGATGAAGTAAAGGACCAGTCTTCTAGGGGATAGCCGCATTTAATAACTACCGTTTTGTTGAATTTCGTTCCATTGGGCGAGGGCCATTGCGCCGAGGAAACCCGATAGATCTGAATTTTCGGTGTACGAGGTTTGGACTTGACAAGTTGTCAGATTTCGCTCGGCGCTTGCCAGCCAAGCGCAATGAGATAACGACACTTGATGGGCGTGAACCAGCCGCAGCGTTCCATCATTGATCAGCGCCAATTTGTCTTTGTCGGTCAGGGCCGCCAGCTTTCCAGAATCTACGATAAGAATACCTTCGGGAAATTCGATTCCTTCGTGCATTCCGGCGGATTTCAGCAAGTCAAACGTATCCAATTTATTGCAAATCGCTGCGGTTTTCTGTTTGTTTTGAGCCCGCATTTTTAAGAAGCCAAAGACCTGGCGCAGTTCAGGCGTTAGATCACCGCTGGCATTGAAGAAGGGTTCTCCTTCCTGACCTACAAACCCCAGTGACTCGTCGACCAAAAGCCCCTCTGCGTTCAAGTCCTGCTTGGCTGGATCTTGACTGGCGCGCCAGCGAAAAGGAGGACAGCGCAAATCGGATGGAACATAGCCTGCCAACCATCGCCCATCATCTGAGACGAAAGGGGTGCGGGCGCCGCTTAGACTCAGCAAAGCAAAGGGGTGAATTTCGGTGCCCGCGCGCCGAAACACGATCGGAAAAGCCGCCGCAACCTGACGAATCTCTTTCTCGACGATCGGACATTCCGTGAGGTTTTGCGCAAAGCGAAAAGAGGTAAAACGTTTCCAGTATTTTCCTTGGTACCTCGAAAACGTCAGTGGAAACTGACCGTTCTGTGCCATATTCACCTCATGCGGATATAAGACACCGCCGATTTTCAAATTCGGCGGTGTCGTTGGATCAGGCGGATGCGCCAGTTGGGTCGGTGTGCAGGATATTGTCGGGGGACAAACCGCTTAGGTCGTCCAGCCCTGTGAATTCTGCAACTGTTTCAACCGATGCTGCATTTGGTGCGCTGTATTCGACATGGACCAACACGCTGTCATCGCCATCTGTCGCCATGACATAGATTTCGTCACCCGCCTGCAGATCGCTCAAACTCTCGACAGCGTTTTCAATTGTGCCTGCGCTCAAATCTACCAAAGCGGTCGTAAGACCCACGAAACCAGTATTTGTGCCAACGGCGTCTCCCAGTTCCAGGGTTTCGAAATTAGTTCCGTCTCCCCGCAGTGTGGTACTGTCGAACCCATTGAACATAATCGCATCTGTGACCTCAGCCTTTGCGCCGAGCGTAAAGCCCGTAATGGTGTCCACGCCGTTGGCTGCTGGCGTAGCTTCGAAGACCACGACATCCCGCCCTGCGTTCGATACGTCTATGGTGTCGTTTCCTCCGAAACCTTGCAGGAAATTGTCGACGGCGTTTGCGGTAAGCGTATCGTCTCCTCCACTGCCCAATTGGTAGACCGAAGGACCGCCGTCGGGCGTATCTATGGTCAGAATGATTGGTTTGGAAGGATCAACGACAGCCGCGGTAAATGTCACAACGGGTTGTGACAGGTCCGAATAGGTCGTTGCGACCCCCGCGATGTTGACAGCTGATGCTCCGACTGGATTGGTCAGGAAAAGCCCGAAATCACTGTTCTCGGAAATGGAGGTAGGGTTGATTGTGACAACGGCCGGATCAAATCCGATTTCTGCTGTGACGGCCAGCCCGCCCGAGATATCGCGGTTCGGGTCGGCGTGAATTTGGAATATCACCGAAGAACCATCGTTGCTGACTTCCGAGATTGTGTATGCGGCGGGTAAATACGCGGTTGTTGTATCCGTTGTAGGTGCGGGATCCGGCCCACCCGTAACTGTTGCCTGAACTTGAAAAGTGAGGTCGTCACCAGCGTTTAGACCAGCAAAGTCGCTTGAAGAGACCGGCAAAGACCATGTCCCGTCTGCGCCAACCGAGGCTGTCCCCACAGGTGTTCCGTTCAGGGTTACACTAACAGTCTGTCCTGCTGTAAGACCTATCGAACTTCCAGAGACTGTGAGCCCCGTACTCTGCGCGTCTGCGAGCAAGACCGATCCGTTGGTACCCGTGGAATTCAAGGATAGTATCGGACGGAAATCCGTCGTTATCGCTGCCGTCGCCGGTGTCGCCGGATTGCCTGCCAAATCAGCGACATTTGCGCTTATGGTGAAGGCTGTTGTGTCTGCCAGGCTGCCGAGATCTCCAGAAGGGATGGTCGCGCTCCAACTTCCCGAAGCAATCGTGGCGACATAGTCCTGACCGTTCAGAGAGACCGTAACAGTTTGCCCATCCTCAGCGGTCGTGGTGCCGGATACCGTCAGGTCCGAGCCCCTTTCCGCGATGTCTAGCGTAGATCCGACAGCTAACGGGTCAATCGCTATGACAGGCGCTGAAAAATCGGTATCGAAAGTGCTGATGTCGGATGCGGTATTGCCTGCCGTGTCGGAAACAGAGGCGGATACGGTGTAGGATTCCGTGTCTTGTAATTCAGTCAGGTCAGAAGGTGTCGCGGTAAACGACCAGCTTCCCGAATTCACAGTGGCGGTCCCTGCGACGTCTACGGTGCCATCCCCCCGGACAATTTGGACGGAAACGACAGCTCCGTCGCCCGCATCGGAGGTGCCGGAAACCACGAGGTTGGTACTAAGTTCTGCGAAGTTCAGAACAGGCCCGTCCGAA
Organism: Ruegeria sp. N8; assembly: GCF_056531325.1. Lineage (NCBI taxonomy): Bacteria > Pseudomonadati > Pseudomonadota > Alphaproteobacteria > Rhodobacterales > Roseobacteraceae > Ruegeria > Ruegeria sp. N8. The sequence goes on along the minus strand of NZ_JBQFLQ010000005.1, from coordinate 152,732 downwards.
AGTGAAGTCACGTTGATTGAGGGTGCGGAAAAGTCGGTGTCAAAGCTGCTTGTAGCTCGTACAGCTGGGTTTCCGGCCTCGTCGGACACATCAGCGGTGATGGCGATGGTTGCGCCGTCCGATAGGGCGGCTACGTCACTCGCAGGAGCAGTTGCTGTCCATGCGCCGCCAGATACCGTAGCGGTGTAGGATTGGCCTCCGAGATTGACAGTGACCGTTTGCCCGTCTTCGGCGTCGGTGGTGCCAGTGATTGTCAGATCCGTACCCCTCTCGGATGCATTCATGACAGCGCCAGCCGAAAAACTGTCGATGCTAAGGGTCGGCGCGGTGACGTCCTTGACGATGGCCGTGCTGGCTTGCGGTGCTATCAATCCATCCGTGTCAGACACATCTGCTGTGATGGAGAATGTTCCGCCATCGGTCAATGCGCCGAGATCGGATGCAGGGATAGTAACGTTCCATACTCCACTTGTGACCGTACCTGTATAGGTCTGGCCGTCCAGTATGACGGTTACGGTTTGACCATCCTGAACATTTGCCGTCGTCCCGGAAATTGTTAGGTCTGATGTCACTTCCGCCGTGTTCAGTGCGTCGCCAACGGGGAGGGTTGCGATCGAGATCGATGGCCCGGTCAAGTCGACCGGAATAGATGCGTTGACCAAGGTAGAAATGTTGCCAGCCGCATCTGCTACTGAAACGCCAATTGCGACAGGTGTGCCGGTCGACAGTCCGCTTAGGTCCGCGGCGGGGATTGTGACAGTCCAGTTTCCTCCGGATGCGGTGCCCGTGTAGACCTGCCCATTGAAGTCAAGCGAGACTATTTCGCCATCCGCAGCCGTGGTCGTCCCGGTAATATTAAGGTCACTCCCTACGTCAATCAGGTCGATGGATCCGCCAGCTACCGGATTGAGGGTCAACGTGGGCGCGGTGAAATCCGTTTCAAAGCTGCCTGTTGCCTGTGGCGCAGGGTTGCCCGCAGCGTCTGTCACATCTGCTGTTACCGAAATAGTTGTTCCATCTGGCAAAGCTGACAAGTCTGCCGCTGGTATTGTCGCTGTCCATTGGCCTGCGTTCACCGTGGTTGAATAGACTTGTCCGTTGACGGACACCGTGATGGTTTGCCCGTTTTCAGCGTCCGAAGCTCCGGATACGGTAAGGTCGTTTCCTTGCTCAATGGCGTTCACAACCGCGCCGTGCGAGAAATCGGTTATTGCCAGCGTCGGAGCAATTGTATCGACATTGAAGGTCACGTTTTCGACCGCCAGTTCGTTCCCGTCGCCGTCAAGATGACGGATCGTAACGGTGTTGACACCTTGGGGAAGGTTTGCCGCTTGGTCGGGTGTCAGTGCAACGTTCCAGCTTCCGTCTGGTTCGGGCTCCACCGATACGGAAACGGATCCGATCGACACTTCGATATCTGTTGTCCCATCGGGCGTGACCGAATTTAGTGCGGTGCTGCTCAGCGCGTTGGATTGGGCTCCTGCCAAATTCAGGTGGGGATATGTTGGTGCCGGAGCGGGATCATCGCCCCCGCCTCCGCCCCCGCCGCCTGCAGCAGCGGCCGCCCCGGCCAAACCAAGTCCACCTAGTGCGGCAGCGCCAACCCCACTGATGCCACTTGCGGCAGCCGCGCCGCCCGCTTCTGCGGCCAGGCTGAACTGCGCAATCTCAGCCACGATATCTTCCGCGATCATGATTGCACCACTATCGAGAATCTGGATGTTCTCTGCCGCCACGATCATCGATTTCCCGTTCGCCAATTTAACCAGGACATCGCCATCTTTCAGCAGTTTGACCGATCTGACACCTGGGATGGTTTCGGCGAATTGAAAGGCGTAAAGCTCTTCGATCGTGGCTTGCCCCAGAGCAGGCAGCGCCATCAGCGTTGAGCCCAACCCACCTGCAAGACCCCGACCTGCCCAGCGGCGCATTTTGTCATCAAGCCAACGACGAATCTGCGCTTTGTCCTCGACCCCGGTCACGGGGTTGTTCGCGTGGCGATTGGAATCGTGGTCTTTGGTCATCTTACCCTCACATGTGGTGTCCGCGTCCGCCCAAGGGGTCCAGCTTTTGTTCATCTGTCTTGCCCTCCAGTGACTCATGCGGTCGGACCAGAAAAAATTGAGTTAAACTGATGCCGAACTTCGCGTTTTCACCACATTTGTGCTTTGATTTCGGACCGGGCATCAGATCATCCTGTCATTAAAGCCAAGTGTGGCACGGGGTGATTTGACATGATGCTTCAATTCGAAGGCGTGGTTGCAACGGGAAGCGTAGCGCTCGATTCAGGTATCAGCGATACGGCTTTAAAAACGTTTAACGGGGACACGTTTCTATACAGCGTGACGGGCCCTGGAGGCGGCATCACGGTTTGGAAGCTGCTAGAAGGCATTGTTCCGCAACAGCAAGACATTCAATATTACAGCGGGACGATTTCGCAACAAATAGGCAATAGTGCCGAGCTCGTGACGCTTGCCGGTAGTGACCAACTGATTCTGGATGTCGATTTGGCCACGGGATTGGTAGGATACACACTTAATCCAGATGGAACTGTCGGAACGTTACAGACTATCGACAGTCTGATCGGGGGCGGAGATGTTTCCGCGCTTGTGCAATACTCGGTTGAGACGGGTGGAGTGCTGGCCTTGGCCCATGAAGATACGGGTCAAATCTCGACCTATCTAGTGAATCCGGACGGAAGTCTGACGGTGTCGGGATCCATCGCCGGTCGCGCCGACTCGATGGAGGTCATTCAATTTGGCAGTGAGAATGTCGTGGTGGCCTCTGATGCAGAGACGGATTCCATCGCGATTTACACAGTGGATTCCGCCACGGGGGGACTGTCAGAAGTTGATAACAGCGATGCGCTGAACCAACTGGGCATTGCAGTGCCTACCGCGGTTGACGTGGTGCAAGCGTACGGTCAGTCATGGGTCGTCGTCGCCGGGGCGCAGAGCAATTCCATCAGCTTGATGAAGCTGGATGCCTCGGGTTCGCTTGTACCCACGGATCACGTGTTGGATTCGTTGCACACGCGGTTCGAAACCCTTCAGGACATGTCCGTCATCGAGGTGGACGGCCATGTGTTCTTAGTGGCTGGGGGAGGCGATGACGGGGTCACACTTTTCACGATGACACCGGGCGGGCAACTGGTTTACCTGGACAGTTTTGCCGACACGTTGGACACCGGACTACAGAATGTTGAGACGGTGATCACGGCTCATGTCGGGGATGAGCTGCAAATATTTGCCTCCTCACAACAGGATAGTGGTCTGACGCAATTGACAGTCGACCTCTCTGATCTGGGGATCGTGCAGGAAGGGTTTGGCACGATCACTGGCACAGATCAAAACGACATGCTTAACGGAGGTATTCTCGACACGAATTTGTCGGGTGGGGCGGGAGATGACATCCTGATCGCCGGTGCCGGAGCCACAGAGATGACCGGTGGGGCCGGAGCGGATATTTTCGTCATGCAGCATGGCAGCGCCCCTGTGATCATTACTGATTTCGAGGCGGGTACAGACCGTCTGGACATGTTCGATTTCCCACTGCTGCGCACGCCGGATCAACTTACATTCACGGCTACAGGTCAGGGGGCCTGGATAGAGTTTCTGGACACTACGGTCGAACTCATATCCGCTGCGGGAGGTCCATTGTCCGAGCAACAGGTATTCGGCGCGGGCTTTGGTGGCCCCGATCATATACCCGTGGACCTGGGGACTTTGGGGGGCCTGGACCCCGGTAGCTCGGATGGTGTTCTGGGCGATATCTCGATCGATTCCCAAACGCAGAATCCGGCTTTGGCGAATGCAGAAATCCAGTTAGCGCTCGAAGGCGGGGGCATTTTGACCGTGCGCGCGGACGAGAATGGTGTATTCGACTTTGACCTCCCTCCTGGGATGTTCTCGGGTGAGTTTGACGTGATCAAGGGCTATTCAACGGCAAGTGCCGATATCAATGCTCTAGACGCGCTTCAGGTTTTGCGTATTTCCGTCGGGCTTGAACCAACATGGGGACCGGCCTCGGCCGAGAATCTGATTGCGGCCGACATCACGCAAGACGGCACTGTAAATGCGTTGGACGCGCTGGCGATTTTGCAGGTTTCTGTTGGGCAATCTACCCCACATTCGCCGGAATGGGTGTTCTTGGACGATGATGCGGATCTCAGCGGTATCACGCCGAACAATGTGTCCTACGAAACAGGGGTCGATATCGTTGCCGTAGACAACGTGATCACCGCAGATATGACCACTATCCTGCTTGGCAATATTGAACAGGCCTAGCCGCTCTATTCCCGGAACGCCCTGTTGAAATAGTCCGACAATGGTTTGACCAGATAGGACAGAGGCGTACGCTCATCTGTTTTAATCATGGTTTCGACGGGCATTCCGGGGAGCAGTTCCTGACCGTTCAGACGGCCAAGCTGTCCTTCATTTGGTACAACTTCGGCGCGATAAAAGGTCAGCCCGGTGTTGTCATCGGTAAAAGCATCAGCCGAAACGTTGATGACTTGCCCTTCGATTTCTGGTGTTTCACGCTGATTGAACGCGGTGAATCGCAGCAGGACAGGCTGTCCCACGTGCAGCTGATCGACATGAATGGCGTCCACGCGCGAGGCTACCAGCAAAGGTGTGTCCAAGGGCACCACATACATCATAGGCTCGGCGGGTTGGACCACGGATTGCAACGCGAAAACCTGACTGCCATAGACGACCCCTGTCACCGGTGCGCGAATATCCAGCCTGGACAGACGCACGGTCAGGGACAGGCGTCGCTCGGCCAGTTCAGCGATCTGTGCCTGAACATCGCGCAGGGTCGATATCGCCTCTTCTCGGCGGGCTGCTTTCAGCTCGACAATCTGGATCTCGGTTGCCGCGATCTGCCCGCGCAAACGGGCGATATTGGCCTCTAACCGGCCGATATCCCCGGTCAGGCTGGCCTCTTCCCGCAACAGCGCCGAGACCCTGCTGGCCTGTGTCAGGCCCCGATCGAACAAGCTCTGCTGATCTTCCAGCTCCTCCCGGATCAACTCGACTTGACGGCGCAGAGAGATAAGCTGAGCCTCCGTACCTTCAATCTCGCTTTCCGTCTGAATGCGTTGCTTCCCGAGCTGCTCGGCTTGTTGATTTAATGTGTCCAACCGGGCCTCGAACAAACGTTGCTGGCCGCTGACTAGTTCGGGTTCGATGGCCTCTTGCCGTTCCAATTCGTCCAGACGTGCGCGCAACTCCTGTGCCGGGATGCCGTCACGTTCCGCTTCCAGTCGGGCTTTGCGGGCCAAAAGCTCGAACAGTTGAGTTTCTACGATGATTTTCTCAGATTTCAGAAAAGTACCGTCCAACCGGATTAACAGATCGCCCTGCTGAACCTCGTCACCGTCGCGCACGAAAATCTCTCCGACCACGCCGCCGTCGGGGTGCTGAACGACCTGCCGGTTGCTTTGAACTTCGATCGTCCCCTGCGAAATAATGGCCCCTGCAAGTCGGGTCTGTACGGCCCAGATTCCCAAACCGCCAACCAGAATGGCCAAGGCGACAAACCCCACCATCGCCGGAAATGTGATGCGCCAAACAGGACGCGTATCAGAGCTGCTTTTTTGCATCAATTCCCCGCCTGACTGAGGCCGCGTTTGATCGCACCAGCGTTTTGGACCATGGCTCCCAGCACCTCGTCGCGGGCACCGGACTTGATGATCTGTCCACGTTCGACAACGATCAGGTTTTCACATTCCGAAATTGCCTGCGGACGATGCGTCATGATTATCACGGATTTCCCAGCTGCCTTGAAGCCGCGCACTGCGGTGTTCAGCGCCTCTGTCCCATCGGCGTCCAAGGCCGAGTTCGGTTCGTCCAAAATCAAAAGTACCGGGTCCCCGTAGAGTGCGCGCGCCAGAGCGATCCGCTGTTTTTGACCACCTGAAAGCTGGCTATCGTTGCCTTCAAGAAACGTGTCATAGCCTTTTGGCAGCGTTAGGATCAGCTCATGCGCGTTCGCTTTTCGGGCAGCTTCAACCACGGCCTCGGCGTCCGGGTTTTCCGACATTCGTGCGATGTTTTCCGCAACAGTGCCATTGAACAGGGTCACGGTCTGCGGCAGATAGCCGATATGCTGGCCCAGATCGGTCGGGTCGTATTGATCCAACGTCGCACCGCCCAAGCGGATTTCGCCGACCGCCGGATGCCACAATCCCAGCAAGGCTTTGGCTAGTGTCGATTTGCCCGAACCGCTGCGCCCGATCACGCCCAGAGCGCTGCCCGGTGCCAGGTTTAGGGAAATGTTGCGCAAAGTTGGTTTTTCCGCACCCGGTGGAATGACGGTTAGTCCCTTGGCCGTCAACCGGGCCTCGGGAACAGGCAGCTTGGTACGAGGCGTTTCAGGTGGAGTTGAATCCAGAAACTCGTTCAGAGACCCCCAGGCTGTTCGGGCACGTTCGATCATCGCCCATTGGCCAATTGTCTGCTCGATCGGAGCCAGCGCGCGACCCAGCAGAATAGAGCCAGCAATCATCGCGCCCGGTGTCAACTCGTTGCGCAGAACCAGCCAGGCTCCCAAAGCCAGCATAGCGGATTGCAGGAACAGTCGCAGTGATTTGGTCAGTGAGGTAAAACTGCCAGTCCAGTCGCTGGCTGCGATTGTCTGATGCAATGCATTGGTGCGTTGTTTTTGCCAACGCTGAATGATGTCCTTCTGCATCCCTTGAGAGCGTACAATTTCCGCCGCTTGCCGCGCGTGTTCGGAAAAGGAATTCGCCTGTGCCGAAGCCGATTGCGCCGTGGCCACCTTGCGCCGTGTCAGCGCTTGGTTCAGCAATGCTATAGTCACCAGAAATGCTCCGCCGCCTACGGCAAGCCATCCCAGCATCGGGTGGAACAGGAAGATGGCAGCCATGAAAACCGGTGTCCACGGAATGTCCATCACAGCCAACAATACCGGCGATGAGCAGAGGTTTTGAATGGCTTCCAAATCCCGCAAACCTGTTGAAGGCGCAGCCCGGACCTGAGGATTCAAAGATCGTTGTAACGTCGCCTCGAACACACGTTCGTCCAGGGTCGACTGGAATCGGGCACCAAAACGGGCTACGATACGGCCCCTGGCATAGTCCAGCATTGCCATCAACCCGTACAAAAGCGCCACTAACAGGAAAAGAGCAGTCAATGTTTCGACCGCGCGCGACCCCAGAACGCGGTCGTAAACCTGCAGCATGAACAACGGTCCGGTCAGCATCAGCAGATTCACGAAAATGCTGAACAAGAAGGCGAGCGTCAGAAAGGCTGATCCCTGATTGCGAACTTTGCGCAGCTCGTGTTGTGGAGGTTGAGAGAAACGGCTTGCTGGCTTCACGAGTAGGACTTTCGACGACAATGCTGTTTTGACTCTAACGCACCACAAAGACAGTTAAAATGCATGGGTTGTGAGATAGAGCGGAACACTGCCGCAAAAGCTACATCAAACACACAGTGATGGGAATGATCGGACCGCCGCGGATCAGACGCCGTTGCTCCCCTGCCGATTCCGGAATTGCGGCGATAATGTCTCACGACGCCCTCGGGCCGTTTCGGTCAGTTGAATAGCGGTGCAATCGGCGTCTACGATGAATCGGAACAAATTGATTAGTTTTTAAGTTCCGGTATCCGGAGATGAGAGAACTCGACTACACGTATCACTATGCAGGCCGGTCATCTCTGACCGGAATGTCATCTCAGCAGAAGCTGAGTCTGGTGGCTGATCAGTCCGATCCAGATGCTTCTCAGGATTTCCTGATCGCACACGCCAAACACCCTCTGATCACGGCTAGGTCTTTGCGCGCGGTTTCCGATATCGTCGGCAGCCGCTTTTACGTCCCACCCGCGATGCTGGCCCGGATTCTGCGCGAAGCGGACCCAGTGGTCACAGTAGGGCACGAAACCGTGCGGTTTGAGGGGTTTTCAGCTTGTTGCAGCACCTATGCCCGTCTGGACATAGATGAGGCCGCGCTAGACGCCGAACAGCGTCGCACAGGGACAACCAATGTGGATTTTGGCCCCAACTTGAGGGCTATGCTGGCCCAGGTTTCGCCCGACAGCCAGTTGCAGATCTCGATTGGGCCCAAAGCCGTGGCCCTGACACATGATGAAAACCGACTCGTCGAACGAAAAGTACCGCTTCCCTTGCGCTGGTTGAAGGGATTTGCCGAGGTGCAGAGCCATATGGCTGGTATGGTACCCGCTCTTTCATTGGCCCCGACACCAGCACAGAAATTTTTGCGCAGTTTGCCGCGATCGAAATCGGATCATCTGGTTTGGGTATCGGCTCAGGGGCAACGGGTCAGAGCAACAACCCGAGCTTCGCCGGGTAGCGTGCCGTTGCGCGGTGGTCATCGGTTAAACGTGTTGCTGTCTCTGGCCCCTAAGGCGAAGACACTGCGTGTTTTTGTCAACGAAGGTCTGAAAAGTTCGGCCTGGGTTTTGGATTTTGCTGGGCAGCGTTTGTGTCTGGTCTTGAATGCAGATCCTTGGCGCGGGTTTTCAGGCGACGGGCAGTTGCTCTCTGACCTCACGACCGAGGCCGAGAAAACGGCTGCAGTAACCGCGCAATTGAACTGGCAGGACCGGCTTGATCCCAATATCCTGGCACCCCTCATCAACGCCTCACCGCACGAGGTGCACATCGCGCTGTGCCAATTGGCTGCGTTGGGTCGTGTAGGTTATGATCTTTGGTCGCAAACCTGGTTTCACCGAGAACTCCCCTTTGGCTTCGAGCGCGTCAGATCTTTGAATCCAAGGCTGAAAGCCGCCGCAAACCTGGCGGACAACGGAGCGGTCGCATTGTCCCAAAACTATGCGGATGTGAAAAGTGGCGATGTTACGCATCGGGTTCGCTTTGCCGAGGACGGGCACAGCTGCACATGCCCGTGGTTTGCTGCCAATGGCCATACGCGTGGTCCCTGCAAACACATTTTAGCCGTCGAACTGATGATGGAGCGCCAAGCGTGACTGAACAGGAGTTTCTGACCCTGATTACAACGCGCACTGCGCGCTATGTTCTAAAGGCCCTCGCAAAGATGTCGGAGGCGGATCGAAGGCCATTTGCCCGGCATGCGCTGAAGATGCAAAAAGCTTATGAAAAGGTCTGGTGGGAAGCGCAGATGAAAGGCCAAAAGCCGCTCAAAGCATTTGCCAAAGACGGCGAAGCATTGGGGATCGCCGTGATTGCCACCGCCAGACCCTCGGAATATGCCTGTGGGGATTGGCGTATCTTGCCGCAATCCCTTCCTTTGGACGAAGTGTTTGCGCAGCTTAAGCTCAGTTGGATCGACGCCTGGGCCGAGGCTGCGGTTGAAGACAATCCCCGCCTGATCGACGCGGTACATTTGTTGAACCGAAAAGGGTTGTGCTCAATCCCTCAGACGGACGCCTATATTCTTGGCTACTACGCCATTCAGGCGGGCGTTCCCGACAACGCGCGGGATCAGTTTTTGTCTCAGGATGTCTGGCGGTTCTTCGAGGTTGAAGGCGGTGGTGATCTCAGCCTTGCTGCGCATGACAAATATTCAGGACCCCGCGCAGGATGGGCGGATGTTTTGCGAGCTCTGAGCGAAAACGGTGACCTGGACCGACAGCGCTTGTTGGATAGCTCACTAGAGGCCCTGAAGCGGGATTTTGCGCAGTTTCGCGCGGGTTGGTACTCGCGGTTTCATACAGCGCTAGAACCGAGCGATGCTGAAATCGTTGAGCGCGTGGATCAGTACCTCGGCCTCCTCAATAGTGCGGTTCCCCCGACAGTGGCGATTGCGGTCAAGGCGCTGAAGCGCGCCGACAAATGTGGTGAACTTGACGCAAAGGCCCTGCTCGACGCGATTGAACCTGCTTTGCAAAGCCACCAGAAATCGACGGCTTTGAATGCGTTAAGTCTTTTGAAATCCTGCGCCAAACGCAATCCGGATAGGGTAGCCGAAATTGCCGAAACCGCCACCTCGTCTTTGATATCAGAGGTTGGGGATGTGCAAACTCGAGCGGTGGATCTGATAGAAAGCCTCGGTCAGATGCATAATGCCGGGGTTCAGACGGCGATGGCGGACTATCTGGATGTGGTGACGCCGACGGTCCGCGCGCGGCTTGCTGACACCGCACCTTTGGCCAAAGCTGAAATCACCGACTTTCCCGTTCCTAGACCTGAGCCGTTTGAGCCTGTTTCCTCCGTAGATGAGGCGGTTTCGGCATATCTGGCCCTCCTGGAGGATTGCCATGACCCCTTCCTGATCGAGCAGGCATTTGATGGAATAGCGCGGTTCGGAGCCGAGGCTGCCCCGCTACTTGGCCCTCTAAAAAAGCGGGCAAATCAGATCAGAACGCGCGATCTCGAGGGCGGTTTTAGTCCGGGTAAGTATTTTCAGCGACCTATTTCGGTTGCGGGATTGAGCTGGGCCAACGGGTCCGATTTCGATGCCGAACTGCAACCCTATCTAGAGCCACGATATTCCGGTCACCAACCCTTGGGTATTTCGCCCCATAGTTTCGAAGGGATATTCGCGGCGCGCGCCAAAGAGCTGTTGTCTTTCGTTCAGGCGGGCCATTCGGTTCCGATGCTCTCGGCCCCTTCCGACAATAGCGGATGTGTTGACCCATTGCGTTTGATTGACAGGCTGGAACATTACCGTGGCCTGAGTGTTCGGCCGGGGGCCATGGATTTCAGACTTGCGATCCTGCGGCTGGGATCGGAAGGGCGCGAAAAGGCGTTGGCGGCTCTAAACCCGCAGACCGAAGCAGAGCGTGCGTTGGGATATGCCTTGGGCGGTGAGTTCAGGCCTGAAACAGATTGCCAACTCTGGGCTATGGCCTGGCAGGAGCGCCGACCGATTGAAGCCGACCCCAATATCCAGCGTTTGGTTGGGGGTATTATTCCCGGTCTGGGTACTCCTGCAGAGTATCGTTTCACGGCCAAAATCCGGCGTATCGACGAATATTTCTGGCCGCAGCCCAGCGTCTCTATTTTACCGAAAATGCCAGGTGATGTTGATCCGAGTTTGGGTTTTGCCCTGCCTGCGAAATTCGAACACTGCTATGGAGGCGATCCTGGTACCAGCTGGCTGCTAGGACTGAACCCGTGGGCAGTATTGATGAACCCAACGCAGCCAGAGTTGTATTTTGTTGCCGGTATTTTCGATCTGGAACTGGATCAAAAGCTGACGCGGCACCATTGCCTGACCTATCTGGACCCGTTTTTCCGCCCCGGATTGAAGCCGGGTAAAATGGCCCATGCGATGTTGGCGTGGTATCTGGCAAGTGCGGATGAAGGTATCGGAATGACCACCAGTGACTCAATCGCAACCTTGATTGCGCAGGGCAGATTTCAATCCGAAGAATTTGCCGACGCCGCGCGCGAGTTGGTCTTTTTCGGAGCGCTCCCCCTGCGGCGTTGGACCAAACGCATGGCGCAAGTCTCTGAGCTATCCAAAATGCACGCGCATGAGATTCAAAAAGCTTTGTCAGCGATGCTGTATGACTTGCCCGACACGCTTCCGCGGGATTTGGGCGGAATTCTGGAACTGCTCCATGAGCTTTGTGTGCTGTCAGGGTCTGGTTTGACAGCACCAAAGTCTACAGCAGCTTTGGCGGCGATCAAAGCTGGCGGAAAGACCGGTAAGTTTGCAAAGAAACTGTTGAAGCTTCATAGCCTATAGGGCCTTGAGCCCGTCAGGCCGCGGCGGAATTGACGAAGATCGAATAGACAGAGGTCGAGGCCGTGATGAACAGCATGTTCCCGCGCGTGCCCCCGAATGTTAGGTTCGCAACCGTTTCGGGCACTAGGATCTTACCCAGCAAATCTCCTGCCTTCGAAAAGACATGCACCCCGTCTGCTGCCGAGCACCAGATATTGTCGTAGCGATCCACCCGCAACCCATCCGGCAATCCGTTGTCGATGGTTGCAAACTCTTGACCGCCGCTCAGACTGCCATCCGTGTTCACGTCGAACGCTCGTAGCACTGAAGGAACTTCAGGGTCGTGGCTGCTGCCTGACTCCGCAATATAGAGCCGGTTTTCGTCCACCGAAAAGGCAAGTCCGTTGGGCTGAACGAAATCGGTGACAACCGCCGAAAGTGCCTGCCCATCCGGGCTGGCGCGATAGACAAAACTACCCTCTTGTTCCGGGGTGGCCTGATGCCCTTCCAGATCGGACAGAATGCCATAGGTCGGGTCCGTGAACCAGATGGACCCGTCCGAGCGAACCACCACGTCGTTAGGAGAATTCAGGCGCTTGCCCATGTAACTTTCGGCAATCACCTGCCGTGTGCCGTCATGTTCCGTGCGCACAACCGAGCGGCTTCCATGGTGGCAAGTAACAAGGCGACCGTTTGGATCGCGGGTGTTGCCATTAGAATATTCGGAGTGCTGACGATACACACTTGCCCCACCACCTTCGGTCCATTGGTAGATGCGGGCATGGGGTATATCTGAAAACAGCAACAGGTTGTGTGCGGGAAACCAGACCGGCCCTTCTGTCCAGCGGTGCCCCGATGAGAGGCGCGCAAGGCCCATATTGCTATGGATCAGATCGCGGAACTCCGGCCGGATGATGTCGTAGGTCTGCGAAAAAATCATACGTCATATCCTTTACGGCTGGCCAATGCGACGACTCCGACGATGACAAGGCCGGTCAAAATAAGCCGGACGCCAGCCCCTAAACCGTAGGAGTTCAGCATTGAGACGATGAGAAACATAAACAAAGCGGCGCCCCAGATACCGGGCACGTTGGAATTGCCGCCACCAATGGAAGATCCGCCGATCACGACGACCGCAATGGACATCAACATGTATTCAGTCCCCATATTCAGGTTTGCACCCCCCGAAAAGCTGGCCAGAAGAAACCCCGCCAGCGCAGCACAGACAGCCGAATTGACATAGACGCCAAAGCGGACCGCGTTGACAGGAACTCCGCTGAGTCGGGCAGCGCGCAGGTTCTGGCCGATGGCCGATATCCACCGTCCCGCGATCGACCGTTCCAAAAGTACCCAAGCGCAAATCGCCAGAAGGATACCGATCACGGCGACATTGGGAATTCCCAGCGCTCCGCCAGTTGCAAAATCGGCCAGCGGCTCGGGCGGTTTGATACGCAGTCCTCGGTTCGACCAAATGGCCAGTGATTGATAGAGGAAAGAGGCAGACAGGGTCGCGATGATCGGTGGAATACGCAGCAACAGGATCAAGGCGAAATTCACCAGGCCGCAGCCAATGCCGACGCCGATTGCAACCAATAGACCGGGTATGATCAGCACGGTTTCCGAGTCCATGAACTTCAGGGCCAGCGTCGCCGACAATGTCATTGATGCGGGGATCGAAAGGTCGACATTGCCGGGACCCAAGGTGATCACCAGCATCTGCCCGATCCCGACGATGGCGGAAAAAGCAGCAAATGTCAGGGCGGCATAGAACAGCGACCCAGCACCGGAACCGGCGATCAGACTGGTTGCCGCAAAAGTCAGGGCGGCGGCCACAAAGGCCCAGATCCAGGGTTTTGAGAACAAGATCCGTACAGGATTCACGGGCCCTTCGGTGGATGAGGTATTATCGGTCACGCCGCAGCCTCCCTCCGAACGAAGAGCAGCCGCACCGCCAGAACAAGGATCAGGATCGCCCCTTGCGCTCCGATCTGCCAGTCAGGCGACAAGCGCAAGAAGGACAGGAAACTGGCTGCAAGGGTCAGGGTAAGCGCGCCGATCACCGCCCCAAACGGAGAGATGCGTCCACCGACAAACTCGCCCCCGCCCAGAATGACACCGGCAATGGACAGCAGAGTGTATCGCAGCGCAATGTTGGCATCTGCCGCTGTTGTCAGACCGACAAGGCACATTCCGGCCAGAACGCCGAACAACCCGGCCAGCCCATAGGCGGACGCGCGCAGTTTGACCAGAGACCACCCTGCGCGCTCCATCGCGCGGTCATTGCCGCCGACCCCTTGCAGGATCACGCCGACCCAGGATCGTTTGATCAGCAGGTGTACCACCAATGCGATAACTAAAGGTGCGACCACAGCAATGGGGACCAGAGGTGTCTTGTAACTCATCAACGTCTTGAGCCATTCCGGCGATGCGCCACCGGGCGAAGGTAGGATCAAAACGGCCAGCCCGCCCCAGACAAAAGACATACCCAAAGTTACGACAATGGCAGGCAACCCTCGGAATTGGATCAGCGCGCCCAAACAAGCATAAGCCAGAATAGCCGTCGCCAGGATGGCATAGCCGATCAGTGGTGTGTCGTGAACGAACGTAGCAGTCACGCAGGCGCAGAAGCTGACAAATGTACCAATCGACAGGTCGATATCGTTGACCATGATGATCATCATCTGGGCGATGGTCGCTAAGGCGACCGGAATCGCCAGATTGAACAGCAGGTTCAGACCGAAATAACTCATCGCGCGCGGTTGCAGGTAGAAGACAGCCCCCAAAAGCACGGCCAGCGACAAAACGGGCAGGGCGAGACGCAGACGATCCCCGGTCATTCTGCGGCCTCCTGCATTTCGAATGAGGCGGCAAGAATGTTCTCTTCGGTGATCTCATCCCCGCTGAGTTCCGCTGCAATGTGTCCGGTGCGGAAGACAAACACCCGGTCGCATTCTAGAATCTCGTCCGTCTCGGTGGAGTACCACAAGAAACTGCGTCCCTTGGCGGCTTCGTCGCGGATCATTTGATAGACTTCCTTCTTGGTGCCCACATCGACACCGCGCATGGGGTCGTCCATCACCACAATCGGCGCTGATGAGGCCAATGCCCGTGCGAACAAAACTTTTTGCTGGTTCCCCCCGGACAGAGACAGGATGGGGTTCGATACGTTGTCGGTGCGAATTCCAATCCTCTGTTTCCAGTTCTGAACCAGATCGGATTCCTTTCCGCGATCCACCAAAATTCGGCTGCTGAATTCGGACAGGGTGGTCAAAGACAAGTTTCTGAGGATCGACCAAAGCGGCATAACCCCGTCCCGGGTACGGTCACCCGCGACGAAGACCACCTCGGGATCACCCGAGGATTTCCAGACCGATGAATGGTCGAAAAAGATCTGTGCGAGCGCCTCGGCCTGACCATGACCGGCCAGCCCGGCCAAGCCCACGATCTCGCCTTGACGGGCGTTCAGGCCATTCTCGGCGCGCACAACCTCGGCACCCAGCGTTTTGGTGGCGCGGGTTTCGCTGGTATCGGTGTCGTCTGGTGCCACGTGACCCATAGCGTCCACAATGCTTTCGCGGGTGAAATTTCGGGCCGGTTGGTCATCCACGATCTGACCATCCTTCATGATCACGATCCGGGTCGACACATCGAAAATCTCACCCATCATGTGCGAGATGAACAGAACCGCGCCACCCTCGGTGCAAAAACGTTTGATATGATCCAGCAACTGCTGCGCGATGGCCGCATCAAGTGATGAGGTCGGCTCATCCAAAATAACAAGGCTGGGTTCGCTGTCGCGGTCTGCGAAGGCAATGGCAATTTCGACCATCTGGCGTTCGGCAATGGTCAGGTTGCCGACAGTGGCACTTGGTTTGATGCCGTGGCCGGGAAAAACCAGATCCAGCGCGTCCTGCATTTTCTGCCGCGCCACGCGTCGCCAATTCTTGCGTGGCATGGTGCGAAATGGAATGCGTAGGTTTTCCAGCACGGTCAGGTTCGGGCAAAGCGACAATTCCTGAAACACGCTGCGCACGCCGGATGCCTGCGCTTTTTGTCCATTGGTCATCGTGGCATCCCCGGCGCGGTAGGTCACAGCGCCCTGAGTGGGGGACAGCCGCCCGTTGATTACATTGGCCAGTGTCGACTTGCCCGCGCCATTGTGGCCGACCAATCCGATACACTCGCCCGCGGCAATTTCCAGCGTCGCTGCGCGCAACGCGTGAACGGGCCCAAAAGACATATGGGCCGCGTCCAGAGAGACAACCGGCGCAGAAACTGCGCCGGGTATCGTGTGTAAATCGCTCATTGACTACTGAGCCGACGAAATCACGTTTTTGGCCTGTTCCAACGTATATTCAACGTTGGCGACCGACCCTTTGGGCGTGGTTTTCAGCGACTCTTCCAATTCGTCCTGGGTGATGGTCAGGAAAGGCACGGTCAGGTCCTTGGGCACGTCGTTTCCGTCCAGAATCTGCTGCGCGACCCAGAAAGCAAGCGTGCTGACGCCCGGAGCAATCGACAGCGACGTGGTTTCATACCCGTTGGCGGCTTTTTCGTCGGCCCACCACTGCAATTCGTCCTGACGGTTGCCCATGACGATGGTTGGCATCGAGCGGTCGGTGGCTCCAATGGCCTGTGCGGCGCCATAGCCGTCACCACCTTGGGTCACGACACCGACGATTTCCGGCAGGCTTGGCAGAATGCCCGCAACGGCCTTTTGCGCAACGTCCTGCGCCCAGTCGCCATGAACCGAACCTACGATCTCAAAGTTGGAGTTCTTTACCTCGTCATGAATACCCGCGCTGATTTCATCATCGACGAAGACACCGGCCAGCCCACGGATTTCCAAAAGGTTGCCGCCATCGGGATAGCGCTGTGCCAGGTATTTCACTTGTTCGCGGCCCATCTGTTGGAAGTCGACGGCGATGCGCCATGCGCAGGGCTCCTGCACGATCCCGTCAAATGAGACAACGGTGATGCCCGCGTCGCAAGCGGCTTTGACCGCGCCGTTGATTGCCGTGGGCGAGGCCGCGTTGATGACGATGGCGTCATAGCCCTGCAGGATCATGTTCTGAATCTGGGCAGCCTGTTCGGTCGCCTGATTTTCAGAGGTGGTGAAGGCGTCCGCTGCGGCAACCAAGCCTTCGGCCACCGCTGCATCCCCATTTTTTTGCCAGCTTTCCAGCATGGCCTGACGCCATGAGTTTCCGGCATAGTTGTTGGACAGCGCGATGCGTTTGTCGGATGTGTCTGCGGTGGCACCGGTGGCCGCCAATACGGTAATGCCGGCGACAGCGCCGAGCATGATTGCCTTGAGTGTCATAGTTTCCTCCCTGGGCGGCCCCTCCGCCGCACGTTCATCGGGCCCGCTCAATCCGGCAGGCAGCGAGAGGATTCCGCGCAATGGGCAAAAGTGTAAGAGTAGGATGCGCGCAAAGATTGCGGGTTCCCGCAAAACTATTGCGGTGATCCGCATGACAGGGTGGGGTCGGACTTCTATACTGTGTTGTGCCGGTCGCCGCGGACCGGTTTTTCGAAAGTGCGTCCATGGCCGATCTTGCCTATTACCTGCGGATTTCCAATCACCTGGCAGGCAACCTCGACATCAAGTCCGCTTTGCGCTCGGTCAAGTCCGAGATCGACCGCATTTTGCAGGTTGATCATCTGGATGTGTGTCTGGTCGATGACAAGGGAAACTGGAACACCAGCTACGAGGTCGGCTTGCGCACCAGTTGGAGCCGCACGCGCGCGCCTGTCGAGGTTTCTCCGGTGCGCGATATCCTGCGGGGGGAATGCGACAGCATGTTGACCGGCAACGCGCTGGAAGACCCGCGATATGTGTTCGAAGGGGCCGATTGCGAGCCGATCATCAAACATCAGATGCGCAGTCGCGTTAACGTGGCGATGAAAGTGCTGGGTCGCACGATCGGTGCCTTGAACTGCTCGTCGCAGAAGCTGGATTTCTATGACGATCAGGCGGTCGAACAGGTTCGCAACATTGCCGATATTCTTGCCCCCTATTTCTATGCGTTACGGGCCAATGAACAATCGCGGCGCGAAGCGATCATGCGCGCGGAATTGCAGGCGCGCGAAGAAGGGTTGCGTCTGGGCGCACTAAGCCTGACCGACGCGCTTGAGCTTGAGCGGCAGAGGATCGGCATGGATCTGCACGACCAGACGCTGGCCGATATGACCCGGATCAGCCGAGAGCTTGAGCGCTGCAAAACACAGAAAGATATCGAAGCTGTGCGCGGGTCGATGCAAACCTGCATCCAGGGATTGCGCGAGATTATCGACACCTCTATCCCGTCCCTTTTGGAACTTTTTGGATTTCAACACGCCGTGCGCACGCATCTTGAGCGCGCGGTCGGAACGGATCAGGAGATCGACATTGACGTGCGCGACCTGTCCGACGGGCTGATCGATGATCTGCCACAGACCAAACGGATTGCGCTCTTTCGTATCGCGCAGGAGGCAATCAATAATGCAGTACGCCACGCTCAGGCCTCGTCCATTTTGGTCGAGATCGAATGCCGGGATGGGCTGCATCTATCAGTGCGTGACGATGGGGCCAGCTCAGCAGCGATCGAAACTGGGAAAGTCTCGGGCGGTTTGACCCATATGCGAACGCGTGCCCGGTTGATCGCGGCACAATTTGACATCCGCTACGCCGAAGGGACTGAGATTAGTGTCAGGCTGCCGGTGTCGGAGTGCCGCGGCAGAGAGGAAGTGGCATGAAGGTTCTTCTGGTCGAAGATGATGCCATGCACGCCAACTACCTCAAAGAGTTGGTACTGGAGGCTTTGCCCGAAGCGTCGGAAATCAGCCTAGCCTCTAACGGGCGCGAGGGTGAGGTCAAGGCCCGAGAAGATGGTGTCGACGCCATCGTCATGGACCTGCGCATGAAAGAGCGCAACGGGATCGAGGCGGCCCGCACCATTTGGTCCGAGCGACCGGAAACGCGCATCTTGTTCTGGTCGAACTATTCAGACGAAGCGTATCTGCGCGGCATCGCCCGGATCGTCCCGAAAGAGGCCGCGTATGGCTATGTTCTGAAAACCGCCAGTCCATCGCGCATGCATTTGGCGTTAAGGGCAGTCCTGCTGGAAGCCCAGATCATGGTCGACCGTGAGATTCACCAAATTCAGCGGGATCAAAGCCGGTCGGGCGAGGCGCTGACCGAGGTCGAACTGGCGATCCTGACCGATCTTGCGCTAGGTCTTCCAGACAAGGCCATTGCCGTGCGCAGAAAACTGGCGCTGCGCACTATCCAGAACCGTTTGCTGTCGATCTACGAAAAACTGGACGTCAACGACTTGCTGATCGAAGCCGGAGATATTGCGATCAACAAACGCGTGCGCGCCGTGTCCAAGGCGATGACCTCGCAGATTTTGAACAACGAAGCCATCGTTGCTGCTGAAAAGGACCTGAGCGCGTGGCTGGCGCGCTCGGCCTTGTCGCTCTGAAATCTGCGCTCAGGTTGGCACGATATTGTGGTTGATCCGAAACAGGTTCTGCGGGTCGTATTGTCCTTTGATCTGACCCAGTTTTGCGCCATTGGAACCATAGGCTCCAGCCATGTGATTGGCCTCATCTTCGGGCATGAAGTTCACATAGGCGCTGCCTGTGGCGTGAGGTGCCATCTGATCGTACAATGCCCGCGCCCAACTGATGCAGGTAGCGTCTTTTGAGGGATCTTCCCATCGGGTGTGAACGTTCATGATGAAATGAGCGCTGCGCTCGGGATAGGCCGTTGCATCCGCGGGTACCCGCGCCATGGCACCGCCTACATGTGCGATGAACACTTCGCAAGCCGGATCAGGTAGCGTGGCGATTGCGGCAAGCAGGTCGGATGTCGCGTGGGATGTCAGCGTGCTGAAATCGTGGCTTTTCCAGTAATTGCGCGCGCCGGGCGTCAGAAGCCCATCAAAGGCCGCTTGCCAGTCCACGAATGCATGGGGCGAGATGACATCTGCAATCGGATCACCAAGACCGCGCAAGCCGGCCATAGCTTTTTCGCCGTCGGCCATTGGTCCGGCATAACACGCGGCAAAGATTAAGACCTCGCGCCCATGCCATTCCTCGGGCAAGAAGGGCAGAGGCGGGGCCTTGCGCATCACGGTCCAGACTGTCAGTTCATCCGGCGCGGAATCCGCGATTTTCACGTATTCCGGCAGTAGGTCGGGGGCCGCTTCGATCGGGTGAACGACCAAACCTGACAAGACATCGGGGCCCAGCGGATGCAGTTGGAATTCGAACGATGTGACGACGCCAAAGTTGCCACCTCCGCCCCGCAGGGCCCAGAACAGGTCAGGGTGACTTTTGGCAGATGCGGTGACGATTTCGCCTTCGGCGGTTACAACCTGGGCAGAGATCAGGTTGTCGATGGTCATCCCAAATTTCCGGGTGATCCAGCCAAAGCCGCCACCTAGTGTCAAACCAGCCGTTCCGGTGGTCGAGTTGATGCCCAATGGCACAGCCAGCGCATGGGCCTGTGTCTCGCGGTCGACATCGCCCAGTACGGCTCCGGGTTCTACGCGCGCGGTTCGGTTGACCGGGTCCACATGTACCGAACGCATCTGCGACAGGTCCAACATAACCGCATCGTCGGCGACAGCATGGCCCGCGATCTGGTGACCACCCGACCGAATGGACATGGTCAACCCGGCCTCGCGCACGAAATTCACCGCTTTTTGCACGTCACTGGACCCAAGCGCGCGGATCACGAAACTTGGGTGCCGCTCCACGATGCTATTCCAGGTTGTGCGGGCCTGATCATACTCGGGACTGCCGGGCAAATGGACGCCGCCGCGCAGCGTTGCGTTCAAAGTGTCCAAGGCAGCGCGCTCGATCCGAGCGGCGCTGCCGTCCAATGTCTTGACGTCAAACATCTTAAATTCCTTCCTGGTTCAAGGAAGGTTTCTTGCCCCTGTGCCCCGCCTGTTGTCCGGCGGGTACGCGCCTTTTATCGTTTGCGAGAACTCAGGCAAAAACGCCGGGGTCGATGCGATCTACCGGAGTAATCACATCAGCCGGAATATTCAGCCGTTTGGCGGCCTGTTTCAGGCTTTCTTCGTCAGGGGCCTCGTAAAGGCAATAAGTCTTGCGCTTGTCCGCGCTGAGGAAAGAAAAGATCCATTCGATCCCTTCTTCGTCATTTATTTCTTTAATATGTGCTTTGTCGCCTTCGGTCAGGTTTACCTGTTCGGCGAATTGGCGTTCAATAATATACCTTGGCATATTTCCCCCCCAGGAAATGAAAACAGGGTTCAGCTTGCAGTTCCTTCAAGCCTTTCCCTAAGGGAAACCATACTCAATTTCTGAGCTGTTGCCAACGCCTCGGCCTCGAGATGGATGGCCTGTTCAAGGTTGTCCTTGCCGCCAAGCCTGCGCAGAGCCGCCGCATAGGCGGCTTTGCTGTGTGCCACCCAGGGCGGGCAATCCATGTCCGTGTCAATCTGGATTGCCTTGGTAAACATCCGTTCTGCAGTTGGCCAATCTTCAAGCAATGCAGCCAGATTTCCCAACCGCCGCGCACCCGCGCCAGTACATACTGTCGTTGCCCCAGCGGTAATGGTGAGGTCTTCGTAAGGGGCCAACATTTCGAACAGCGTTTGCGCGTGCGTGGTATGACCGACTGCGACGCAAATATCGGACAGATAGGACAATGTGGTCGAATACATGGCGTCTGACGGCAGATAAAATCCGCTCTCGGCGACCTCGTTCAGGATGCGTTCAGCAGGGTCATGAAACCCCAGTTCAGCTGCGATGACGCCAAAACCGGGCTTCCAGGTCATGTCGTCAGCGTTTTCATCCATCAGTTTTTTTATGACCGGAGCCACTTCGTGCAAACGGCTTTGTTCTCGGCGCAGGGTGAACATCTGAACGCCAAACACGCCCTCGATATGTTTCCCGTGGGTTTTGCGGCCGATTTTCACCGCCTCGGTAGCTAGCTTTTCGGCCTTGCCAAAGTCGCCCTCCATGATCGCTATCATTGCCCGGGCATGGGTCTGAACCCAATAGAGCTGCAAGTGATTGTCTTTCTGGGACACCTCGGTCAGCAGTTTCAATGACCGGTCCAGCAGAGCCCGGTCAGCCATTTCGGCCCCAACAAACAGGCTGAGTGTGCGGTCCCGACCCTGATCAATCGAGCCAAGATGCTGCGCTACTTCGTGCATCTTGTCCAGATGTTCCCGCCATTTGTGCCTTTCGTCGGCGGGTCTTGCGATAAATGGCGCGCCGTATTGCATCATCATGACCGAGAACTGGGATTTGTTGTCTCCCAGCTTGGCGGCAAGCTCCATCGATTCCTGGGCGTATCGGGCACCCTCTGAGGCTTGACCAAGGAACAGACAGGCGCGGGCAAGCTGACTTTTTAGCTGGCACTGGCGTCTTTCGTCTTGCGCGGGCAGGTTTTTCAAAGCGGCCTCGCACAGGGAAATCACTTCGCCATGTCGTTGCCCAGCCATCATGCAGGAATCCGAAAAATGCAGGGCTACATCGGCGGCCAATTCGACATCCCCAAGGGCATTTGCCGCGTCCGAGGCGCTTTTGAGTTCCGCAATGCCTTCGGGTAGCTGTCCCAAACTATCAAAGCTGCGCCCGACAAGAACAGTTGCCCGGATTGTTTCGGACTGATTGTCGCCCTCAAGGTTCCGTGCTGCATTCAGCGCCTCGTGCGCGTTAGTCATTGCCTCGTGACTGGCGGAACGAGCCAGCGCCATTTCGGTTGCCGCCTGCCATTTTTTGAACGCCGCACTCCAGTCTTCGGCCTCGGTCAGGTGTCGGGCGACAAGTTCAGGTCGACGTTCAATCTCGGCGGACCGCAACGCTGCCAACGCCTTGGCAACATGGGCATGCTGCGCCCGCCGAGTTGTGCTGAGCATGGATTGATAGGCAGTGTCGCGGATCAGTGCGTGACGGAAAACGAAGTGACCTCTGGAGTTGCCGCTTTCGAAAACCAGTCCGGTTTTGCACAGTTCGTCCAGGCCCTTTGCGGTGTCGACCGTGGCATCCGTCAGTGCTGCACGCAGCAGGCCAGGTTCAAACTCGCGCCCGATCACCGAGCCTGTCAGTGCCACCTGTTTCGCGTCTGATGAAACCGCGTCCAACCGCGCCATCAACGCGCCTTTTAGTGACGAAGGAACAGCCACTGCACCCTGCCCACCTGTGGTTAGATAGGCGCGGGTCAGTTCTTCGACGAATAGTGGGACGCCGTCCGTCTTTTCTATGATCAGCTGAACCAGATCGGTGTCAGGGGTTTTACCCGAGAAATTGCGGATCAAGTTCGCCACATGGTCTGGATCAAAGCGGCGCAGGTGTAGGGTTTGAGTGTGTGCTTCCCCTTCGTCCCGCGCAAGATCCCAGCCGGGGCGGTGGGTGATCAACATCATCAATGGCAGGTCCGAACAGATGGACTTGAACCTTTCCAGCAAGGCGTTTGTCGAGGGGTCGATCCAATGCGCGTCCTCAACACACAAAACAACCGGTCGCACGGTTGAGCGGGCCTTGACCGTGTCGATCAACGTCTGGATGGTCAAATCCCGCTGTTCCTGTGGTGACAGGTCAAGAATCTTTTCGGCCACATCACTGTGCGGGGCGACCAGCGCCGCAAAAACCGGCAGGACGTGATCCAGTTCGATCCCCTCGCGTTTCTCAAGCATGGCGCGGACCAGCTCTACCACCCGATCGTCATCCAGATCCGGTCCGACACCTGCATCCTGCGAGATGCGCTCGGTCACCGGGTGAAAGGGGCTGCTGGTCAGATAGGGCGAGCAATTCAGTCGTATGACGTCTGCCGTCGCAGCGATGTCGTCGCCGCTCAGAAACTCTTCCGTCAGGCGGGATTTGCCGATCCCGGCTTCGCCAGACAGCAAAACGACCTCACCATGCCCGGCAGAGGCCCGTTGCCAAGTTTGATGCAGGATACCTTTTTCGAAGTCCCGCCCGATCATTTCCGTGCTTTCACTTTCACGATGCAACGCCTGAAAACGGCTGTCGGCGCTGCGCTCGGCCGTGACCTGCAGCAAGGTACGCGGGGTTTCAAAGCCCTTTAGCGAAACAGGGCCAAGTGAGGAAATCGAAAAGACCCGTCGCAGGCTGGCATCAGAATCCTCGCTTGTAGTCACGACCGAGTTTGGCTGCGCGTTTTCCTGCAACCGCGCCGCCAGGTTCAGAACCGGACCGGTCATTGCGCCCTCTTCGAAGGTATTTTCACCAACGGCGTCGCCTACGACCACGTCACCGCTTGCGATACCGATCCGAACGGACAAAGGCTCGCCGTCAGGGGTTTTCAGGATTTTCACGTGCGCAACTGAATCCAATCCCGCCTTCACCGCACGGATGGCGTGGTCTTCATAGGCCTGTGGCCAACCAAAAAAGACCAGCAACCCATCACCCAGATACTTGGCGACATAGCCACCAAAACGCGTCACTGCCCCAGCGACACTGTCTTGATAACTTTGCAACAAGGCGCGCATATCTTCGGGATCGAACTTGTTTGTCAATTCGGTCGATCCGACAAGATCGGCAAAAAACACGGTCAGATGGCGTCGCTCGGCAGCAGGTGCTCGGGTTTCGGTTTCACCGGGATTGTTTCCATCTGGTGGGGCGTTCGTGATGGGCAATCCGGGGTTGCCATCCAACTTTGCTATGGCGGCAAGGACGATCTTCCTGTGGCCAAGGGACAAGCCAAGTTCTTTGAGGTCCTCATTGGAGAGCAGCGGTAAGGCACGTGCATCGACGTCATTTTGCAGGAACGTGTCAGCATATTGCTCCATTCCAAGGTCTTTCAGCCATGACGTGACTTCAAAACTCATTTCGTGATCATGCGGGCTATTGGCCCACGGATCAAGCCGAGCGACGTTTCGGTCTGGCGGCCCTGCCATGTGCCCGAACGAACCGATCGAAAAGACTCGGGTATTTGAAACCCTTCTTTTGACTTTGGCGTTCAAAACACTGGACGAAGCCGGTTCCTTGATCAATGATAGCGCTGACATTCACTTTGGCCGGGACTTCGGTAAGAATGAACTTAAGTGTTTGGGAGTATTTCGCCGAGAAAACGCAATAAACGTTTCGGGTGAATGTGCGGTTGGAGGATGGCCGCAAGACGGAAGAAAGGGACCCCGAAAAGGGGCCGTGCAAAAAAGATCGCATATTGGGAGGAAAGAAAATGCGTAACTTACTGAAAACAAAATCTCTGATTGTGGCAGGGCTGTTGTGCACAACCAGCCTGGCGCAGGCGGAAGAGGTTGAGGTTCTGCACTGGTGGACGTCCGGTGGTGAAGCCGCCGCACTGAATGTTCTGAAAGACGACCTGTCCGGGCAGGGTATCGGCTGGACCGACATGCCTGTCGCCGGTGGCGGTGGTGAGCAGGCGATGACCGTTCTGCGTGCCCGTGTCACAGCCGGGAATGCCCCGACTGCCGTTCAGGCACTGGGTTTCGACATTCTGGACTGGGCCGATCAGGGCGCATTGGCGGACCTGAACGAAGTTGCAGCCAAAGAAGGTTGGGACGATGTGGTGCCAGACGCATTGAAGGCTTTTGCCAAGCATGACGGCAAGTGGGTTTCGGCTCCGGTCAATGTGCATTCGACCAACTGGGTGTGGGCAAACAAGGCGGTCCTGGATGCGAACGGTATCGCCCAGCCCACCAACTGGGACGAGTTCGTCGCGGCTGTCGAAGCGCTGAAAGCCGCCGGGATCACCCCGATCGCCCATGGCGGTCAGGCCTGGCAAGACGCAACCGTGTTTGACGCAATCGCGATGTCAACCTTGGGGGCGGACGGTTACAAGGCGGCGTTCATTGATTTGGACGAAGAAACGCTGGGCAGTGATGCTATGAAAGAAGCGTTCGATCGCATGTCCTTCATCGCCGCCAATGTGGACGAGAACTTCTCGGGCCGCGACTGGAACCTTGCCACCGCGATGGTGATCAATGGCGAGGCCGGTTTCCAGATGATGGGTGACTGGGCCAAGGGTGAATTCCTGAACGCGGGCAAAGTTCCGGGTCAGGACTTCCTGTGCTTCCGCTTCCCCGGCACGCAGGACCAGGTCACCTTCAACGCCGACCAGTTCATGATGTTCGACCAAGGCGGTTCGGTTTCAGCCGAGCAGGCCGCGTTGGCCAGCGCCATTCTGTCGCCAAGCTTCCAGATTGCATTCAACAAGGTGAAGGGTTCCGTTCCGGCCCGGACCGACGTGGATGGCAGCGACCTAGACGCTTGTGGTCAGCAAGGCATGAAGGATCTGGCCGCCGCTGCATCGTCGGGCAACTTGT
This sequence comes from Ruegeria sp. N8, assembly GCF_056531325.1. Taxonomy (NCBI): domain Bacteria; kingdom Pseudomonadati; phylum Pseudomonadota; class Alphaproteobacteria; order Rhodobacterales; family Roseobacteraceae; genus Ruegeria; species Ruegeria sp. N8. The sequence continues at coordinate 126,812 of NZ_JBQFLQ010000005.1, read as the reverse complement.
TCGGTTCTATGGCGCACGGCCACGCGGCGCCGGCTTCGGTGAAAAACGCGGTCTATGACGTCGTGACGGCGCATTTCAACGGCGAGTATGACAGTGAAACAGCTGTGACCGAACTGGTCGACGCGGTTTCCATCGCCAAGTAATCCCGACTTGAACCTTCTGACGGGGCGGCTGCCTGGCCGCCCTGTCTTGAAAGGGGCAGGATAAGCCCCAAAACACCAACTCTGGAACGAGGAGGGCGCGCCATGGCTGCTTCAGCCGACGCGGATTTCAAGACACGCCTTCAGAACTGGATTCCCAAACTGGTCCTGTCGCCTTCACTGGCGATGGTTCTGGTCTTCGTCTACGGGTTCATCCTGTTCTCGGTCTACCTGTCCTTCACCGACAGTCGTATTCTGCCCAGCTTCGGCTGGGTCGGCTGGGAGAATTACGACAAGCTCTGGCGATTGAGCCATTGGGAAACCTCGCTCATCAATATGGGGATTTTCGCGGGGCTTTATATCGTGATCTGCACCTGTATCGGCTTGGGATTGGCGATCTTCCTCGATCAGAAAATTCGCGGTGAAGGCCTGCTGCGTCCAATTTACCTGTATCCGATGGCGCTCAGCTTCATCGTGACCGGAACGGCGTGGAAATGGTTCCTCGATCCCGGCATCGGGCTGGAAAACGTGATGCATACTTGGGGTTGGACCAGTTTTGAGTTCGATTGGATCAAGAACCGCGACTTTGCGATTTACACCGTCGTGTTAGCGGCGGTCTGGCAGACCTCGGGCTTTGTCATGGCGATGTTTCTGGCCGGTCTGCGGGGTATCGACAATGAAATCCTGCGCGCGGCACAAATGGACGGGGCGTCGAACTGGAACCTCTATCGTCGGATCATCATCCCGCAGCTGAGGCCCGCTTTCCTGTCGGCTTTCGTGATCCTCAGCCACCTTGCGATCAAGACCTTTGACCTTGTAATCGCGTTGACCGGCGGCGGTCCGGGCCGCGCGACCGAGCTGCCCGCAACCTTCATGTATTCCTACACGTTCACGCGGAATCAGATGGGGATCGGCGCCGCCTCGGCCACGATCATGCTGATGACCATAGCCGCGATCATGATCCCTTATCTCTACGCTGAATTGCGGGAGAAACGCTGATGTCTCAGGCCTCTCAAGATACCGCAATCCGCACGGGCCGCGTCACGCGCACGCTGATCTATCTGGTTTTGCTGCTGTTTGCCCTGTTTTACCTCTTGCCGCTTTACGTGATGCTGGTGAATTCGGTCAAACCCTTGGAGGAAATCACTGGCGGCGGCATGATGAACCTGCCAGAGGTCTTCACGCTCGAGCCGTGGCTGCAAGCCTGGTCCTCGGCCCAGATCGGGGTCGAACCGACGGGCTTGCGCCCGTATTTCTGGAATTCGATCAAGATGGTTGTGCCCGCCGTTATCGTCTCGACCATTTTGGGCGCGCTAAATGGATACGTACTGACCAAGTGGCGCTTCAAGTATGACACCATCCTGTTCGGGCTGATGCTGTTTGCCTGTTTCATCCCATTCCAGATCGTTCTGATCCCGATGGCGCGGATGCTGGGCCTGATGGGCCTAGCGGGCACCACATGGGGTCTGGCACTGGTGCATGTGGTTTACGGCATTGGCTTCACCACGCTTTACTTCCGAAACTACTATGCCGTTTTCCCTACCGAACTGATCCGGGCGGCACAGATCGACGGGGCGGGGTTCTTCCAGATATTCTGGCGCATCCTGCTGCCCAGTTCAGGCCCTATCGCGGTGGTGTCGATCATCTGGCAGTTCACCAATATCTGGAATGACTTCCTGTTTGGCGCGTCATTTGCCGATGCCAACAGCCAGCCAATGACGGTCGCGCTCAACAATCTTGTGCAGTCGTCGACGGGGGTAAAGGAATACAACGTACATTTTGCAGGCGCCATTCTGGCCGCGCTGCCAACGCTGCTCGTTTATATCGTGGCCGGTCGTTACTTCGTCCGCGGCCTGATGGCGGGTTCAGTGAAAGGATAACGGACCATGGGATTTCTTGATATCGACAACGCAACCAAGTCCTACGGTGCGGTCGAGGTGTTGCACAAGGTGGACATCTCGGTGCAGGAGGGCGAGTTTCTGGTGCTCGTCGGGCCCTCGGGCTGCGGCAAGTCCACCCTTCTGAACATGATCGCGGGGCTGGAGGAGATCACCAGCGGTGAGATCCGCATCAAGGATCAGGTGATGAACGGGGTTCATCCCTCAAACCGCAACATCGCCATGGTGTTCCAGAGCTACGCATTGTACCCCAACATGACCGTGGGGCAGAACATCACCTTCGGACTTGAAATGCACGGCGTGCCGAAACCCGAACGTGAAAAGGCCATGGCCGAGGTTGCCAAGCTGTTGCAGATTGAGCAGTTACTGGATCGTAAGCCGGGCCAATTGTCGGGCGGTCAGCGTCAGCGCGTGGCCATGGGGCGGGCTTTGGTGCGCAACCCTGATGTGTTCCTGTTCGACGAGCCTCTGTCCAATCTGGACGCCAAGCTGCGCGTCGACATGCGGACCGAGATCAAGAAACTGCACCAGAACCTTGGCACGACCATTGTCTACGTGACCCATGACCAGATCGAGGCGATGACCCTGTCCAGCCGGATTGCCGTCATGAACGGTGGCTACGTGCAACAACTGGGCACTCCTCAAGAGATCTATGACACCCCCGCCAATATCTTCGTCGCCACCTTCATGGGGTCGCCCGCGATGAATGTGGTGCCTGCCAAGGTGGTGATGGTGGATGGGTGCCCCCATGCCGAGGTTGCCTTGCATGACGGCGCGATGGCGCAACTGCCGTTCAGCCAGGACAACCTATCCGATTGGGGCGGGCGCGACATCCTGCTTGGTATCCGACCCGAGACGATCACGGATGTAGACGGGGCAGATCGGAAATCGTCGAATATCGCGCAGATGACCAATCGGATCGTCGTGACAGAACCGGCGGGGTCCGACACATTTGTGTCCATGACGCTGGGTGGTCGGGATGTGATTGCACGCATGCGGTCGGATGCCGAGGTTTCGCCTGGGCAGGACTTCACCTTTGCGGTCAACATGGAAAAAGCGGTGGCCTTCGATCCTGAAACCGAAAACCGCATTCAGGGCTAATTCACTGTGATGAAGGGGCTAAACGCATGACAACCGGCTACGACTTTGTCGTCGTGGGCGGGGGGTCTGCCGGGTCCGTCATCGCCGCACGCCTTTCGGAAAACCCTGATCTGAGGGTTCTGCTGCTTGAGGCCGGAGGCGGCGACCGTCACCCCTTGTTCCATCTGCCCGCAGGCTTCGCCAAGATGACTAAAGGCATTGGGTCATGGGGGTGGAGCACCGTGCCGCAGCAGCACATGCAGGGCAAGGTGTTCACCTATACACAGGCCAAGGTGATCGGTGGTGGTTCGGCCATCAATGCCCAAATCTACACCCGCGGAGCGGCACAGGACTATGATGACTGGCGTCAGATGGGCTGCGAGGGTTGGGGTTACGCGGACGTTCTGCCTTATTTCAAGAAATCCGAAGACAATGACACATATGGGGGAGAGTTCCACGGCCAAGGCGGCCCGTTGGGGGTTTCCATGCCCGCAGCCCCTCTGCCGATCTGCGATGCGTTTATCGAGGCCGCCGGTCAGTTGGGTATACCAAAGACAACGGATGTGAATGGGGCCAAGCAGGACGGGGCAGGGTATTATCAACTGACCCAGCGCAGTGCACGTCGTTCCTCTGCCGCGATGGCCTTCCTTGCGCCTGCGCAATCGCGGCCCAACCTGACCATTCAGACACACGCGCAGGTGCGCCGGATCACGGTTGAAAACGGGCGGGCAACGGGCGTCGAATTACTGGACGGCCGCAAAATCGTCGCTGGGGCTGAGGTGATCCTGTCCTCGGGAGCCATCGGCTCGCCCCGGTCGTTGCAGCTTTCGGGTATTGGTCCGGCAGACACGCTGAGAGCTTTGGGAATTGATGTCGTCTATGACCAACCCAATGTAGGGGCGAATTTGCAGGATCATCTGGACCTCTATGCGATATGCGAGGTTACCGGCCCACATACCTATGACCGCTATGCCAAGCCGCATCTGTCAGCGCTGGCGGCTTTGCAATACCTGCTCACGCGCAAGGGCCCGGTTGCCTCCAGCCTGTTTGAGACGGGTGGGTTCTGGTATGCAGATGAAAACGCCCGCTCACCCGATATCCAGATGCATCTGGGCCTTGGCACCGGGATCGAAGCCGGTGTCGCGGCAATGCCAAATGGCGGTGTGACGCTGAACGCCTGTCATTTGCGGCCACGGTCACGGGGATCGGTTCGGTTGCGCAGTGATAATCCCGCCGACATGCCTCTGATCGATCCGAATTACCTGTCAGATCCTTATGATCGTGAGATGTCCGTTCGCGGGCTGAAATTGGTGCAGAACATTCTGGCACAGGAGGCGCTGAAACCCTACATTCTGGCCGAACGCCTTCCGGGGCCGGATGTGCGCACGGACGAAGACTATTTCAATTTCATCTGCGAACATTCCAAAACCTCACACCATTGCGCCGGCACTTGCCGGATGGGCAGCGATACCGGAGCTGTTCTGAACCCGCGTTTGCGCTTCAACGGGATCGAGGGGCTGCGGGTCGCAGATGCGTCGATCATGCCAGCTGTCAACTCATCAAACACAAACGCGCCGTCGATCATGATCGGTGAAAAGGCTGCAGATATGATCAAACAGGACCACAACGTCTTCTAAAAAATGGCCATGCTGACGGGTCTGGATTTCTCGTGGTCCAGGGCCCATGGTCGATGGGTCTGAAAGGGCGCGCTACAAGAAACCGTTGTCGATTGCGATACATTGACGATACAAGGTTGTTATCGCCATCAATCCGTTGGAATTTTGAATGATGAACCCGCATGTGAGTGGCGGAATCGCTGAGTATTTTTTGGCCCGTTCTCGCATCGCGAAGGCGTTTCTTTTGCCAGATATAATCTGCTGCGCGCGGCCGCCCGGCGGAAAGCCCGAATTGGAGGTTGCCCAGTGTTAGCGTTTGGATCCCGAAAGGCGCTCGCTATCGGCGAAGCGATGATCGAAATGGCGGATATAGGCAACGAAACCTATCGCCGGGGCTTTGCCGGCGATACGTTCAACACCGCTTGGCACATGGCACAACTACTTGGGGATGCGGCCGAGGTCGGGTTTGTTACCAAAGTTGGCATGGATTCCGTTTCAGATGCTTTTGTCGAGCAGTCGCAGCAGGACGGGCTGGATGTCTCGGGTATTGGTCGATCAGAGGCTCGTACGATGGGTCTTTACATGATTGAGCTTGATGGGGTTGAGCGCAGTTTCCAGTATTGGCGGGATACGTCAGCGGCGAGGTTGTTGGCTGACGATCTGGAATGGCTGGTACAGGCCGTGACCGGTGCGGGGCTGATCCATCTGTCGGGTATTACACTGGCCATTTTGTCTGACCCCGCTCGTGAAACTCTGTTTGAAGCTTTAACCAAGGCGCGGGCGCAGGGAGCGATCGTGTCATTCGACCCTAACGTGCGCCCGCGACTATGGAGGTCTGCTGAAGAAACGCGGGCTGTTCTGGCCAGGTTCAATACTCTCACCGATATCGCGCTTCCCAGCTTTGACGATGAAAGCGCCCTGTGGGGCGACGAGTCGCCGGTTCAGACAGTTGAACGTTTGCGTCGCGCTGGCGTCGTTGAAATTGCCGTCAAAAATGGCGCCGCGGCTCTGACGGCGTTTTGCGACGATCATCTGAGCGAAGTTCCGACCCAATCCGTGGATGGTGTTCGCGACACATCGGGTGCCGGAGACGCATTCAACGCTGGATATCTTTCCGCTCGGTTCAAAGGCTGTGATCAGGAAAAGGCAGTTCATTGGGGGCAGAGGACGGCGGGCGAAGTTATCCGGCACTTCGGCGCGCGCATTCCCAAGGACAGAGTTCCGGAAATAGACTGATCATACAGTCTTGAGGCAGAACCTGTTCCCAAGACGGTTCTTTGGCATAGATGACAGATAGAACGATCGAAAATTAAATTCGAAGGGCAGTGTATGAAAACCAGAATTACCGAGCTGTTCGGCATCCAACACCCCATCATGCAGGGGGGAATGCACTACGTGGGTTTTGCAGAACTGGCGGCTGCGGTCTCAAACGCGGGCGGGTTGGGGACGATCACTGCACTGACACAGAAGACACCCAAAGATTTGGCCAATGAGATCGCGCGCTGCAAGGACATGACCGACAAGCCTATCGCGGTCAATGTCACCTTTCTGCCAACGGTAAACGCGCCCGACTACCCGGCCATCATCAAAACAATCATCGATGGCGGGGTGCAGATTGTTGAAACGGCCGGACGCAATCCCGTGCAGGTGATGCCCTACCTCAAAGAGGCCGGGATCAAGGTCATCCACAAATGCACGTCGGTTCGCCATTCGCTGAAAGCGCAAGAGATCGGCTGCGATGCGGTGTCGGTCGACGGGTTTGAATGCGGCGGTCATCCGGGCGAGGATGATATCCCGAACATGATCCTGTTGCCGCGCGCAGCGGATGAACTGGAGATCCCCTTTGTCGCATCGGGCGGGCAGGCGGATGGGCGCAGTCTTGTGGCTTCGCTTTCGATGGGGGCGGACGGGATCAATCTGGGTACGCGGTTCATCGCCACGAAAGAAGCTCCGGTGCATCAGAACGTCAAGGATGCCATCGTCGCGGCCTCGGAACTGGACACACGCCTTGTCATGCGCCCCTTGCGCAACACTGAGCGCGTTCTGAGCAACACAGCCGTCGAACGTGTTTTGGAAACGGAGCGTGCCAAGGGTACGGAGCTACAATTCGAGGACATCATGAATGAAGTCGCAGGTGTCTATCCGCGCGTCATGCAAGATGGTGAGATGGATGCAGGCGCGTGGTCCTGCGGGATGGTTGCGGGGTTAATCCATGACATCCCTACCTGTCAGGAATTGATTGATCGGATCATGTCAGATGCCAACGAGATCATCACAGATCGTTTGGCCGCTTTTAGCCGGGATTGATCCGGGCGGAGTGTCATTCTTGCTACAAAGCGAGGGTGTCGCCAAACACTAAAGCAAAAGGAGAACCTACCAGATGAAACAAGCCGTTCTGGTTTCAACCGCCCGCACGGGTTTGGCCAAGTCCTTCCGCGGTGGGTTCAACAACACGTTTGGGGCCTCTTTGATGGGGCATTCGATCCAACACGCGGTTGACCGCGCCGGCGTTGATCCTGCCTTGATCGAAGACGCCTTCATCGGTTGCGGGTTCCCCGAAGGCACGACCGGCGCAAATATAGCCCGCCAATCCGTGCTGCGCGCAGGCTTGCCCGTGACCGTGGGCGCGACGACCATCAACCGGTTCTGTTCCTCGGGCTTGCAGGCGATTGCCATGGCAGCGCATGCAGTGGTGCAGGACGGGGTGCCTGCCGCGATTGCGGGTGGGGTGGAATCCATCACGCTAAGGGATCAGACACCGGGGCCTTTTGACCGCGACCCGTGGCTGTTGGAACATAAGCCCGACGTTTATCTAACTATGATCGAAACCGCCGACATCGTAGCCGCGCGCTATGGTGTCACCCGTGAAGCGCAGGACGAACTGGCGTTGGAAAGCCAGAAACGCACCGCCGCTGCCCAAGCCGCCGGTAAGTTCAACGACGAGATCGTGCCGATGCAGGCGGTGCAACGGGTCAAAGACAAAGAAACGGGCGAAATCTCTGAAAAAGCCGTGACTATTGATCGGGACGATTGCAATCGGCCGAACACGACGCTCGAAGGTCTGGCCGGGCTAGAGCCGGTGCGCGGTGCGGACCAATTCGTGACGGCAGGGAACGCGTCGCAACTGTCCGATGGGTCGTCAGCCTGTGTGGTGGTGGACTCGGATTTCGCGGCGCGAGAAGGGCTGGAGCCGTTGGGTGCGTTCATGGGGTTTGCCGTTGCCGGTTGTGAGCCAGATGAGATGGGCATTGGCCCGGTTTTTGCCGTGCCGCGCCTGCTGAAACGTCATGGATTGACTGTGGATGATATCGACTTGTGGGAGTTGAACGAGGCTTTCGCCTCGCAAGCGCTGTATTGCCGTCAGACGCTGGGGATTGATCCTGAGATTTGTAATGTGAATGGCGGCTCGATCTCGATCGGGCATCCGTTTGGGATGACCGGCGCGCGGATGGCGGGCCACCTGCTGATCGAGGGCCGACGCCGCGGGGCGAAATATGCCGTGGCAACCATGTGTATCGGTGGCGGAATGGGCGCGGCGGGCCTTTTTGAGGTATTCTGACGAGTTTGTGTTCTGCATTGCGGAACAGAGTGCCGAATATTGACGCCTTTCTGACGGATTGCTAGAACAGTCGCACCGCATCTGAGGAGAATGCGTTGCACCGAATTCACCACTTGATCGACGGCAAGGACCCGGCAACGCTGGCGATCATCGACCATGATGAAACGCGGCTCAGCTATGAGGAGTTGCGGGGCGCGGTAAGGGAGGCCGCCCGGATGTTACGGGCGCATGGCGTGCGTCCGGGCGACCGGGTTGTTGTACTGGCCGAGAACTGCGCCACTTATGCGGCAGTTGTTCTCGCGCTCAGTGACTTGGACGCGTGGATCGTCCCGCTGAATGCGCGTGCGACCGAACAAGAGGTCGACACGGTCATCGCCCATTCCGGCGCGCGTTGCGTGATTTGCACATCGGATGTGTCCGATGCTGCGCGGGCCCATGCGCAACGGTTGGGGGCCGTTTCATCGGGGCAGTTGTGCTGCGGGTCTCTTGTGGTCTCACCTTTGCGGGATGAAACGCCCGAACCGGTCGAAGCCGGTGCGGGGCAGGTGGCGGCGATCCTCTATACCTCTGGCACCAGCGGCGCACCCAAAGGGGTGATGCTGACCCATGATAATTTGCTGTTCACGGCCAACGCCTCGAAACAACGTCGGCAGGCAACGGCGGCCGATCAGTCGCTGGTGGTTCTGCCGGGGACACATATTTTCGGGTTTTCCTCGATCATCCTGACCACGTTTCTGGCGGGCGGCTGCCTGCGGTTTCAACCCCGGTTCGACCCGGTGCAGGTGATCGCTGGGCTGCACAGCGGTGCAACGATGCTGTCGGGCGTGCCGCAGATGTTTGCGTTGATCCTCAAACATTGCAAAGACAACGGCATAGACCGCGTGGACAGTGGATTGCGCTATCTGTCTTCGGGGGGCTCGCCTCTGGACCCAAGCTGGAAGCGCCGGGTCGAGCGGATATTCGGTTGTCCGATCCATAACGGCTATGGTCTGACTGAGGGGTCTCCGGGCATTGCCACCACGCAGCCCGAGAACCCGCCGCAGGACGACTCGGTAGGTCCTGCTTTGCCGGGGATCGACGTGCGGTTGGACAATCCCGGCGCGGACGGAGTCGGCGAGTTGCTGGCGCGCGGACGTAACATCATGAAGGGATATTACCGTAATCCGGAAGCAACCGCGCAGGCCTTTACCCCGGACGGCTTCCTGCGCACTGGTGATCTGGCGCGAATAGAGGAAGACGGGCGCATCTACATCGTAGGGCGCTGCAAAGAGGTCATCATCCATTCCGGCTTCAACGTTTACCCGCCCGAGATCGAAGCCGCGCTGAACGCACATCCATCCGTCACGCAAGCCGCCGTTGTGGGCCGCGCGCGGGATGGGAATGAGGACGTGCTGGCCTTTGTGACCCTACGCGTTCCAGCGACCGTGGCCGAGTTGAAGGCTCATCTGGGGGAAACTCTGGTCCGCTACAAAATCCCCCATCACATTGTTGTCACCGACGCGTTGCCAGAAGCCGCGACGGGGAAAATTCTGAAACACAAGTTGGTTCGGGCCTTTGCGCCCGAACTGGCACAACTGGATCTAGAGGCCAAGAATGCTTGACGCTTACATATATGACGGGCTGCGCAGCCCTTTTGGCCGCCATGGCGGTGCGCTGGCCTCGGTTCGGCCCGACGATCTGGCCGCACAGGTGCTGGAGGCGCTGGTTCAGCGCAGTGCTTTTGATGCTGCTGAGATTGAGGATGTCATTCTGGGCAATGTCTGCCAGTCGGGCGAAGACAGCCGCAATGTCGCCCGCTACAGCGCTCTGCTGGCCGGTCTGCCGGTCGAGGTCGGGGGGCAAACCGTCAACCGCCTGTGTGGTTCGGGCATGTCGGCGGCGCTGGACGCGGCGCGGTCGGTCACGGTGGGCGAGGCGCCTTTGTATGTGGCGGGCGGTGTCGAAAGCATGACCCGCGCACCCTTCACAATAGCCAAATCTGAAACTCCCTATGCCCGTCAGACCCAAATCTACGACAGTGCCATTGGTGCGCGGTTTCCCAATCCGCGCATTGCCCAGATGCATGGCGAATATCCAATGCCCCAGACCGCCGACAATCTGGCGCAGGATTACCAGATCACCCGCGAAGCCTCGGATCAGTTTGGATACGCCTCTCAGGTCCGGTTCGAAACCGCCCGCGCGCGGGGGTTCTTTGATGCCGAGATCACTCCGATCACGATCAAAGGCCGTAAAGGCGCGACCCATGAGGTGACGCTGGACGAACATCCTCGCCCGGATGTACAGCTTGAGAAAATGGCATCGCTGCGCACGATCTTTCCCGAAGGTGTGACGACGGCGGCCAACGCCTCGGGCGTCAATGACGGCGCGGCGATGCTGATGATCGGCGCCAAGACCGACCGTGCCAAGCCACGCGCCCGTATCGTGGCCGGTGCTATCGCAGGCGTGCCGCCCCGGATCATGGGGATCGGGCCGGCGCTGGCCATCCCAAAGGCCTTGGACCGCGCGGGACTGAACATGAACGACATGGACCTGATCGAGATTAACGAGGCATTCGCCGCGCAGGTTCTGGCCTGCTGCAAACATCTGGACCTGGACCCCGCTGACAGCCGCATGAACCCGAACGGAGGCGCGATTGCGGTTGGGCATCCGCTGGGCGCGTCAGGCGCGCGGATCATCCTAACCGCCATGCGCCACCTTGAGGAAACCGGCGGGCGCTATGCCTGCCTGTCCATGTGCATCGGCGTAGGGCAGGGGATCGCGCTGATCCTCGAGCGCGTCTAACCTGGATGCCGGACGCGGAACGAGACCGCCGCTTCGCCGCGACCCTGGCCAAAGGGTTGCGGATCATGCAGGCGTTCAAGCCCGACGATGCGTCGCTGGGCAACCGCGAACTGGCCCGGCGCACAGGCATGCCGCCCTCGACCGTGGCGCGGATGACGTTCACGCTGGCCTCGATGGGGTTTCTGGAACAGTTGCACCCGTCCGAGGCGTACCGGCTTGGGCCCTCGGTCATGGCGCTGGGGTACACGGCGCGGGCGGGATTGTCCTTTTTGCCAATGGCCGAAAACATCATGCAGCAGTTGGCCGATGACACCGGCGTTCTGGTCGCCCTGACCATGCGCAACGGCGACGCGGTGATGCTGACGCGCTGCTGGCGACCGCGAAACGCGTCGTCACTATGGTTGAGTGAAGGGCATCGCATTCCGATGGAACAAAGCGCGGCGGGCCGGGCCATCCTGGCCGTAGAACCTGCGCAAGCGCGGGAAACAGATCAGGTGCGCACGGATCGCGAACAGTTGGAAAGCATGGGCTATGTGTCGTCTCTGGGCGGGTGGAACCGGGCCGTCAACGCCTGTGCAGTTCCCTTCAGCCCCGCCCCCGGTGCGCCGCCCTTTGCGTTTCTTTGCGGGGCCAACACGTCTGAGTTGGATCGCGAGAAACTGGAACAGATCGTGGGGCCGAAACTGCGCGACACGGTACAAACGCTGGGGCGCAACCTAGGCATATGTGGTTGATAACAGGAGGTTTTTATGGCAGCGGTTGAAACAAAGCTCGAAGGTCAGGTTGCGCTGGTGAAAATCGACAACCCGCCAGTCAATGCGGCGGGGATTGATGTGCGCATCGGGTTGGTGAATGCGGTGCGCGAACTGGAGGAGGACGATCGCGTCAAGGTCATCGCGCTTTATGCGGCGGGCCGCACCTTTGTGGCGGGCGCCGACATTCGGGAATTCGGCCAACCTCCGAAACAGCCTATGCTGCCTGAAGTTTGCGAAATCCTTGAGGGCAGCGCCAAGCCCATTGTTTGCGTATTGCACGGCACGACTTTGGGCGGCGGTCTTGAAATCGCGCTGAGCTGTCAGGCACGGGTCGGGATCAAGGGTCTTAAGTTGGGTCTGCCCGAGGTCAATCTGGGTCTTCTGCCCGGTGCTGGCGGCACGCAACGCCTGCCACGGCTGGTCGAGGGGATGACCGCGCTGACCATGATCACCTCGGGAAAACCGATTTCCGCCGAAGCCGCGTTAGAGGCCGGGCTGTTGGATGATCTGCAGGATGGCGACCCGGCCGAGGTCGCTCTGGCCGCCGGTCGGCAGGTTTTGGACAGTGCGCTTACGCCCCGAGTAACGGCACATCTGGAAAACCGCATAACCACTAACGATCTGGACTCCTTCCGCGCAAAGACAAGGGGCGAGGTCGCGGAACGCGCCTTAAAAGCGGCCGAGGCCAGCAACTTACCGCTGTCTGATGGACTAAAAGAAGAGCGGCGTCTATTCACCGAGGCTATGGCGAGCAATGCCCATAAGGGCCTGAAACACGCCTTTTTTGCCGAACGGGCCGTTTCTCATATCCCCGAATCCAATGCCGAGGCGCGCGATTTGCAAACCGGTGGGGTAATCGGCGGCGGTACCATGGGGTCGGGCATTGCCACTGCGCTGCTTCTGGCCGGGATGCCGGTCACTCTCATCGAGATGGAAGAGGACCGCGTGGCCTTCGCGCGCGATACGATCACCAAGAACCTCGAGGGTGCTGTGAAACGCGGCAAGCTGAACGCGGAACAGCGCGATGCGACGCTGGCGAAACTGACTTGCACCACCGATATGTCCGCGCTTGCCGACGCGGATGTGGTGATCGAAGCGGTATTTGAATCCATGGATGTCAAGCGTGAGGTCTTTGGCAAGCTGGATCATATTTGCAAGCAAGGGGCGATTTTGGCGACGAACACCTCGTACCTGGACGTGAACGAAATCGCTGGGGTTACTAGCCGACCGCAGGATGTGATCGGGCTACATTTCTTCTCACCCGCGCATGTTATGCGCCTTCTCGAGGTGGTGGTGGGCAAGGATACTGCGCCTGAAACTGTGGCGACCAGCTTTAAACTGGCCAAGAAACTGCGCAAGGTCGCGGTCCGGTCCGGGGTTTGCGACGGATTTATTGGCAACCGCATTCTCGCGCATTACCGCAAGTCGACGGCCTATATGCAGTTGGACGGCGCGCCATTTGAACAGATCGACGCGGCACTCGAAGATTTTGGTTTTGCCATGGGGCCGTTCGCCGTGTCCGATCTGGCGGGGCAGGACATCGGATGGGTCACGCGCAAACGTCAGGCCGCGTTCCGTCCGGACGAAGAGCGCTATGTCGAGATTGCCGACCGAGTGTGTGAACAGGGTTGGTTCGGGCGCAAAAGCGGCAAGGGTTTCTATATCTACGACGGCAAAAATCGCAGCGTGAACCCGACCGTGGCGGAATTCGCACAGGCCGAGCGGGAGGCTAAGGGTATCACTGCTCGCAGTTTTACCGATGCCGAAATTGTGGATCGTTATATGGCCGCGATGGTGTCCGAGGCCGCGCGGGTGGTCGAAGACAAGATCGCCCTGCGCCCGATCGACGTGGATGCGGTCTTTCTGTTTGGTTACGGTTTCCCGCGCCACTGGGGCGGTCCGCTGCAATATGCTGACATCACCGGGTTGGCTGTCATCGTGCAGCGGATCGAACAATATGCGCAGGAAGACCCCTATTATTGGCAGGTGCCCGCCCTGCTGCGCGAACTGGTCGAGGCGGGCAAAACCTTCAACGACCTCAACAAAGAGGGCTGAGCATGGACCTGAGTTTCACCCCCGAAGAAGAGGCTTTTCGCGCTGAAGTCCGCGCCTTTCTGTCGGAAAACCTGAGCCCGGAGCTGGTCCGAAAAGGCCGTAACTCGGAAAGTCTGACCAAAGAGGAAATGGAAGGTTGGCACGCCCGGCTGAACGCGCGGGGCTGGCTTGCTGTGACCTGGCCCACCGAATATGGCGGCCCCGGCTGGGGCGCGGTTGAGCGGCATATTTTTGACGAAGAATGCGCCCTCGCCAACGCCCCGCGCATCGTGCCCTTTGGCCTCAACATGCTGGGGCCGGTGCTGATCAAATTCGGCACCAATAAGCAAAGGGCTGAGATTCTGCCACGTATTCTGGATGGCTCAGACTGGTGGAGTCAGGGTTATTCAGAGCCGGGCGCTGGCTCGGATCTGGCCAGCCTGAAAACTCGCGCGGTGCGGGACGGGGGTGACTACGTCATCAACGGTCAAAAAACCTGGACCACGCTGGGTCAACACGCCAACAAGATCTTCTGCCTTGTGCGCACGTCGACCGAGGGCAAGCCGCAGGAAGGCATCAGCTTTGTTTTGGTCGATATGGACGCCCCCGGCGTTGAGCTGCGCCCGATCAAACTGTTGGAAGGCGGGCATGAGGTGAACGAGGTCTTTTTCACCGACGTTCGGGTGCCGGTGGAAAATCTGGTCGGTGAAGAGAACAAAGGTTGGACCATCGCCAAATATCTGCTGACGCATGAGCGGACCAATATCGCGGGTGTCGGGTTCTCGACCCGCGATCTGGAAAAGCTCAAGGCCTTGTCGCAGATGCTGGTGCGCGCGGGCAGGCCCTTGGCGCAGGATCCGTTATTCGCCGCCGAAATGACCGAGGTCGAGATTGATCTGGAGGCGTTGCGCGTGACAAACCTGCGGATGTTGTCGGCGGCCAAGGAAGGCGCGGCCTCGGGTACGCAAAGTTCGATGCTGAAGATCAAAGGCACGGTGATCCGGCAGCGGGTACTCAGCTTGACGCGCACTGCCCTGGGGGCAGCCGCCGCGCCGTTCCCCGTTGAAGACCTGCCCGAAAACGCGGTGACGGTGCCCGAAGACGCCCGGCGTGCAGCGGCGAGTTATTTCAACAATCGAAAACTCTCGATCTTCGGTGGATCGAACGAAATTCAGCGCAACATCATTGCCAAAGACCTGTTTGGAGGCTGACCTATGGATTTCAACTTAACCGAAGACAGGCAGATGTTGTCGGACACGGTGAGGCGCTATCTGGCGGATCAGTATGATTTCGACACCCGCTACGGCGTGCTGGACAATGCGCCGTTCCATTCCCCGGCCAAATGGGCTGAACTCTCCGAATTGGGCCTGATCGGTGCCTTTGTCCCCGAACAGCAAGGCGGCTTTGGCGGCACAGGTTTCGACATCACAACCATATTTGAGGAGCTGGGCCGTGGTCTGTGCCCCGAGCCGATGCTGGCCGCGTTGATGTCGGCTCGCGCCGCCGCCGATTGTGGTGCTGCAGCCTTGGTTGAAGAGTTGGTCACAGGTGGAAAGCGGATTGCTTTGGCTGTGTTTGAACCGGATGCGGACAGTCTGGCGTTGATCCGCACCAGCGCAGACAAATCCGGCGATCACTGGGTGCTGAATGGTCGTAAATCGGTGGTCTATGGATTGCCTGGGGCAGATGGCGTGCTGGTCGCAGCACGCCTTGATGAGGGACTTGGCCTGTTTCTGGTCGAAAATCCTGAAACCGTCGACTATGCGATGATTGACGGCGGTGGAGCAGGGGAGTTGATCCTCGACAGCGCAACCGCCATTTGCCTGAGTGGGAATGCTGGTGACATCATTGAATCCGCCCTGAACGCGGGTCGGTTGGCGCTGTGTGCCGAGGCTGTGGGCGTGATGGAGGTGTTGGTCAACATGACGGTCGATTACCTCAAGCAGCGCACGCAGTTCGGGCGACCGATCGCCAGTTTTCAGGCGTTGCAGCATCGTACGGTCGATATGGCCATCGAGATGGAGCAATGCCGCTCGATCACTATTCTGGCAGCAAGTAAACTGGGCTCCGATGCCGAGGCGAAGTATATCGCAATGGCCAAGAACCTGATCGGACGCGCAGGTACGATGATTGCAGAAGAATGCATTCAGCTTCACGGAGGGATCGGAATGACCTGGGAATATCCCGGCTCGCACTACGCCAAACGACTGATGATGATCGACCACCAATTGGGCGATCACTATGCGCAATTGCACCATGTCATGGAGAGCTGATCCATGAGCGAGGCTGTTTTGTTCGAAACTCGCGATGGGGTGCTGATCATCACCATCAATGAACCGGCACGGCGCAATGTTTTGTCGCGTCTGGTCTATGAACCGGTTGAGTCAGCGCTGCGCGACGCTACCGCAGCTGAATCCGGCGTCCGCGCCGTGGTGATCACGGGTGCCGGCGGGTTTTTTTCTGCCGGGGGCGATTTGCGGATGCTCAAGTCCCGTCGCGAAATGACCCTGCCGGAGCGTGAGGCACAGATTGAATACCTGCACCGCATGATCCGGGCCATCCGAGCGTGCCCTGTCCCGGTGATTGCGGCTGTGGAAGGGGGGGCTGCAGGGGCGGGTGCTTCATTGGCATTTGCCTGCGACATGATCGTTGCCGCGGAAGATGCAAAGTTCACGCTGGCCTATGTCAAAGCGGGGCTAGTGCCTGATGGGGGTGGTTCGGGATTCCTGACCATGAACTTGCCACGTCAACTTGCAACCGAGATGTGCCTGACCGGCAGGCCAGTTCTTGCCCCGCGCATGTATGACGTAGGTGTCGTGAACCGGGTGGTTGTACCCGGTTCGGCGTTGAAACAGGCATTGGAGCTAGCACGGGATCTGGTCTCGGGACCGCCAGAGGCGCAGGCGGCGATCAAGGCGCTGCTCTCTGCCCCCGATACGGCCGAGTTTGAGGCACATCTGCTACGCGAACGCCGGGAGATGGGCCTTGCTCTGGGCCGGGACGAAGCGCTGGAAGGCATCCGTGCGTTTGAGGAAAAGCGTAAGCCGGACTTCACGAACTGAACCAATAGAAAATGACGGCAGAGACCGACAGAACGGTCAAACGAAAACGGGCGGGAGAATTCCCCGCCCGTTTTTTTGTCTACCCGTAGACGATATTGGGTAACCACGTCACAACCCACGGGAACATCATACAGATGACCAATCCGACAATCTGCAGGAACAGGAAGGGCAACGCCGCCTTGAAGATATCCGTCATCGGAATCGACGGTGGGGCCACGCCGCGCAGATAGAACAGCGCATACCCGAAGGGCGGCGACAGGAAGCTCATCTGCATGTTTACCAGGTAGAGCACGCCAAACCACAGCACGAGATCGTTAGGGTCATCAAAGCCAAAGGCCGCAGCCCCCAGCGCCTTGATGATCGGCACAAAGATCGGAACGCACAGCAACAGGATGCCGACCCAGTCCAGGAACATCCCCAGCACCACCAGCAGGATTTGCATGACGATCAGGATACCCCAGGGCCCCAGACCTGCGCCTTGCATGGTTTCCTGCACGAATTGCTGTCCACCCTCCAACACGTAGAGACCCACAAAGATCGTGGCGCCGAACATGATCCAGATCACCATGGCCGAGGCTTTCAGAGTGGTCAGACATGCCTCGCGCACGGTGGGCCAGTCCAGCTTGTTGTGGATCGCCGCTACGATGAAGGCACCAAAGGTGCCGATACCCGCCGCCTCAACCGGGGTTGCAACGCCCGAGAAGATCACGCCCAGAACAATCACGATCAGCGCAATCGGAGCGGACATTTTGCCCAGCAGGCGCATTTTTTCTCGGTTCGAGATGCGCTCGTCAACCGGGATTGGCGGGCCAAGGACCGGATTGATATAGGACCGAACCACCACGTAGATGATGTACATGCCCGACAACATCAGGCCGGGAATGACCGCGCCGATGAAAAGCTCCCCAACCGATTGTTCGGCAACAACCGCGTAGATGATGGCCAGAATGGAAGGTGGGATCAGGATGCCCAATGTCCCCCCGGCCATGATCGAACCCATAGCGATCTTGGCGTCATAGCCGCGTTTCAACATGGCGGGCAGGGCAATGATCCCCATTGTCACCACAGCTGCGCCGATCACACCGACCATAGCCGCCAGAACGGTCGACGCAATAATCGTCGCCGCAGCAAGGCCGCCTTTCAGACCGCCAAGCACCTTGTAGATCACATCGAACATATCGTTGATGATCCCGGCCCGTTCCAGCATTGACGCCATGAAGATGAACAAGGGAATGGCGGATAGCTGATAGTTCGTCATCAGCGGGAAAATCCGGCTGGGTACGATATTCAGCGCACGCGCATCCCCCAGAACGAACAGAAACACACAGGCCAGGCCTCCGGTCACAAAGGCCAGCGGGAGGCCTGCCATTAGCAGAACCAGCAGCGAGCCGAACATTACGAGCGTCAACAGCTCGATGGACATATCAAGACCCATCGGTCAGTACCCCCGTGCAATCGTTCGGATGTCTTTGGATAGTTTCGACACCCCTTGCAAAATCAACAGAACCGCGCCCACGACCATCATCCATTTCATTGGCCAAAGCGGGATTTCCCATTCGTTAAAGCTGATTTCGCCCCAGCGGATGTTCGGATCGGTCCAGTCGCCGAAGGTCAGTGCGCCGAACATCTGGAAGAAGCTCATCTCGCCCCGCGCCCAGTCTGAGACGACGGAGTTACCGGTCGGAACGGCAATCGCGTCCATCGCGAAGATGTAGGATGTCACCAGGAGGGTTCCGGCGAAGATGAAGAAGAAAATCGAAGTGAACAGGTCCGCCCACGCGCGCTTCGGCTTGGTCAGCGGTGCATAGAAGATGTCCACACGCACATGGCTTTCGGTCAGCATCGCATAGGACCCGGCGATCAGGTACTGCATCCCGAACATCAGATACATGGATTCATGCGCCCAGTTGGTAGGGGCGTTGAACACGTAGCGGACGATCACTTCGTAGTAATAGACGAATACGGCAATCACGGCCCAATAGCTGACGAACTCACCTGCATAGAGAGACAGGCGGTCAATCCAGTTCTCGGCATAATCCTGATCAGCCTTACGGGCACCGGGGTCCATTTCCGCCGCGCGGGCTGCGGTTTCTTCGTCGATCTCCATCTCGGGCTCATGTGGATCCGCAGCCGCCTTGACGCGCGCACTGGCCACAAGGCGCGGCAGCATCAGCGCATCAATCGCCAAGAAGGCGAGGATCGTGAAGAACGCATAGCGCGCTACCGAGCTCCAGAAGGCACGATCAGCACCGGCAATTTCGGCCAGCGGTTGCGCCTCAGCCAGCGCTGCCTCGGATTCCGCAAGCCGTTCGCGCCCGGTCTCAATAGCTTTTTCCGCCCGATCCAAAGCGCGTTCTGCCCGGCGTTTTTGCAGCGCAGTGCCATTTTGCGCGGCCTCAGCGGCGGCGCGCAGATCTTCCAGCCCTTCTTCGGCAGTGGCGACCCGTTCGGTTTCGCGCGTGATCGTGCGTTCGGCCTGACGGACGATATTGACCGCGTTCGAGAATTCGTTGCGGGCCGTACGCTCTTCGCCATTGGCGAACAGGATCAGCAGGAAGACCGGTAGATAGACCAACCCCAGCAGGCTGCGCAGGTAGAAGCGGTGCAGACCCAGCATTCCCCCAGTGACAAGGATCAGATAGCCCAGCGGCAACCCATAGGTGCGCTGTTCAGGTTGGGCTTTGCGCGCCAGCACCATGGCCAGGGCCGGGAAAGCGATTAGCCCGACCCAGTATAGCCAGTGCGGCAGCGTGAAATCGACGCTCGGCATAGTACGTTCCGAATTCCAAAGAAAAGGCACGTCCGCGCGAAATTCGCGCGGACTTTTGATTAGGCTTCAGCGGATTACAGGTCCAGTGTATAGCCTTCGATCATTTCAGGCGTCACATAGCCCAAGGAACCCGACATCATGTAGTCAAGTTGGATCTTGAAGACACGCGCCGCGTCTTTGTCGCGGTTGGCATATTTGAACCAGATTGGCACGGCGACTTCGGTCATCAGCTCGACATCGTCCTGAGACAAGCGTGTGATTTCGGTGCCTTCTGCTTCGAACTTTTTCCAGGCTTCCTGATCGGCGGCCTGAATGGCGGCGTGATGCAGATCGGAATAGACGTGAGTTTCCATTTCCACGAATTCCTGCATCTGCGGGCTCAGTTTGTCCCATGCGGCCTTGCCCACGGTGATGTCCATGATGTCGACCGGCTGATAGACCGACATGAAGCCCGGAGGACCCATCACAATATAGTCCGTCACCTGACTGAAGCCCAAGGCGTGGTTCACGGCCGGACCCACAAAGTCTGCCACGTCGATAGTGCCTTTTTCCAGCGCCGGGAAGATTTCCGAGCCCGGCAGAACGGTTGTTTCAGCGCCCAACTCCGAGAATACCTCGGCCACCATACCGCCCGGCAGGCGCATTTTACGGCCCGCGAAGTCGTCAACCGACCGGATTGGAACTTTCGAGTGGATGATGTTCGGCCCGTGATGCACCGGTCCGACAAAGTGCAGACCCTGACGGCCTAGCAGCTCGCGCGCGATATCGATCCCGCCCAGGCCATAATAGAACGTGTCGTATTCATGCGGTTGGCGCAGACCCAGCGGGTACGAGCTGAGGAACACTGCGGCGGGAATGATGCCCTGATAGTAGATGGTGAACGGGTTGATGGCATCAAGCACGCCATTTTTCACCGCATCTGCCAATTGGAAATCCCCAACCACGTCATTGGCACCAAAGGCCTGGAAGGCCAGCTCACCGCCGGTTTTTTCTTCGATCGTGGCGCACCAGTCCTTAAAGGTCTGCAACCCGATTCCGCCGGGCCAGGATGTCTGGATCTTCCAAGTGGTTGTCTCACCTGCTGCGGTGGCGATATGCGGTGCAGCCAAAGTTGCCGCCCCGGCACCGGCAAGGGTGCGAAACGCGCTGCGGCGTGTAATCAGTTTATTGGTCATTTGATCCTCCCATAGATCATCACCATGCTTTCGCAGAAAACATGCTGATAGCTAGAGAGCATAGAGGAGACTTTAGGAATTGGTAATATTTTTTTTCCAATTTAGAAATCTCTCACCGTTCCGTGATTGCTCCAACGAAAAAATACTGGCTGACTATTGGCTGGGGACGGTTAGTTTGTGCCAGTCGAGGTTGAATTTCTGCAGGTATTTCCGCAGCCTATCCGCATCGTTCTGCGTGCTGCGCTTTTCCCGTGAGACCGAAAACAACGCCCGACCCGCCGCGCTGAGATTGGGCGTGCGTTGACATGTTCGGATGACATTCGCCAATTGCACCAGGTCGAAAGGATCAATGTCACGCGTGGCTGATCCCAAAATACCGCGCACCAGCGTCTGGTCGCTGTCTGAGGTCGAGGATGCCCAATCTTGTAGCAGCGCGGCTGTCTCATCCTCGACCATTGTTCGGGTGATCCGGCCCCGCGGGGCCAGTGTGCAGAGGCGTTTCACCAATCCGCTGAAGTCGCGGAAATTGCCCGGCCAATGGGTCGATGGGTTGGTGGCGAACTGTATGAACTTCTCGCGCGCGTCGATGTTGAAGCCGACCTGAATGCCCAGGCTGCGCTCCGACCGTGCGAGTTCATAGTGAAGGTTGGCCTCGATATCCTCACGCCGGTCGCGCAGGGCGGGCAATCTGAAGTTCCACATGCTCAGGCGGGCAAGCAAGTCAGGGCGAAAACGTCCCTCGGCCGTCAACGCACGCAGATCGTGGCTGGCACCTGCGATGACCTGAAACCGGCTGGACACCTCGTGATCCGATCCAAGTGGGTAAAACCGTCCGGTCTCGATCGCGCTGAGCAAGATGGATTGCTCGGACCAGCCTAATTCATCAACTTCGTCCAGAAACAGGACGCCGCCATCTGCTTCACGCAGCAGCCCGCCACGTTCGGTCCCGGCCTGCCCCAGATAGCTGCGTCGCTGGCCGAACAGGGTGGCCAGCGCATCGGGGCCGTTAAGCGTGGCACAATTGACATGGACTAGTCGTCCCTTGACCCTGCGCCGATCCAGTTTGAGGTTGTAAATCCGCTGAGCCAATTCCGTCTTGCCGGTCCCGGTCTCGCCCAGCAGCAGGATCGGTTCGTCCGAGTTGCTGGCAACCAACTCAATCCGGTCGATCAAGGTGTTATATTGCGCGTTTCGTGTTTCGATCCCGCCTTTTAACTGGTCGCTATATTCCCGCGAGAGCTGGTCAAAGCGCTGTTGCAAAGCGTTGTAGCGGCTCAGGTCCAGATCAATGACATCGAATTTCGGGGTTGGATCCTCCGGGCCGGGCGGGCCGGTCTGGATCAGCCGCGCCGGGACATGGCGACTTTCTGTCAGCAGGAACCAGCAGATTTGCGCCACATGCGTCCCGGTGGTCAGGTGCACATGATACTGCTCGCGGTCTTCGTCAAAGCCATAGGCGCGGGCAAAGTCAAACAGCTTGCCGTAGACCTCTTGGAAGTCCCAGGGGTCATCCAGATCCATCTGTTGCAACAGGACCTCGGTCTTGGGCGATATCTCGGCGATCTCATGTTTGACCTGATGGGCGAGCCGGTTGAACTTGCGGTCGTGCAACAATTCGAGCCGATGCACAGGAAAATGATCATGCGATGTCAGGCTGGGCGTCGGCTTCCAGCGCCGTTTTTTGCCCATATCTAGCTGCGTACCAAGAAACCCGATGACCACATTCTTCATGGTATATCCAATTCTATAATATAAGATACAAAAGTATAATATCGCGAGTTTACGCGTATCGCAAATCGCCGATTACTATATTATAAACAACAGCTTATACTATTTTCACTTTTTTCTCTGCGCTTTGGCTGGACCATGAGAAAACATCCTCAAGACAAAACGAGGATAGGAAAATGGCGAACAAATCCGTGTTTGCATCGTTGAAAGGCCGGTTGCTGCCGAAAGCAACTGCGAAGAACGCCCATGGCGCGCCGGCTTTTGCATATTCAGATGCCCATGCTCTGGCGCAGGTCGCCGTGACGGGAACGTTTGGCGGCATGTTCTATCAGTCGCCGCAGGAAGAGTTGGAATACGTTCTGGATGTGGCTGAGACCGTTGAGCCAAAGTACTTGGCGCAGGCTGCGATCTATGCCCGCCAGTCGGGGTACATGAAGGACATGCCTGCTGTCTTGTTGGCTGTTTTGGCCCGGCGTGATCCGGTCCTGTTTCGGGCGGCTTTCGCCCGTGTGGTCGATAACGGCAAGATGCTGCGCACGTTCGTGCAGGTTGTCCGGTCGGGTCAAACGGGGCGTAAGTCTCTGGGGTCGGCACCGAAAGCGATGGTCCAGACCTGGTTGAACACCGCCTCTGACCGGGCGCTGCTGAATGCCAATATCGGGAATGACCCGTCTTTGGCGGACGTGATCAAGATGGTGCACCCGAAACCGGCCTCGGCCGAGCGGGAGGCGCTGTTTGCCTGGATCGTCGGGCGGCCGTGCAATCTGGCACGGCTGCCGCAGGCCCTGAGGGATTGGATCGCGTTTCGGGAAACCGGCAAGGGTCCGTTGCCGGACGTGCCGTTCCAGATGCTGACGCAACTGGAACTGACGCAGGTCCAATGGGCGCGGATTGCGCGCAAGGGCTCGTGGCAGATGGTTCGTCAGAACCTGAACACCTTCCAGCGTCACGGCGTTTTCGACGTGACCCGCAACGTGGATCACGTGGCTGCTTTGCTGCGCGACCCAAAAGCCATCGCCAAGGCTCGGGCCTTTCCGTACCAGTTGATGGTGGCTGCGCAAACCGTGGTGCCGGATATGCCGCGCCTGATCGTGGACGCGCTGCACGACGCGATGGAGATCGCCGCGCAGAACGTACCGCAGGTTGCGGGGCAGGTGGTTGTGTGCCCAGACGTGTCAGGGTCGATGACGTGGTCCGTGACCGGGTATCGTCCGGGGGCGACCTCGGCCGTGCGGCATGTGGATGTGGCGGCGCTGGTGGCGGCGTCCTTCCAACGGGTGAACCGTGGGTGTCAGGTGTTGCCGTTCGATTTCGATGTGCGTGATGTGCGTCTGGAACCGCGCGACACGATCCTGACCAATGCCGAGCGTCTGGCCGCACTGGCCGGTGGCGGGACGAACTGTTCCGCGCCGCTGGCCTGGCTGAACAAGCGCGGCCGCGCACCGGATCTGGTGGTGTTCGTGTCTGACAACCAGTCGTGGGTGGATGCCCGGAATGGTGGTCAGGGCACAGCGATGTTGAAGGAGTGGGAGGTGATCAAGCGTCGCAATCCGCAGGCCAAGCTGGTCTGCATTGACATCGCCCCATACGGGACCACTCAGGCGCAGACGCGTGCCGATGTGTTGAATGTCGGCGGGTTCTCGGATGCGGTCTTTGACCAGATCGCGGCATTTGCCAGCGGTCAAACCGGCCCGGATCATTGGGTCGCTGAGATCGAAAAGATCGATGTATAAACAAGGCTCGGGCAGTGCGCTGCCCCGGCCATCAGAACAACATCAGGCAGAATGCCGGTGGGACTACATCGCTGTTACCGATCCGCGCCCTGACCAGGGCGTGGTCTCATCACCCCTTGTCTGCCTGACCCGAACGAAAGGCATGTCTCGGCGAATGCCGGTGGAACTACAGATTGTTAATCTCCAGGTCGCGGGTTCGAATCCCGCTCGTCCGAGCCCCACGGGGGACGGACGGTAGCTCAGTTGGGTAGAGCAGGGCGTTTCACCAAACTCTTGTCGTCGAGACCCAAAACGAAAGGACACCCCCGGCGAATGCCGAAGGAACTACATGGCACCTCAGGGACAGGTCGAGCGGGTTCAACTCCCCTCCGTGCCGGCGCCCAGACGGCAAACGCATCTGCCCATTCAGATGCGGGGCGGGCCTCCCGAACTGTTTCTTCCCAACTTGTCGCCGGGGCCTGAATTTGAGTGAATATGATGATGGAAAACACATTTGATCCCGTAACGGGCGAACACCTGAAAGACTGGGGGCATCGCCCTGGCAAGCAATTCCCCGTCCTGTTGGCGCGCGCGAATGAGATGCGGGCCGAAGGCTTCGGTCTGGTGCGCATCCGGCAGGAGCTGGAGGGTGAGATCCTTCCGACTCCGCCTACGCTGGATCTGCGCGCGCCCGGTGAGGTGCCGTTTCACGAAAATATCGACGCCAGCGATCCGGATGAGGAGGACAACGTCGAGAAAGTCCGCGAAACGATGACCGCGCTGATGCGGACCCCGACGATTGAGGCCGGGGCGATTATGCCCGATGCCTGTCCGGCTGGTCCGGTCGGCACGATCCCGGTTGGCGGCGTCGCGGCGGCGCGCAATGCGATCCATCCGGGGATGCATTCGGCCGACATTTGCTGCTCGGTCATGATCACTGATCTGGGCAATGCTGACCCAAAGGCCGTGCTGGATGCGGCGCAGTCAGCGACCCATTTCGGACCGGGTGGTCGGCCGCAGGGCAAGCGCTTCACAACCTCGCTGAAACTGCTGGATGCGTTCCGTGAAAATCCGTTTCTCGACAACCCGAAATCGCTGCGTATGGCGCAGGAGCATATGGGGACGCAAGGCGACGGGAACCATTTCCTGTTTGTCGGCCGGTCGCGCAAAACCGGGCGGACGGCGATTGTGACCCATCACGGTTCGCGCGGGCCGGGGGCTGTTCTGTATAAGAACGGCATGACCGTCGCGCATCGCTTCCGCAAGGAGCTGTCGCCGGGTACGCCGAAGCAAAACGCCTGGATTCCAGCTGACACGCAGGAAGGGCGCGACTATTGGGATGCCCTGCAACTGATCCGCAAATGGACCAAGGCCAACCACAACGCGATCCATCAGGCAACGGTTGAGGCCGCGCGAGTGGGCGATGTCGGGAACCGGTATTGGAACGAACATAACTTCGTCTTCAAACGGGGCGATCTGTTCTATCACGGCAAGGGCGCAACCCCGGCGTGGGGTGACTATGCCGCGGACGCGACCGGGCTGACCCTGATCCCGCTGAACATGTCCGAGCCGGTGCTGGTCGTGCGCGGCAAGGATGCAGGCCACGGTCTTGGCTTCAGCCCACATGGGGCGGGGCGGAATTTCTCGCGTTCCGAACATAAGCGCCGGATGGGGTCTGTTACGCCGGATGAGATGTTGAAGGCGGAAACCGAAGGTCTGGATATTCGCTTCCATGCCGGCGGTGTGGACGCCTCGGAACTGCCGTCCAGCTACAAAAGTGCGGACAGTGTTGTAGCGCAGATCAAATCCTATGATCTGGCCGAAATCGAGGATTATATCGACCCCTACGGCTGTATCATGGCAGGTGATGTGCCGCCTTTCTGGATGAACAGGAAGAAAGGCCGCCGCTAAAGCAAGGGCCGAAGTGTTCAACCACTTCGGCCCTTGTTCTTTAAGATCGGTTCCTCAGAACGACCAGCGAATGCCCGCAAGGAAATTCGGTCCCTGCGCATCGCTGCCAACCTCGTGCGAGGCGTTGGCCTCGAACTGCATGTTGGGGATGAACTCATGCTCATATCCAATCAGAACACTCCCGCCCGAGAAGTCGGTGGCCGCAAAGCTGAGGCTTTGGGTTGAGCCAAAGACAGTGACATCCGCATCCGAGTCGCCCAGACCCTGCCGGACAACGCCGGAAAGCTGACCGACCAACACGCCGCCTGTGTTCAGAGCCTTGGAGGCTTCGACACCCAAGCGGACCTCAATCACGTCAGTTGTGGCGTCGTCCACGGTCGCGTTCGCAGATGAGCCGGTTTCGGTGTAGCTGTCATCCTCTTGCCGGGTATAGCGGAGGTCGCCAAAACCGGTCAGGCCGATGGTGCCTGTGGTCTCGAAATCCCGCTCGACACCGGCGTAGACCGTCAGCAAGGTGCTGTCGAAATCGGCATCCGCATCAGCGCTGCCTGAAATCTCGCGCGTGCGGTCGGTGGACAGCCAGCCATAGCCCAGCCCGGCCTCGACCGTATAGGCGCCGATCTGACGTCCGATTGAGGCGTCGATATAGAAGCCGTCCGTGTCAAAATCGGTGGTGTCGGTGTCGCCATCCGTGCGGAACACGCCCAGCCCAAAGGCCAGCGCGGTGCCATTGTCCAACTGTCCCGAAAAGCCGACGCTACCGTTGATCGCCGTGACATCCGTATCAATGCCCGGCACATTTTCGAACCGGCGTGAGGCCGCGTCGAGATGCACATAAGGACGGAAGCCACCAATACTCAGACCCGAGACATTGCCGGTTTCAGCATTGCGTGTGACCTGCGCAGCCTCATAGCGCAGCGCGCCGTTCGAGCTGCCGATGAGAGTGCCGTAATAGGCTACGATATCGGCCGATGTCAGAATTTCGGCCGGATCGACAGCGGCATAGACCGGTGCTGGGCCACCTTCATCCTGCACGAACCATCCCGACCGGCCGTCCGAGATAATCGTGTTGAAATCCTCTGTTCCTGGCGCAGCATCTTCGAAAAAGAACACCGAGCTGCCGCCTTGGGCGAACAGATTGACCTGATGATCTTGAACACGGATCAAGCCGTCGACATTGTCCTGAGTGTCCAGATTCAGCGTCCCGGTTCCCGAGCCCAAGAAGATGGCATAGGCATCATCTGTGTCCGAACGCGCCGAGATAGAGCCAACCTCGGTAATCTCGCCGTCGAAATTCTGGATGTTCAGACCAAAGGCCTCGGAAGTGTCGCCGCCCGAAGCAGCGGCATTGATCACGCCAGTATTGGCGAATGTGCCCTGCAAATCGGCAATAAACACACCACTGGCGTCGGCATCACCGGTTCCGTTTGCGATAGCGGCGACTGCCGTCAACTGGCCCGAGTTGGTGACTGCGTCATTGTAGACCCCGCCCAGAGACAACGCCTGCGCCGTTGCACCCAATGCGCCGGTGGCAGACGCAGAGACATTGCCGGTATTACTTGCGGCTGCATCGCTGCTGTTGCCCGTGAAAATACCCTGCGACAGCGCTTCATCGGATTCTGAAATCGCCGTGGTCGAGATCGTACCCGAATTGGCAAAACTTCCCGTCAGTCCACCATTCGCGACAATGCCAGTTGCACGGGCCGAAGAAAGGGCCGAGGCTTCGGCAATCAGGGTGCCGTTGTTGGTCAGCACGCCATCAATTCCGCCATTCACAAGCAGACCAAAGGCGAGACCGTCGCCGGTTTCGGCTGATCCATTGGCCATGATTGTGCCTGAGTTGGTGAAATCTCCGCCCAACCCATTATTGGTCACGAAAACCCCGGCAGCGACACCCAGAGTTTGTCCGTTGGATTCAACAGTAAGCGTGCCCGAGTTTTCAATATTTCCGGTCATGCCGTTGGCAATAAACGCCCCGAAAGCAGAGGCCGAGGAGCCACCGGACAGATTGTCCGCTTCGGCGCGGACGGTGCCGGAATTGACAAAGTCGCCATTCAAGCCGCCGCTGATGTCGATGGCGGATGCAAAGGCGTTGGTCGATCCTTCGGCCCGCACGTTCAGTGTGCCACTGTTTTCGATCTGTCCTGTCGAGGTGCTCGTGATATCCAGGGCATGGGCGCGGGCCGACCCGGTGCTGGCCTCGGCCATTGCCGTGATTGTCTGGGTGTTCAGGAAGTTACCGTCAAACGGCCCGCCGACAATAAAGCCTGTAGCCACCGATGTTTGCGCCGCACTGGTTTGAGCGGCAATCGTGCCAGAGTTCGTGATGTCCCCATCGACCCCGCCAAAGGCGCGCAGGCCGAAGGCGCGGGCCTCGTTCGTGCTGCCAACGGCCGACACCATTATGGTACCGCTGTTGCTGAAACTGCCAACCATCCCGTTGGTGATCGTATAGCCCCCGGCAGTTGCGGTCGAAAACGCTTCGGCCTGAATACGCAGAGTGCCAGTGTTGGTGATTGATCCGGTCAGGGTGTTGCGGATATCGGCAGCCGCCGCAAAGGCCGAGAAATCGCCCTCGGCTTCGACTGTGATTGTGCCGTCATTGATGATGTCACCGTCCATTCCACCAAAGACGCGCAGGCCAGAGGCCGTTGCCTCGGAGGTATCGCTTGTCACATTGATCTGAAGCGTGCCGGTGTTGGCGAAATTCCCGGTCAGCCCGTTGCGGATGTAAAAGCCGGTGCCAGATCCCTCGGAGGAAGCGTTGACCTGGATCATAAGCGTGCCAGTGTTGCGAATTTCCCCGATCAAGCCGCCATTGATCGTCAGGGCCCGGGCTTCGGCCGAACTACCCGTGGCGCTTATGGTGATCGTGCCCGCATTGGTGAAATCACCGTCCATTTGTCCGCTGACAAACAGGCCAAAAGTCTCTGCCTCGGACGCGGTGGAGTCAGAGGCCAGCAGAATGGTGCCCGAGTTTTCGAAATCGCCGTCGAAATCGCCGCCTAGATAATAAGCCGCTCCGCTGGCAGATGCCGTCCCGGTGCCGCGTGCATCAATCGTCCCGCTGTTGGTGATGTTGCCAACCGTGTTGCCCTCAACATAGACAGCCGCGCCATCAGCGCTGCCCGAGGTCGTTTGCGCCGTTGCGACGATGGTGCCCGAGTTGATCAGGGCACCGTTCTGGTCGCCTTCGACATGGATACCCCAGGCAATCGCGTCATCCGCTGAACCATTGGCCAGAACTGAGATAGTGCCGGTGTTGTTGATGTCGCCGTTTACATCGGTGATCACCTCAACCCCGATGGCATAGACATCGTCCACCCCGTCCGTGGCCGTAGCGCTGATCGTGCCCGAGTTGGTCAGATTGCCGTTCAGGCTTCCTTCAAACTGAAAGCCGAAGGCCGAGGCCTGTTCGCCCGTCTGGGCTGTGACTTGGATCGTACCGGCATTGTCGATGTCTGTTTCGGCGGGGTTCACGAACAGAAACCCGGCCGCAGCCACGTTTTCAGTCGGAACCGACGAGGACTGTACCAGTATGTCCCCGTTGTTTTTGATCGTCGCCGTTGATTGAGCAACACCGTCGACCACAGTTCCAATCGCCAATGCGACGGCATTGTCGCTGCTGACATTGACGTCGATTGTCCCGTTGTTCTGATATGTTCCGGCAAGATCGTCGTCAAACAGGACACCAAGGCCAAGTGCGGACCCATTGGCGTCGATATCAATGTCGATCGACCCGTTGTTGATAACCTGTCCGGTTTCACCCAGATCTCCGTTTAGCTCCAGGCCGAACCCAAGTTGTTCTCCGGGGGCGGGGCCCGAGATCGTTCCGTCATTGGTAAAGACGCTGGTGTAATCGGTGTTGATCTGCACGGCGGGGCCAGAATCCGCGGTCAGATTAACAGCCCCGGTTTCGGTGATCGTTATGTCCTCGTCGATGAGAAAGTCCGCCGGGGTCGTCTGCGGTGCAGAAATGACAACATCCGCAGAAGCAACAGTTGCGCAAGCGCTTACCGCTATCGAGGCCAGGAATACCGAAGGCGCGACACTGGCCACCCGGCCCTTCCACTTCACAACACGACCGCCTCTTGCCACACGTGCCGGCGTGTGCTGCTTTGCGCAACTATTCATTGCATACCCCCAAAGATGAACTCGTTAACGATATGTTAACATTAGTAGCCAAAGCGAGTTGGGGGCGTAAATGGTGGAAAGTGTTTAGTTGGAAAATTTTGTCAGATTGCAATTTTGCAACAGCGGTCTTCGTATTGCGACTTCAAGATGCCCATCGAATCTTCTGGTCAACAAGCGTCGGAAAACGTTGAAATAAAAATTCAGCGCGTTTGTGCAAAAACCGAACCTTGTTGCACCCCAATGGACACCAATTTTTGAAGTATCTATGTGCCCTGGTGTTTCAATAATCCGCTAAAATGAGTCAGATTGTTTGATGTTTTATATGTTTGTGGGCCGTTTTCGTCGAGCGCAACTTTTGCGCGAAAAGAGAAGGCGGCGCCAATTTAGCACCGCCTTCAACTGTTAAATGCAAAGTTTGCTACGGCAAACCTGTTTGTCAAAACATCAAACAGTAGCGCCCTTGATGCGAATTGCCGAACCCAAGGCCCCTGCGCACATCCCGACGACCACTGCGATAAGCAGTTCGCCTGTTCCGAAATTGGCGAATGACCAATGCGCAAAGATTAGCGTTTCAGCGACGCCAACAACGCCTCCCATCACCGCGCCAAGCAAGGGGTTGCGGGTCATCATACCCAGTGCCAGGCCCAATATACCGGGCAGGCTGATTATGTTGGCTCCGATTGTTCCCAGAAGTTCCAGCATATCTGCCTCCTTTTTACTCGGACCGATTGGTCAGGAATGACCGGATTTCTTCACTTCCGTCCGCCACCTGTTGACCCAGCGGTGTCGGTGCGTCAGCAGCCAGCTCTTCGGTGATTTCCTGATACCGCTGCAGATGTCCAGGTGGCAGGCTGTGCGCGATCCCCTGGTGGCAGTCGATGCAGGTCATGCCGGTGTCGATGGCACGCTGATGCTCGGACGCCGCACGATTTTCCTGAAGGGTGAAATCCATATAGTCGAAGTTGTGACAGTTGCGGCATTCACGACTGTCTGAAGCTTTCATCTTTTTCCACACAGCGGTGGCCATGCTCAGTCGATGTTCTTCGTATTTCTCGGGCGTGCCGATGGTGCCGGCCAGCTCGTGATAGACATCCTTGACCGCCATGATCTTGGCTTTGATCTTGTGGTTCCACTCATGCGGCACGTGGCAATCCGAACATATAGCCCGCACGCCCGAGTGGTTGTTGTAGTGGATCGTCTCGCGGTATTCGCCGAGGTTCGTTTCCATCGTGTGGCACGAGGTGCAGAACTCTTCGGTGTTGGTCAGTTCCAGGGTCCAGTGGAACCCACCCCAGAACAGGATACCGGCGAGGAACCCTGCCAGCACCAGAAAGCCCGAGCTGAACAGAACGGTCGGTGTCCAGATCGCATTCCAGATGCGGCCGATCCAGCCGCGTTTTTCGGGGGAGTCTGCCATTTCGGTGCTCCTTTCAGTCAAGCGTTGGATCAGTTTCCGGAAGAAGGTTCAAAAACGTTATCGACAAGCGCCGGCGTGTCTGCCTGTGGGACATGACACTGGTTGCAGAAGTACCGAGTACCGGCGATTTGATCCAGTTCACGTCCTTCGCGGTCCAGATAGTGCGTCATCGATAAAGTGGGTGCGTTGCGCTCACCCGCCTTTGTCCAGTCGTGGCAGGACAAGCATTGGTTGGTCCGCAGATCGATTTGGTATTGTTCGATTGAATGCGGGATCAGCGGGGGTTGCTGCCGGTAATTCCTCTGCATACGCCCTTCGATAGTGCGGTGGACCTGATCGAGTGGAACGGGTTCATCAACCTCGGCCCCGCGCAGGGCTTCGACTTGCGCGGATTGGGCAAGGGCGAAACCGCTCAGGAGTATGACGGGGATCAGGGCTGTGACGCCGGTCAGGATTGGCTTGTTCATCTTGGCACTCCCTTAGGTGGGTCTGGCTGCGCGCTGAATGGGCGCGGGAACGGGATCGGAAGGTGCGGCGACGTGGTCGTCGAACCGGTGAGTAAACTTGAAAACATCAACCGCGCAAACATCGATACAGCGGCCGCAATTCGTGCAGTCGGGCGACAGGATCAGCGGTGTGGTGCCGGTTTTGCCGCGCAACGCGGGTGAGATGACGTGGTTTTCCGGGCAGACGGCAAAGCAATCCATGCAGTCGTCACAGGCTGCGCGATTGGGCGCGCTGACACGCAACATCGCTTTGGTGCCGATTAGGCCATAGAATGCTCCGACCGGGCACAGGTGCCCGCACCATCCGTGGCGAGACACGAACAGGTCGAAGAAGAAGATTGCAACGATCATCGCCCAGACAAAGCCCGCGCCAAAGATCAGCCCGCGATGCAGCATGGTGATCGGGTTGATCAACTCCCATGCGATGACGCCGGTCAGACCCGAGACGATCAGTACGGTGGCCAAGATCCACAGCCGCGTACCGCGCTTGGGTTGCCAGCCTTTGGGCAGGTCCAGCTTGCGGTGCAGCCAGTGGGCGGCATCGGTTACCGGGTTGATCGGGCAGACCCAGGAGCAATAGACGCGCCCGCCGATCAGCGCGTAGGCGACCAGAACAATCAGGCCTCCGATCAGGGCGGTCAGTTCGGGCCAGTGCCCGGCAACCACGCTTTGCAGCAGAACAAATGGGTCGGTCAGCGGCAACACGCCAAGGGTCAGCGACCCGGCCAGCGTGCCTTGAACGATCCAGATGCCGAACCATGGGCCCAGCAAGAACAGGACCAGAAAGAACAACTGTGAGGCTCGGCGCAGCAACAGGTATTTGTGCGCGCCGATCCAGCCTTTGACTTCGATGGCTTCCTGTCCGACAGGCATATGGGTGCGGATGCTCATTGTCCGGTCCCCGGCAAATTGTACTCCGGCGCAAAGCCGCCCGGCGTGACCAGATTGTCGGTGCCCGGTCCGGGGAGGCGGTCCGGCAGGTCAATGATACCTTCGACCACGGGCGCGCCTTTGGCGGCTTTTTCTTCCCAGCCTTTGCGATAGTGGTCGGCACTGCTGCCGCGCGCCAGCCGGGTGGGCAGAACCTTGATCGCGGCTTCGGGCAGAACGCAGCTTTTCTCGCACATACCACAACCGGTGCAGCGGTCGCCGTGGACGGTAGGGAGGAACAGCGCATGGTGACCCGAACGGGTGTTATGCGCGGTCTCAAGCGTGATTGCCTGGTCAATCACGGGGCAGACGCGGTAGCAGACGTCGCACCGCAGCCCTAGAAAGTTCAAGCAGTTTTCCTGATCGACCAGAACGGCCACTCCCATATCGGCGTCGTCGATATTGTCCAGCGCAGGGTCCAGCGCCCCAGTGGGGCAGGCGGCGACACAGGGAATGTCGTCACACATCTCGCAGGGCACGTCACGAGCGGTGAAATAGGGTGTGCCGGTGGCGACGGCATCGACGCCAAGCTCAGCAAGTTTCAGCGTGTCATAGGGGCAATCCCGCACGCACAGGCCACAACGGATACAGGCGGACAGGAAGTTTTGTTCCGGCAAGGCTCCGGGGGGACGCAATGCCTCGGCTGGTAACGCCCGCGCGTCGCGTGCCAGCCAGGCCAACATGGACCCGGCCGCCACGCAGCCGCCTGCGGCGCGCGCCGAGTCCTGAAGGAACCGGCGCCGCTGCGGCGAGAGGGGAGAGCCAACACCAGACATGAGACTTACCTTTGCCTTGCCAGTCTCTTACGCGCGCTCGACCTTGCAGGCGCATTTCTTGTAGTCGGTTTCCTTCGACAGCGGGCAGGTTGCATCCAGCGTCAGCTTGTTGGTCAGCTGGCCTTCGTCGAACCAGGGCATAAAGACCAGTCCGCGTGGTACCTTGTTGCGCCCACGGGTCTCGACCCGGCTGGTGACATCGCCACGACGGGTCGACAGAACAATTTCCTGACCGCGCCGCAGACCTCGATCCCGGGCGTCGTCGGGGTGCATGAAAACAACAGCCGACGGGAAGGCGCGGTGCAGTTCCGGAACCCGACGGGTCATCGAACCCGAATGCCAGTGTTCCAGAACCCGACCGGTACAGAGCCACAAATCATATTCATTGTCCGGCTCTTCAGCAGCAGGTTCATAAGGCGCGAAGATAATTTTGGCCTTGCCATCCTTGTGCCCATAGAATTTGACGCCCGCCCCTTCGGGGACATACGAGTCATATCCTTCGCGGAAGCGATAAAGCGTTTCTTTGCCATCCACGACCGGCCAGCGCATACCGCGTGCCTGATGGTACATTTCGAACGGTGCCAGATCGTGCCCATGACCGCGCCCGAATTCGGCATATTCTTCGAACAATCCTTTCTGCACGTAGAACCCAAAATGCTCTGCTTCGTCATTGTCGAAACCTTCGGCGGTTTCCGAAAGCGGGTATTTGTCCACATTCCCGTTCTGGAACAGAACCTCGAACATTGTCTTGCCGCGATGCTCTGGCATCTTGGTCAGCAGCTCTTCGCCCCAGACTTCTTCTACAGTGAAGCGTTTCGAGAATTCCATCAGTTGCCAAAGGTCGGACTTAGCCTCTCCCGGCGCTTTAACCTGTTGATGCCAGAACTGAGTGCGGCGCTCGGCGTTGCCATATGCGCCTTCTTTCTCGACCCACATTGCCGTTGGCAGGATCAGGTCAGCTGAAACTGCGGTGACGGTTGGGTAGGGATCTGAAACTGTGATGAAGTTTTCAGGATTGCGATAACCGGGGTACCCTTCCTCATTGATATTCGGGGCGGCTTGCATGTTGTTGTTGCATTGAACCCAATACGCGTTCAGCACCCCGTCTTTCAGCATTCGGTGTTGCAAAACAGCGTGGAAGCCAGGTTTTGGCGGGATTGTACCTTCGGGAATTTTCCATGCGGTTTCGCAAATCTCGCGGTGCTCGTCATTCGCGACAACCATGTCCGCGGGCAGGCGATGGGCAAATGTGCCAACCTCTCGGGCGGTGCCGCAGGCAGATGGTTGGCCGGTCAGCGAGAAGGGCGAGTTGCCGGGTTCGGAAATTTTGCCAACCAAAAGGTGGACGTTGTACATCAGCGAGTTCACCCACGAACCGCGCGTATGCTGGTTGAAACCCATGGTCCAAAGGCTCATGACTTTCCGGTTCGGATCCGCATATTGTTTCGCAAGTTTCTCAAGCTTGTCAGCGGGAACACCTGAGAGTTCAGATACATATTCCAAAGTGTAAGGCTCAACAGCTTTGGCATATTCTTCGAAGCTGATGGGTTCCATTTTGCCCGAGTTCGGGTTTTCCGCGTCTTGCTGAAGTTGGTTTTCGTCGCGCAGGCCGTAACCGATATCGGTTGCCGTCTTGGTGATGTTTACGTGCTTTTTGACGAAGTCTTCGTTCACCGCGCCATTCTGAATGATGTAGTTGGCGATGTAGTTCAGGATCGCCAAATCGGTCTGTGGGTTGAACACGATGCCATTGTCCGCCAATTCGAAAGAACGATGTTCAAATGTTGACAGAACATGAACTTCGCTGCCCGGTTTGGTCAGACGCGTGTCTGTCAGGCGCGACCACAGGATGGGGTGCATTTCGGCCATATTGGAACCCCACAGAACGAATGTGTCTGCGTGCTCGAAATCGTCGTAGCAGCCCATCGGCTCATCTATGCCGAAGGTCCGCATGAACCCAACAACAGCAGAAGCCATACAATGGCGCGCGTTGGGGTCGATGTTGTTGGAGCGGAAGCCCGCTTTCATCAGTTTGGCGGCGGCATAGCCTTCCCAGACCGTCCACTGACCCGAGCCAAACATGCCCACGCTGGTCGGGCCTTTCTTGGCCAGCGCCTCTTTCCACTTAGCGGCCATGACATCAAAGGCTTCGTCCCAGCTGACCGGTTCGAACTCGCCATTCTTGTCGTATTCGCCATTGGTCTTGCGCAGCAACGGAGTGGTCAGGCGGTCTTTGCCATACATGATCTTGGACAGGAAATAGCCCTTGATACAGTTCAGGCCGCGGTTCACCGGCGCGTCCGGGTCGCCCTGAGTGGCCACAACGCGGCCTTCCTTGGTGCCAACCAGAACGGAACAGCCCGTTCCGCAGAACCGGCACGCGGCCTTGTCCCAGCGGATATCCGGTGTCGCCGCCTGAGCGTCGGCCGCGCCTGTGGCCAGCGGAATACCGGCGGCCGAGGCCGTGGCTGTGGCCGCAGTGGCCTTGAGGAATGTCCGGCGTGATTCAGAATGTGTCATAGCGTGAGCCTCCGGCTGGTGGTTTGGCTTAGGGCATCGGGACGCGGGCGGGTCTCTGCGAGGTCCTCGAAATGGTGATAGGTCAACGTCAGAGACACGACCCCGGGGATCTGGTGCAGATCCATGATGGTCTCGGACGCAAGGCGTTCAGGGGTATCTTCGACCACGACGACGAAACGGCCGTCTTCGGTCTGGGCGTGGATTTCCACACCCGGTGTATCGCTCATGGATTGCGCCGCAGCCGTAGCGTAGTCGGGCGCGACATGGGCAAGGCAACCGCAGATGTTCATTGCACAGCTTCCATTTTGGGTTGAGGGGTGTGGTCCAGCGAGATGGCATCCGCCGGGCAAACGGTAGGGCAGAGCCCGCAGCCGGTGCAGGCCGCCACATCCAGTGTCGGTTTGGCCCGACCACCGGTTTGCAGCGAGAACCGGATCGCGCTTTCTTCGCAATTGTCCTGACAGAGGCGGCAACTGACGCCATTCATCGACAGGCAGGAGTCCAGCTTTAGCGCGGCACGCCAGGGCCAGTTGGACACAAGGTCGATATCCAAAGCAGGGGTTGGGCAGGCATTGGCGCAGTCACCGCAAAAAGTGCAGGGATTGTCTGAGGGTTGAAAAACAGGAAAGCCGTCCGCAGCGATTGCAATCACGTCCTCAGGACAAACCGAGGCGCAATCGCCGCATTTCGTGCAGTGCTTCAGAAAGTCAGGCCCGACCGATCCCGGAGGTCTGGCTGTCACACCGTCCTCATCGTGAAATCTCGCGCTCAGGAAGGCGCGCCGGGTAGTCACTTGGCCCATTCTCAAAGACCTGGCTTTGCTAGATTCTGTTCGTCGCTATTCCCGATTAACGGCTTCGTTCAGCGCCGGATTTGATATTGATCAATTTCTTGGCAGTTTTTGCATGGAACTTAAAAAAATATGCATGCAAAAAATCTGTTTTGTCAAATTGTTGCAGGTGCGCTGACAGCTCGGCAAGCGTCGGGACTGACAAAGACAAGCCAATTTATCTTTTGGGCTTCGCCGTTCTGAGCAGCAGAATGAAAACGAAAATTGACCCCAGTGAGGTCGTCACAATTCCGACCGGCAGTTCTTGCGGGGCAAGCATCAGGCGGCTGAGGATATCGGACCCGGTCAGCAGTACCGCGCCAACCACGGCTGCCGTCGGGACAAGGTGATTGTGCAAAGGACCAGCGATGCCGCGCGCAATATGTGGAACCATCAGGCCAACAAAGCCGATCACTCCGGCGACCGAAACAAAAACGGCGGTCGCGAGCGCTGCAACAAAGAACATTTTGAACCGTAGCGACTGAACCGGAACGCCCAGTGTTGTTGCCGTGACATCTCCGGTCAGCAGCGCATCCAGCCAGCGGCTACGATAGAGGGCATAGGCCAGAATAAGCGCCAGCCCGGCGCAAACCAGCGGGAAGGTTTCCCATCGCGCCAGACCCAAACCGCCAAGCATCCAGAAGATGACGGAATGGGCAGCACGGTTGTCGCCTGCGAAAATCAGGTAATTGGTTAGGGCTGAGAACAGGAAGGACACCGCAAGCCCGGCTAGAATCAATTTCTCAGGCGCGCTCGTCCGCAATCCGTGTACCAAAGCCAGCACGATGCCAGAGGCCACCAGCCCTCCGCAAAACGCCGCCAGCGGCAAGGTCCAGAACCCCAAAATGTCCCCGGTTACGGTGATGACGAACACAGCACCCGCTGCAGCGCCCGAAGACAGCCCGAACAGAAACGGGTCGGCCAGATCGTTCCGCGTGGTTGTCTGCAAGACAACTCCGACAATCCCCAAACCAGCGCCGATCACGGCCGCAAACAGCGCGCGGGGCAGGCGCAGGTCAAAGACGATACGGTGCAGGGGCGACACGTCTCCATCCACAAGGCCTGTGCCCAGCAATATGGCCTTGAATGTATCGGACAGAGGGATGGATGTGGTTCCGTAGATTGTTGAAACCAGAAGAAGGGCGGCCAGAATGACCGCCCCCACCAAAAGTGTCAGCCCGAGACGGCCCAAATTAGTTCAGGCCCTTATGCATGGCCTGTGCCATTTTCGAGATCGCCTGAATGTTCGCGGGTCCCGGCGTTAGTTCTTCGTACCGCAGACCGATCCAGCGCTCGTTTTTGACCGCATCGGTTTGCGACATCACCGGGTGCTCTTGCAGGAATTTGAACGTATCCGCCGCGCCGTTTCCGGTTTGATAGTCCAACAGCACCAGGAACTCGGGGTTCGCGGCGGCCACGGCCTCCCAAGAGCTACGGCCCCAGCTTGTATCCATGTCATAGGTCACGTTCTGACCGCCCGCAGCGGCAATCATCGCATCAGGGATGGCGTATTTTCCGGCGGTGAAGGGCGCATCAGCGGGCCCGTCCAGCAGGAACACGCGCGGTTTTGGCAGATCGGCGGTTTTCGCCTCAATCGCGGCCAGCTCGTCTTTCCAGCCTGAAACCAACGCTTCGGCCTTGTCTTCAACATGCATGACCTTGCCCAGACGCAGGACATCGTCAAACAGCAGGTCCATGCTGGCCTTGGGGCGGTCCTTATGCAGGTGAACGCAGCTTTCCGACAGGATCATAGTCTTGATCCCGAAGGGCGCCAGCGTTTCCGGTGTCACATCACCGCCGGGCCGCATTCCGTAGTACCAACCGGCAAAGAACAGGTCGGGTTCAACGGCCACCAGGTTCTCGACCGTCGGATATTTCGGGGCCAGTTCAGGGATATCGCCGCGCAGCGAGTCGAACTCGGGGCTGGTTTTGTACCAGCCGGTAATCCCGGTCAGGCCGACGATCTTGTCTTGTAGACCCAGTGCAAAGGCCATGTCGGTCATGTTCATGTCATGCACGACCAGACGCTCGGGCTGGGTTTCAAACACCAGCGGTTCGCCGCAATTGTCGACGGTAACTTCATGCGCGGCGGCACCGCCCGCCATGGCTGTAACCAGCGCCACGGACAAGATGTGTTTCATTCGGAAATGCTCCTAACAGGGTTGGAAACTGAGGTTTTTCGGATGTCCAGCGCCGGGATCAAGCGGCCCTCGTGCTGGAAAAACAGGTAATCGACACCGAACGTGTCACGCACGCGGTCGGTGGTCAGCACGTCGGCCACAGGTCCGAACCCGGTAAGACGGGTGGATTTCATCAGCGCGACATGCGTCGCAAATTCCGGGATCATGACCAGATCGTGGACGATCATCACCACTGTGATTCCCAGCCCGGCCACCAGTGACAACATCCGCCCCTTGGCGTCCGGGTCCAGATGGTTGGTGGGCTCGTCCAGAAACAGCAGTGCCGGGTTTTGTGCCAATGCCCGCGCGATATGGGCGCGCTGCCGTTCCCCGCCCGACAGAACCGCCATGCGCTTGTCGGCCAGATCGTTCAGGCTGGTCAGGTCCAAAATTCGCGCAAGATCGGCGGCAAGGGCCTCGGCGGAGCGGTCGGCCCGGATCGGGATCTGTCCCAGCGCTACATACTCGCGCAAGGAGAGCCGCCCGTCGGGATATTCCTGCTGGCTGACAACAGCGATCATCCGCGCACGCTCGGTCGCCGACATGCTGCGCAAATTTCGCCCCTTGAACAATACATTGCCGTCCGAAGGATGCTCGGACCCGCATAGAAGGTTCATCAGCGTTGTCTTGCCCGCGCCGTTGGGCCCGGCGATGGCCAGAACCGCGCCTTCGTGAAGCGCAAAGGTGATGTCCTGAAGCAGAACTTCGCCGTGATAGGCGTGATAACCGACGCCGTTGACCTGAAGGAACGCATGTTCGGTCATGTGGCCCCCGTCGCCAAGGGCGGCATCCGCGACAAGGTCTTGTGCAACAGCGCCTCGGGGCGATCCGTTGCCTTGGTCCAACCTGTGGAACTGTTTTGGTATTGCCGCGCGAAAGCGGCCAAAGCGTCGATATCGGCCGAGGTTTGAATTTCGCCAAACAGATATTGTGCCTTCGCACCCGCCTGAAATCCAACGGTCAGTGGGTGATCGCAACCGGCCATACACTCAATCATCCGTGTGCCGTAGCCCTCGGGCAGGCGCTCTCGCAGGGCCTCGGCAATCGATTGCGCCGCCTCTGCCCCTTGGCAGGTCGTGCAGATCAGCACCACATGATCCGTCATGCTCCGCCCCACCTGCATGCCAGACGGGCAGGGAGAGGAACGGTTCTGATGACATCGGGTCGATGTGACATTGAGCCTCTTTCCAGGACACCCCGCCCCGGTTTGGTTGCGTTTGAGATGGCAGGTCTCCTGACTCGCGGGTCTGTGCTTGGCCACCCTTCCCGACCTGATCCGGCCAGTGGGATATTGGCGTCGCTCACCGCCTACAGTTGCGGGGGCAGTTACGGATTTGGTCTGCACCTTACCGTATTCCCTTTTCATCCCGCGCGTGCAGCATCGGGAACCATCGTAGCGTCACTGCCTCAGATCAGAGCATGGGTCAATATGGATTCCGCAACGTTCCGGTGAAGACAGCGCAAAGGATATTGCTGCTCAGTGGGCAATCAGTTATGCTGCGACGCAGCAAAATTTGAAAGCCGAGGCTACGTTTTGCGGGCTCAAGGGTGCTGGACGTACCATTGTGACCCCGAACTGACCTGCATCAATTAAACCCGCGACCCAAGTCGGTAAGACGTCCGAAAAACCAAAGTTGGCACGCTATGAAAATCCAGGAAAATAAAACCTTCGAGCAGCTCAAGGTTGGCGACGCGGCACAACTGACCCGCTTGTGCACGGTTGACGACCTTTATGCTTTTGCCTCGGCCTCGGGCGATCACAATCCGCTGCATCTGGCAACCTATGACGGGGATGGCGACGGCCTTGCCGAAGCCGTCGCACCCGCGCTGTGGCCCGCCGGTCTGGTCGCAGCCGTGCTGGGAAACTACATGCCCGGCGCCGGAACGCAGACTCGCCGCGCGGATTTGGCCTTCCACCTCCGGGTGCTTGCGGGTGAAGAACTGACTGCCTTTGTCGCTGTTGAGGAAAAGCGCGACGATGGTGATCTGCTCTGCTCAGCCGAAGTGCGACGGGTCGTTGACAATGCACTGGTTCTCAGCGGCACCGTTCAGGTCACACCGCCTTCGACGCATATGGAGTTCGACTCGGTCGAGGTCCCTGGCCTGATCGTGCAGCGGCACCGCCATTTCGACGCGCTGTTGGAAAAAGCGCGCCCACTAGAGCCGATGCCAACCGCCGTTGTTGCGCCAGAAGAGCCCAACTCTCTGAGCGGCGCGTTGCTGGGGCATGCCAATCATATTATTTCGCCGATCCTCGTCGGGGACCCCGATAAAATCGCCGCTGCTGCCGCTGAGCTGGGGGCCGACTTGTCTGGCATCGAAATTGTCGAGGCCCGCAGCCACGGCATCGCCGCGCACCGTGCCGTGGATCTTGTAGTCGACGGACGCGCGCAGACCCTGATGAAGGGGTATCTGCATACCAATGAGTTGCTGCACGCGGTTTTGCGTCGTGAAAAAGGGCTGCGCACAGGGCGGCGACTGTCACATGTGTTCGTAATGGATGTTCCGGGCATGTCGCGCCCGATCATGGTGACGGATGCGGCGGTGAATATTGCGCCTGATTTGGAAACCAAGGCGGATATCGTGCAAAACGCGATTCACCTGGCACATTCTTTGGGAATCGAACAGCCCAAGGTCGGCGTGTTGTCGGCGGTTGAGACGATCAACCCGCATATGCCGTCATCGGTCGATGCGGCCTTGCTGTCGAAAATGGCCGAGCGCGGTCAGATCACCGGCGGGTTGGTCGATGGGCCGCTGGCGATGGACAATGCGGTTGATCTGAACGCCGCCCGTACCAAAGGGATCACGTCAGAGGTTGCCGGTGCTGCCGATATTCTGGTCGCGCCTAATATTGAGGCCGGGAATATGGTGGCAAAACAGTTGACCTTCATCTCTCATGCCGAGGCGGCAGGGGTCGTGATCGGTGCGGCCGTTCCCATCATTTTGACGTCACGATCCGATGATGATGCCTCGCGATTGGCATCCTGTGCTGTAGCCGCGCTTCATGCGCATGCAAACAAGGGTAAAATCCATGGCTGATCATGTTGTGGCGCTGAACGCCGGGTCTTCTTCCCTGAAATTCGCGCTTTATGAGCTGGTTGAGGGCAATCGCCCCAGTATGCGCTGGCGTGGCCAGATCGAACGTTTGGGCGACGCACCACGTTTGCTGGCCCAATCCGCTGGAGGACGCTCGATCGACCGTCCTTTGACCAACACCAAAAGCCATGACGAGGCGATCCACGCCTTTCTGGAAATGGCGCGGGAATACCTGCCGGACATCCATGTACGTGCCATCGGGCACCGCGTCGTC
This sequence comes from Ruegeria sp. N8, assembly GCF_056531325.1. NCBI lineage: Bacteria > Pseudomonadati > Pseudomonadota > Alphaproteobacteria > Rhodobacterales > Roseobacteraceae > Ruegeria > Ruegeria sp. N8. The sequence continues at coordinate 83,989 of NZ_JBQFLQ010000005.1, read as the reverse complement.
CACGGGGGCACTGTTTATTCCGAGCCGGTGCGCATTGACGCCTCGGTTGTCGAGACGTTGTCTGGGTTCATACCTTTCGCGCCGCTGCATCAGCCCTATAGTCTTGCAGGGATACGCGCAGCCAGCGCGGCCTTCCCGGATACAGCGCAGATCGCCTGCTTTGACACGGCGTTCCATCGGACACACCCTTGGGTCAACGACACCTTCGCCCTGCCGCAGAGCTACTATAACAAAGGCGTACGACGGTACGGGTTTCACGGGCTCAGCTACGACTACATAACGCAAAAGCTGAAAGAGATCGCGCCGGGCTTGTACGACGGGCGCGTGGTTATTGCGCATCTGGGTAACGGGGCCTCGATGTGTGCGGTTTCGGGTGGTCGGGCGGTGGCCTCGACTATGGGGTTCTCGGCGCTGGACGGGTTGCCAATGGGAACGCGTAGCGGGCAGCTTGACCCTGGTGTTGTGCTTTACATGATGCAGCAGGAAGGCCTGTCGGCGGATGAGATTGCCGAGATTCTGTATCGCAAATCCGGTCTGCTGGGTCTGTCGGGGATATCGTCGGACATGCGCACCCTTCTGTCCGCTGACACGTCCGAGGCGCGTAAGGCCATTGACTATTACGTCTTCCGCATACGCCGCGAATTGGGCGCATTGTCAGCCGCACTGGAAGGGATCGACGCGCTGGTCTTTACGGGTGGTGTTGGCGAGAACTCGGCCGCAATCCGGCAGATGGTGTGTGACGGCATGCGTTGGATCGGGATCGAGATGGATCACGCCCGGAATGCCGATGGTGGCACGGTTCTTTCAACCGATTTCAGCCGCGTGCGGATTCTGTCGATTCCGACGAATGAGGAAATGGTGATCGCCCGCGCGGCTGCGAACCTAATGGAGTGACCTAGTCCTGCGGCTTTTTACGGGTCTTGGCGTATTTCAGCAGGACCCCAAGAAGTGCGCTGACAATTTCAGGTGTCAGCGTGCCAAGCGGATCGCGCCTAATGCCGGTTACGGCGTTGCGCGCATCCGCGAAGTTTTCTCGGATTTCGGTTTCAATATCTCGCAAAGCCATGTCTCGCAGTTCGACGGCATCCGACGTGTCTGTCTGTGCCGTCATGGAATTCGCAACTACCGCAAGCAGAACGGCCACCACCAGATCAATCCCGGCCACAATCAGCGCGGCCGAGGTCGTCGACAGAGTCTCTGACAGCCAGAAAAACCCGGCCACGTTCAGCATCACGGCGGCAAGACCCACGGCAAGACCTGCTGCGGCATAGATGCCTGTGCGCTTTGCGGCAACTGCGACTTGACGCTGTGCAATCAGCCGTTCAGCGCGCAAAATGATCGAGATATTTCGGGAAATGCGGCTCATGTCAGGCTCCTATCGGGATCGACCGATCATGTACCCAAGCGCAAAGACGCCAAGGGCGAATAGGATGGGCTTTTTATGCGGCAAATCCTCGAATTCTGTCAGAACTTCATCAATTTGGGCAGTCCAATGGCCGAGGTTGTCGACGAATGCATCGGCTGGTTCCGGGGCCTTGGGTGGCTCGGGGTTGGCGTGTTCGGCCAACTGGCGGCGCAGTTCGGCGACCTCTGCTTCCAATTCTGCTTTTGTTACCATGGTTGCGTCCCTCTACCGCGATGAACCGCATGTTAGACGGTTTTTCTGTTTCGGTAAAAGGGACTTATCCAGATAGTTGAGCGGGCCAGTGCTTAGCCTGTGCGACACCAGACGCAATCATGATCCGAAAGCGGCGTACCTTCGTCCGAGATTGAAGTCAGAATGCCTTTGTCTAGACACTTCAGACCCCGTCCGGCCAACCAATCCAGTTTCATGACCCGCTCAGGATGCGGAGTGATCAGGCTGGGTCGGGTTGTAGGACCTTCTGCGGTGAAAGACCATGAGTAGCCTTCGCGTTCGGCCAACCCAAACAAGGTTTCACGTCGCCAGTCAAAATCGGGGGGCAGATGGTTGCCGGTGTTCAGGTCCCCACCGATCAGAACGGGCAGTCCGGGCGCAAACGCGTCGATTTCATCTAACAACCGTTGGAACTGTTGATGGCGGTGCGCTGCATCTGCGTTGCTTTCCAGATGAGTGGACACAACGCAAAGCGAACCCTGCGTGGCCGGGATAATGGCGGCGATGGCATTGCGACCGCCGACCCGCGGTTGATCCGGGTCCGTCGCGCCAGGGTCCGAGGCAAACCAATGGCCGTGATCGTCCAGTCGGATCAGTGACGTGCGTTCAAACGGCACCGAGGACAGGATTGCGTTCCCATGCCAGCCAAGACTGTTGAAGTCATCCGTGCAAAAGCCCCGCTCGGTCGCGCCGCCGAGATCAAGTTCGTGAAACTCGACACCGAAGGCGTAGGTCATGTCAAGCGCGTCGGCTATCACTTCAGTGGTATGCCGCTGTGCAGTGCGGGCCATGCCGTGATCGACCTCGGACAACAAGACGATATCGGGGCAGACCTTGCCAAGATGTGCGGCGGTTTCTTCGGGGAAAAGACACCGTTCCACATTCCAGGCAGCCACTGTGAAATCGCTTTGCAAATGAGTGGACGTAGCACGGCCTCCAACTTGCACGGCATTCATGGCAGGCAGGCTGGACAGCAAATCGCGATGCGCTTCAGCCGTGCGCGGCGCAGCCAAGATCGCGTTACGCTGTTCCAGCGTCACGGCGGGCAATGTCTCAAACGTTTGCCCCGTCACAGTTTGCGCCCCGTTTCAGGATCAAACAGTCGCAGGGCCTCGGGCTTCAAATTCAATGTCGCGGTCCCGGTGGAGGCTGCATCATCCTTGCCGATCATCACCGAAAAAGGTTGTTCCCCCACCACGCCATGCAACAGGCGATGGGCGCCGAGCTCTTCCAGAATGTCCACACGGAACGGGATGTTGCCGTGATCGTCCAGTACCACATCCTCGGGGCGAATGCCCAAAGTCACCGGCCCGTTTTGCGAAGCAGGTGCTGGCATCAGACCGTCATAGCCATTGATGCGCACCTCGCCTTGCTCGACCTGAGCCCGGATCAGGTTCATCGGCGGTGCTCCCATGAATGAGGCCACAAAGGTCGAGGCTGGGTTGTGATAGATTTCCGACGGCGTGCCGATCTGTTCGATCCGGCCAGCGTTCAGGACGATGATCCGGTCGGCCATCGTCATCGCCTCGACCTGATCATGGGTCACGTAGACGGCTGTGGTGCCAAGGCGGCGTTGCAGGGCCTTAATCTCGATCCGCATCTGGTTGCGCAGCTTGGCGTCGAGGTTCGACAACGGTTCATCAAACAAGAAAAGCGCCGGATCACGCACTACGGCGCGGCCCATGGCGACGCGCTGACGTTGACCACCCGACAGCTGCGCTGGTTTGCGGTCCAGATATTCGGTCAGGTTCAGCATCTTGGCGGCGTCTTCGACCTTGGCCGCGATCTCGGAGGCCGGGTTGCCGCGATTCTTGAGGCCATAGCCGATATTTTTTCGGACGGTCATATGCGGGTAGAGCGCATAGTTCTGGAACACCATCGCGATGTCCCGGTCCGCCGGATCCACGTCATTGACCACCCGGTCGCCGATCTTCAGTGTACCTTCGGTGATCTCCTCCAACCCCGCGATCATCCGCAGCAGGGTGGATTTGCCACAACCCGAGGGGCCGACCAGCACGACAAACTCGCCGTCCTGAATGGTGAAGCTGGTGGTCTGAACCGCCTGAAAGCCGTTGGGATAGACCTTGCGGATGCCCTCTAATGAAACCTGAGCCATGCGCGTATTCCTTATTTGTCGGATTCTGTAAGGCCCTTAACGAACCAGTTTTGGAAAAAGACGACGATCGCCACGGGTGGGATCATCGCGACAATGGCCAGCGCCAATGCCTGCCCGTGTTCTGGGATCTGACTATCTGTGTAGGACAGCACGATCTGTTTGATGCCCCGGACCAGGGTGAAAAAGCTCTCATCCGTCGTGATCAGTGTCGGCCACAGATATTGGTTCCAGCCAAAGACAAACATGATGATGAAGATCGCAGCGATCATCGTCCGGCTAAGCGGTACAAGGATATCGACAAAGAACTTCCATGGGCCTGCGCCGTCAATCCGGGCGGCCTCGGCCAGCTCCTCAGGGACGGACATGAAGAACTGACGGAAAAAGAACGTGCCGGTTGCGGATGCGATCAGCGGTACGATCAGACCGGTATAGGTGTTTGTCAGGCCCAGTTTCTGGATCGCCTCGTATGAGGGCAGGATGCGCACCTCCAGCGGCAGCAACAGGGTGGTGAAGATCACCCAGAAGGCCAGCGTGGCAAAGCGCAGGCGAAAATAGACGATGGCATAGGCCGCCATCATCGAGATGATAATCTTGCCCATCGCAAAGCCGATGCCAAGGATGAAGGAATTCATCAGCATCAGCGTGCCATCCACCGTCTGGGTGAACCCACCCTTTTCGAACATGGCGGCATGGAAGTTCTTGCCCAGATTGTCGCCCAGCGTCAGCTGCAACCCCTCGCGGTGGATCGTCACCGCGTCATGGCTGGCCGTGGTCAGCGCCAGCAGCGGTGGTATCATCATCAGCAAAGCGCCTAGGATCAGGACGGTGTGATCGCCGATCGCGCCCCATTTGATGCGGCGGGGGCGATGGGTTTCAACGGGAGTTTCGAGTGTTGTCTCAGCCATGTCCAAAGCCCTTACGTATAGTGAATCCGGCGTTCCACCAGGCGGAACTGAAACACGGTCAGGATCAGCACCAGCACCATCAGGATCACCGATTGCGCGGATGAGCCGCCAAGGTCATTGCCTCGGAACCCGTCCAGATAGACCTTGTAGACCAGCGTCATCGGGTTGTTGCCCGGCTCACCCTTCATCAGCGCGTCGATCACGCCAAAGGTGTCGAACAGCGCGTAGGTGATGTTGATGATTAGCAGGAAGAACGCGGTGGGGGCCAGCAGCGGGAAAGTCACCTGCCAGAACCGTCCGATAGCCGAGCGGTTGTCGATCATCGCCGCCTCGCGCACGGATCGCGGAATGGATTGCAGGCCCGAGAGGAAAAAGATGAAATTGACCGGGATCTGCTTCCACACGGCCACGATGACCATAGCGGTGGCCGTGGCGTTATAGTCCACGCCCAGTTTGAAATCCCAGCCGAACATCTGGAAAAACTTGGTCAGCGGCCCAGTGCTTTGATCAAAGAATAGGATGCCCAGAAACCCGGCCACAGGTGGTGCGATGGCATAGACCCACATCAGCAGCGTGCGATAGGTCTTTGCCCCTCGGATTACCTTGTCCGCCTTGACCGCTAGCAGCAGCGCGATGGCGAGCGAAAAGAACGTCACAAGCACCGAATAAAGGATCGTGAACCCTGCCACACGCTTGTACTGATCATTGCCCAGCAGCGAGGTATAGTTTTCCCCCCCTACAAAGGTCGAGCCGAACCCAAACGGGTCCTGCAAGTAGAACGAGGATTGCAAAGCCCAGCCCGCAGGCCAGTAGAAGAAGATGGCAATGATCAGCAGTTGCGGCATCAGCAGCGCCACAGGAAGCCAGATCGTGTCAAAGCCCGCGCGTTTCATGAATGGTTCCGTGCGAATAATGAGCGATGGTCGCACCCGGAGGCACGACCATCCAGGGGGTGATAACGGGGATTAACCCTGGGTCTTACCAAAGCGTGCCAGCAGTTCGTTGGCTTCTTTTTCGATTGTCTTGAAGGCGGTCTCGACGTCGGTTTCACCAGTCAGGATACGTCCATATTCGCGGTTCATGATGTCGCGGATCTGGACGTAAAAGCCCATGCGGTAGCCCTTGGTGTTGTCGCCCGCCTTAGCCTGCAACTGGTTCACACCAACTTCGGCGGCCGGGAAGCGGTCATAATGGCCGTCTTTCTTGGCAACCTCATATGCGGCTTCGGTGATCGGTACGTATCCGGTTTCCTGGTGCCAGAAGTACTGGGTTTCAGGCGCGGTCAGGAAGCGGAAGAACTCAGCCGTGGCCTTGTTCTCGTCGTCCGATTTGCCGGACATTGCGAACAAAGCGGCGCCACCGATGAAGGTTTGGGTAGGCTCGGCGGTCACGGCTTCCCAATAGGGCAGCTCGGTTGCACTGAATTCGAACGGCAGGTCTTTTTGCAGGAGGCCACCAAAAGAGCCCGACGAACCCAGCCACATGGCGACTTTGCCTTCTTCGAACGGCTTGGCGTTGTCGCCCCAGCCGGTACCATACCATTCGAACAGACCTTCGTCTTTCCAATCGGTCACGGCGGTGAAGTGGGCCTTGATGGCGTCATTGTTCACCAGGATCTGCGTGTCGATGCCGTCATAGCCATTGTTGTTGGTGGCAAACGGCAGGTTGTGGCGCGACATGAAGTTTTCGGTGAAAATCCAGGGCAGGTGCGACTGGCTGAGCGCGATGTAGCCCGCGTCTTTCAGCGCAGGAGCAGTGGTTGTCTGGAACTCTTCCCAGGTTTTCGGCGGAGTGACACCTGCAGCTTCCAGCGCGTCCACGTTGAAATACAGGATTGGCGTAGACGAGTTGAAGGGCATGCCGATCATCTTGCCGTCGCTGTCGGCATAGAAATACCGCACACCGGCGATGTAGTCGTTGATGTCGAAATTCACGCCATTATCGGCCAGCAGATCCTGAACGGGGATAGTTGCTCCCTTGGCTCCGATCACGGTGGCGGCACCGGCGTCGAAGACCTGCATGACGTTGGGCTGCTCGCCCGCACGGAAGGCGGCGATACCTGCGGTCAGTGTTTCCTCATAGCTGCCCTTGTAGACCGGAGTGATCTTGTAATCGTCCTGCGAGGCGTTGAAATCTTCGGCAATCTTGTTGACGGTTTCACCCAGTTGGCCGCCCATTGCGTGCCACCATGTGATCTCGGTTTCGGCAAAAGTTGCGGTCGCAGTAAAGGCGAGCGCGGCGGCGGTAGCGCTGAGGGTCAGCTTGGTCATGTCTCTCTCCGGTTTGGCCGCGGACCAAGGTTTTGGTCAGCGCACCAGGTTGCGGGGCCGAAGCCCCAGGCAGCGTCAAAAATCTGCACAAATAGGGCGAATCCCATTCGTGATGCACATCTTGTGCACACGTGGTCACATACGCTTTGCATGTGACAGTTCGGTGAAAGATTTTTAGCATTATTGACAAATTATTCAGAAACAGAGGACAGCTAGTGCGTGAGCAGTGACAATGAATATAACACCCCGCGACCCCGGCGGGTGACTGCCCAGATTGTGGCCGAAGCGGCAGGTGTATCGCGGTCGTCTGTGTCACGCGCGTTCACACCTGGCGCCTATCTGGATGCAGATAAGCGGAAAAAGATACATGAGGTCGCGGCGCAGATGGGGTATCAGCCCAATGCGCTGGCGGCAGGGCTGAAAGATGGCCGCTCGCATCTTGTCGCCGTTTTTGTCGGAAATATGCGCAGTGCTTATGACACCGAGTTCGTAATGGCTTTGGTTGGGCAATTGAACGCGCTGAACAAATGGCCGATCCTGATCGACGGCGGCGATCAGTCTGCGGAAAAGGCAATTCAGCAAGTCTTGCGCTACCCGTTGGACGCGTTGATCCTGCGAGGTGGAAGTATGCAGGCCGAAGTCGTCACGCAATGCAGCAAGATCGGGGTTCCAATGATTTCCGCTGGGCGCGTCGTCGAGGCCCAGGGTGTTGACAATGTTTGTTGTCGAAACGCCGAGGGCACCCGGATTGCCACTCGGGTTCTGATCGAAAAGGGAAGAAAGAAATTCGGCTATATCGGTGGCCCCGAGGCTTTCTCCTCTTCTAGCGGTCGCCGGGCTGGGGTACTGGACAGTTTGGCTGAGGCTGGGCTTTCGCTGGTTGCCGAAACCGACGGCGACTTCACTGTCGACGCCGGCCACAGGGCGGCCACCCGCCTGCTGACCACGCATTCACTGGATGCATTGATTTGTGCCAATGATGCAACCGCGATTGGGGCTTTGACAGCGGCCCGAGACTTGGGGGTATCAGTTCCAGAAACCCTGTCAGTTGTGGGGTTCGATGATATTGAGATGGCTGGCTGGCCAACATTCGATCTGTCAACGGTTTGCAACCCGATCGACGAAGCTGTCGAGCACGTCATCCAACTTTTGGAGAAACGGCTGAAGAACCCTTTGAAAGCCAGCGAAACAATTCTGATTGAACCTCACTTCGTGCCCCGCGGCACGCATTGAGATTTTCAGTAATCGGCCACCAGCAGGAAATCGGGCGCGGCATCTTCCTCGATCGTGGCAAAGCGCGGAATTGGGTCCTCGAACACATTGTCGGTTCGGTCATCGTTGACGGTTGAGACTTCGCCTATCAGGCAATCGCCTTTCTCCGCCCAAAAGGCATGCCAGATACCCGGCATCAATGTCACGCTTTCACCGGGCTTCAGGCGCAACAGTTCACCGGGTTGGATCGTGACCGGGCAGTTGTCGCTTGGCACAATGACCGGGTTGTCGCGGTCGATGCCGCCATCCGTGTCCGAGGCATAGATCTCCATCACCAGATCACCGCCGCCCCGGTTGATGATGTCTTCGGCCTTCACGATATGGCGGTGCATGGGTGAGAGTTGTTTGTCCCGCGAGACCAGCAGTTTTTCCGCATAAAGCATACCGCGCCCTTTGCTCAGGTCAGTGACATCGCCGTTGCGCAGTGTAAACAAGAACAATCCAAGCTCATCAAATCGGCCCTGACCGTAATCGGTGATATCCCAGCCCAATCCCCGCGCGCGAATGCCGTCGGCCCGAGCGCTGCGCATCTGTTCAGGCGACCATGTGGCGAAAGGCGGCAGAACCGCACCAAAGGAATGAATGAACGCCTCGGCTGCGGATTTGATCTCGTTGATTTCGGAACGTTTCATCGGTTTGGCCTTCGTGGTCAGAGTTCGTGTGCCCAGGGCGGATTCGCCCCGGCGCGGGATACGGTGACGGCGGCGACCTCGGCCCCTTTGCTCAGAGCCGACCGTAAGGCACTGGCGTCCACCGAGCGTAGACCGGATTTGGTCAACAAGCCGTCCGCGTCAAGCTGGGCCAGAACGCCCGCATTGAACGTGTCGCCGGCACCGACTGTGTCGACCACCTGCACCTGTTTGACCGGCACCGAGAGCTCGGACCCGTCGTGTAGATAGGCCGAGGCGCCCTCGCTACCCTTGGTGACAATGACAACAGAAGGCCGGGCTTCCAGCAGGGCAGGGACTTTCTCGGTCAGGGATTCTGGTCCGGGGACGATCCAATTCAGGTCTTCGTCAGATACTTTTACGATGTCGGCCTGTTCGATCATGCGGTTCAGGCGGGTGCGGTACCGGGTCTCATCCGCGATAAAGCCGGGGCGGATATTGGGGTCGAGCATGACGGCGCAGGTGCCGGCATGTTGATCCAACAAGGCCGCATACGCATCCGCACAAGGTTCGCAGGCCAGACTGATACCGCCGAAATAGAGCGCTGTGGTGCCGGGCAACTGCGCGGGCATATCCTCGGGCCGCAGCATCCGCCCGGCCGAGTTTTCATCGAGAAAGCTATAGCTGGCCTGTCCGTCTTTCAATTGCACAAAGGCCAGTGTCGACGGGCGGTCCGAGCGGATGACATGAGTCTGATCCACGTGGCTGTCGGTCAGCGCGTCGGACAGTTGTGCCCCGAACATGTCGCTGGACAAGCCAGTCAGCATCCCAACCGACGCGCCCAGACGACCAAGCGCTATGGCGGTGTTGAAGATCGCTCCGCCTGAATGGGGGACAAAGCCCTGTGCCCCGTCGGTGGTTGGGGTGGGGATCATGTCGATCAGCGCTTCACCGCAGCACAGGATCATGCCGGGACCTTTCCAGTTTGGCCGCGTCAGGCCATCCGACGCGCGAGCGCACTTTTGCAGAAATTGTTAGCGCCAACAATGCCAAATTCATCCTGTTCCGAGACATAAAGGTTCATCGACCGGCGTAGCTCGCTGAACCGACCCCCGGCGTTGAAAGCGTCTCGGAAGGTGTCCTTGAACAGCCAACGGTTCTTTTCGGCCACGCCGCCCACCAGAAAAACACCGCCCGCAGGCATCATGGTCACGGCCATATCGCCCATGACAGCCCCCAGATGAGTGGTGAACATATGGGCCGCGCGTACCGCATGAGGGTCGGTTTGGGCCAGCGCGTCTTGCAGGATATCCTTTGCAGGCCGGGTTTCTGCGTTGGCTTGACCGGCTGCGAGTTGGATGGCTTGGTAGAGGATGGGCAGGCCGGTGCCGCTCAGGAACATCTCGGCTTCAAGGGTCAGCGAGTCGTCAAAGAAACACTCGGGCGCGACCTCGCGGGCGGCGAGAAAAACTTCAACCTCGTCTGCGTGGCGCGGGGACAGGCCCACATGGCCGCCTTCGCCGGATGCCGTATGATAGTGCCCCTCGGAATAGAGTAACGACCCAACCCCGAGGCCGGTGCCCGGCCCAACGACCAAGCGGGTGCCGACCGGTGGGGTTTCCGCACCCTGCAACACTTCGACGTCACCGGCACCGATTTCGGCCACAGACCACGCCGCTGCGGTGAAGTCATTGATCACAAAGGTATGCTGCGCGCCGGTCGCACGACCGATGTCGTCCTCGGACAAATCAAGCTGCGCGTTGGTCAGTCGGATCGTACCATCTCGCACCGGCCCCGCCCCGGCGGCGACAACCGCTCGGGGGTCGGTGCCGATCTCGTCGCGCAGGCTGTGAAATGCCTCGAGCAGTTGCGGCAGCTGACCCGTTGGGTATTTGCGCAGATCGGTGAGTTTCCCGTTTGAGATAACTCCCAACCGGGTGTTGGTACCGCCGATATCAGCCACCAGATTCCAGTGTTCATGCATGGCTCCGGCGGGTTGTGCCAGGGGGACAGAGACTTGTGCACCGACGAGGGCAGTTTTCACCGCCTCAAAGGACGCTTTGGGTGTCCGCTCCATCGTGTCGAAATCCACATCAACCAGACCAAAGCGCTTCTCGTAGCCCAAGGCCCATTCGTAGTTGTCCAGCAGCGACCAGATAAAATAGCCTTTGACGGGCACATCCTGATCCAACGCGTCTTTCACAGCGGCCCAATGCTGGTTGAGGTAGTCGATCCGGTCCTCATCTTGCTGGCGCTCAGAGCTGGCCATGCCATTTTCGGTCACATAGATCGGCAGATCGCCGGTATATTCACGAGCGGTCCGGGTCAGGAAACGTGTCAGGGCGGAAGGCTCAATTTCCCACCCCATTTGCGTTTTGGGCAGGGGGCCAGGGACCTCTTGCAGGCCGGGCCAGGCGGTGTCGGCGGGCGCGATCAGTTTGCGGGTGTAGTAGTTCAGCCCGCACCAGTCCACGGGCGCGCCGATCGTGTCGAAATCATCCTGCCAGCCAGCGGGTAGATAGGGCTCCAACCCGTCCAGAACATTTTGCGGATAGGCTTTGTTAAACACACCGCCCAGAAAGAACCGGTTGTAGATACCGTCATAGAGGTCAGCGGCCTTGCGCGCCTCAGCGCTGTCATCGGCGGGTTCGGCCCATTCCAGATTGAACACCGCTCCCAAATTGGACATGCCCAGACCACGCATCGCCTCGATCGCACGGCCATGCGCCAGCAGAACATGATGCATCGCGCGAGCCGTCGCGCGGATATCGCGCAGGCCGGGGGCGTGGTGGCCGTCGAAATGGCTCAACCAGCTGACACACCAGGGTTCGTTGATGGGGGCAACATTGAACATCCTGTCGCCGATGCGGCCCATAATGATCTCGGTGAAATCGGCGAACCATCCGGCAATATCCCGGTTGCGCCACCCGCCTAAATCCGCCAGCGGCGAGGGCAGTTCCCAATGATAGAGCGTCGCACAGGGGCGAATGCCGCGTTCCAGCAGCGCATCGGCCAGTCGGTCGTAATAGTCCAATCCGGCTTGGTTCACGGCCCCTCGTCCTTCGGGCAGAACCCGGGCCCAGCTGGTTGAAAAGCGATAGCAATCAAACCCCGCTTCGCGCACCAGATCAAAGTCCTGATCGAAACGGTTGAGGTGATCGCAAGCGAGATCTCCGTTTTCGCCCCGCACCACATTGCCGGGCGTGCGGGCAAAGGTGTCCCAATGGGTCTGACCTGCGCCACCCTGCGCGTGGCCTTCGATCTGATAGGCAGAGGTTGCGACACCAAAGAGGAAATCTTTGGGGAAATCAGCGCGGGTATATTTCATGTTCAGAACCTGTCAGGAGCGGGGCCGGTCGAGCCGCCAACTACCAGTTCGGCCTCCAGCAATCTAGTTTTAACCGGGTCGTCCGGTGATTTGATCCGGTCGATCAACATTTCGGCGGCGATTTCCCCAGCCTGCCGGACCGAGGATCGCGTTGCTGTGAAGATCGGCACGTCTTGTCCATTCTTGAGATAGGACAGGTCGTCATCATGGGCGATAACCGATACATCGCGCCCCATTTTCAGCCCAGCCTCATTCAAAGCGCGTCGCACCCCGATGGCAGATATCATTGACGAGACCAATATGGCCGTAGGGGGGTTGTCCAGCTGCAGCATGTCGCGGGCTTCGTGATGGCCGTAAACCTCGGTCATCTCGGCGCTGCGCATCAGGGCGCGTTCGGGCGTAAGACTGGCTTCTTGCAGAGCCTGCAGATATCCTTCGCGGCGACGTTGGGCGAAATCCATATCCTCTAACCCATTGATCAGCGCGATACGTTTGTGCCCCAGATCAATCAGAAACCGGGTTGCCCTCAGGAATGAGCTTTTGTTGTTCACATCGACCCAGTCATACGGCACCTCGATCCCGGTCGAGCGGCCATGTACGATGAACGGAACCGCCATGCGGGTCAAAACCTCGATCCGGTGTTCGTTGACCTTGGGGCCTTGCAGAACGACCCCATCGACTGCGCCGCGTTGGAAGAGGTCCCGATAGGTGCGTTCGATCGAGGTATCGTCGGCATTGGTGAACATCATGTCATAGCCATGCGCGCCATAGGTTCGAGCGGCCCCGGCGACAAAATCCCCGAAGATCGGGTTGACCATTTCATGTTGCGAGGAACTGGGGATCACGTGCCCGATCACCATAGAACGCCCCGTGGCCAGCCCTTTGGCGCGGCTGTTCGGCCGATAGCCGTGTTTGGTCGCCGCAGCTTGAACCCGCTCTCGCGTGGCCTCGTTCACCTCGGGGTATCCGTTCAGCGCGCGACTGACCGTTGTCTGCGAAAGACCAAGGATTTCTGAGAGCTGCTTTAGGTTCATTTCGCTTCAAAGCGCCTTCAAATTGGTGGCAAAACTGTTGTGAGTGGGTTTTCCTATTGGGTCAACCTGTTTCTACTCACCGTGTGTTTTATTAATTTTTAGGCGAATTTCAAACCTAATATTGACAGAACTTGAATGTTAGCGGATAAAACCCGTCATTCAAAGCGCTTTGAAAACTGAGTCTCATGGGCGCAATAGAGTTGGGAGGAGAATTCATGAAACACTCGCTTTACGCAGGCGCGGCAACGTTCGCCCTGATGGCGGGCGCGGCGCATGCCGACAAGGTCACGGTGTTTGGCCCCTGGTTGGGACCGGATCAGGAAAATGTCGAAAAGGTGCTGGACGGCTTTGCTGCCGCGACCGGGCATGAGTACGCCTATGTCGGCTCGGATAGTTTCGAACAGCAGATCCGCATCGATGCGGAAGCAGGATCTGCCCCTAACGTTGCGGTGTTCCCGCAGCCCGGTCTGGCGGCGGATATGGCCAAATCCGGCTTTCTGACGCCTTTGGCAGATGGCACATCCGATTGGATTCGCGATAATTACGCTGCGGGTCAATCCTGGGTCGATCTGGGGACTTACGCAGGTCCGGACGGCGCAGACAATCTTTACGGATTTTTCTACAAGGTCGATGTAAAATCGCTGGTCTGGTATGTTCCCGAGAACTTCGAAGACGCCGGGTACGAAGTGCCGACCACGATGGAGGAACTCAAAGCTCTGACGGACCAGATCGTGGCGGATGGCGAGACGCCTTGGTGTATCGGTCTAGGGTCTGGCGGAGCGACCGGCTGGCCCGCGACCGACTGGGTCGAGGACATGATGCTGCGCACGCAATCGCCCGCGGATTATGACGCCTGGGTCGCAAATGAAATGAAATTCAATGACCCAAAGGTCATCGCGGCCATCGAAGAATTCGGAGCCTTCGCCCGCAACGACGACTATGTCGCTGGTGGGGCAGGGGCAGTGGCCACGACCGATTTCCGCGACAGTCCCAAAGGCATGTTCAGCTCTCCGCCGCAATGCTATCTGCACCGTCAGGCCTCGTTCATTCCGGCTTTCTTCCCCGAAGGCACGGTCGTGGGTGAGGATGCGGATTTCTTCTATTTCCCGGCCTATGAAAGCAAAGACTTGGGCAGCCCGGTTCTGGGTGCGGGCACACTTTGGGCGATCACCAATGACAGCCCCGGCGCTCATGCTTTGATCGAGTATCTGCAGACCCCCGAAGCGCACGAGACCTGGATGCAGCTAACCGGCTTCCTGACACCGCATAAGGGCGTTGATACCTCGCTGTTCTCGGACCCGACGTTGAAGAAGATGAACGACATCCTTCTGGGAGCAACCACTTTCCGGTTTGACGGGTCTGACCTAATGCCCGGCGGTGTTGGCGCAGGGACGTTCTGGACCGGCATGGTCGACTATGCTGGCGGGGCCTCGGCGGAAGAGGTTGCCAACGAAATCCAATCCTCCTGGGACGCGCTGGACTAAGCGTTCCTGATCGGGCAACCCGCCAGTTCGGGTTGCCTGCCACCGTCGCAAGGGAGACGCGGCATGCATCCGGCATTACAGGGCCTGCTGACCATCGCCATCGGCGTGTCAGGGTGTGTGGGCTATTTCTACCTCTCCAACCAGTTTCTGGACAAAGTGCTGTTCCCGGCGCGCGGCCCGAATGCAGGGCGCAATATCAACCGCGCCAATATGATCCGTCCGTGGTTGTTTCTGTTCCCGGCGTTGGCGGCGTTGGGTCTGTATCTGGCCTATCCGGTGGTCGAAACGCTGCGCTTGTCCCTTACGGATCGGGTACCCGGTGGGGGCTATGAATGGGTGGGCCTGGAAAACTACATCCAGATGGCGAATGAGCCCAAATTCTGGGAAGCCATGCGCAACAACATGTTCTGGTTGATCATCGTGCCGGCAATGTCCACCGCTTTGGGTCTTTTGGTTGCGCAACTGACCGACCGCATTCGTTGGGGCAATATCGCCAAGTCACTGATCTTCATGCCGATGGCGATTTCTTTTGTGGGTGCATCGGTGATCTGGAAGCTGGTCTATGACACTCGCCCGGCCGAACAGGATCAGATCGGGATGCTGAACGCGCTTTATATCTTCTTTGGCGGGACCGAGCCGCAAACTTGGCTGACCATCCCGTTCTGGAACAGTTTCTTCCTGATGGTCGTCCTGATCTGGATACAAACCGGTTTTGCCATGGTGATCCTGTCCGCGGCCCTGCGTGGTATCCCCGAAGAAACCATCGAGGCCGCCATTCTGGACGGCGCCAACCCGTTCCAGATTTTTTTCCGCATCAAGGTGCCGCAGATCAAGACCACAATTCTGGTCGTATGGACCACGATCACCATCACCGTGCTCAAGGTCTTTGACATCGTCTTTGCCATGACCAACGGCCAGTGGGAGACACAGGTTCTGGCAAACTACATGTATGACAAGCTGTTCCGCGCCAATGACTGGGGTGTGGGGTCGGCCTCCGCCATGGTGATCATGCTGCTGGTCACTCCGATCCTGATCTGGAACGTGCGCAACGCGCGCAAAGAGATGGAGTGAGGCGATGAGCGATATTGCAGGAACTAAACCGGCGCTGCGCTGGGTCGTCCATGCCTCGGTCATATTTCTGGTCGTGCTTTGGGTGGTGCCAACACTGGGGTTGTTGATCTCGTCTTTTCGCACGGCCGATCAGATTGCCACAAGCGGCTGGTGGAAATCTCTCTTCCCGTCCGAACAGAATCTGACTTTGCGGTCTGCAGCGCCGGACACACAGGTTCTGGAAAACGGGATTTACGTGATCGAAGGCAACCTGTTCGACGCGGGAACGACGGCTACGATCTCTCAATGGGGTGTCAGCTCTCGGGCTGTGGACGCGTTTGTTCCGGGTGACACTGCTGAGCTGCGTCGGGGTGGTACGATCACCGTGGACGCGCAAGGCAACTACAGGATGGAGAATTCGGAAGAATTTACCGGCAGCCGGGGCGCCCGTGTGTTCGTGACCGCAGAATTGCCGCCCGAGTTCACGTTGGCCAATTACCACAAGGTTTTGTTGGCCGAAGATTCCTCTGACAGCATGGGGCGAGCGTTCTTCAATACTCTGACTGTGACCATCCCGGCGACAATCATTCCGATCTTGGTGGCCGCCTTTGCGGCTTACGCGCTAGCGTGGATGGATTTCCCCGGCCGCGCCCTGCTGATTGCTGCCGTAGTTGGATTGTTGGTGGTGCCGTTGCAACTGGCATTGATCCCACTCTTGAAATTCCACCTCAATATCGGGATCGGGAAAGGATATCTTGGGGTTTGGATGGCCCATACCGGGTTCGGGATGCCGCTGGCAATTTACCTGCTGCGCAACTACATGGCTGGCCTTCCCCGAGACCTGATCGAAAACGCGCGGGTTGACGGAGCGACCGAGTTCCAGATCTTCACCAAACTGATCCTGCCGCTAAGTTTCCCGGCGCTGGCCTCTTTTGCGATCTTCCAGTTCCTGTGGACTTGGAATGATCTGCTGGTTGCCAAGGTCTTTTTGATCGACGCGTCTGGTCAGACCACCGTCATGACCAACCAGATTGTCGAACTGCTGGGCACGCGGGGCGGCAACTGGGAAATTCTGGCCACGGCGGCGTTCGTATCGATCGCCGTACCGCTGATCGTTTTCTTCGCAATGCAAAAATATCTGGTCCGGGGCTTGCTGGCCGGATCCGTCAAATAGAGGCTTCTGATGAACGTGCAGAACACTGTGGACACAACCAAGGTAACCCAAGCAGCGTCCGATTGGTGGCGCGGCGGTGTGATCTATCAGATCTATCCCCGCAGCTTTCAGGACAGCAACGGCGACGGAATTGGCGACCTGAAAGGGATTACTCAGCGTCTGGGCTATATCGCCTCGCTTGGGGTCGATGCGATCTGGATATCGCCTTTCTTCAAGTCTCCGATGAAGGACTTCGGATATGATGTCAGCGATTACCGCGATGTCGACCCGATGTTCGGAACGATGGCGGATTTCAAAGAGCTTCTGGATCAGGCGCATGGGCTTGGGCTGAAAGTGATGATCGACCTTGTGCTGTCGCATACCTCGGATCAGCACCCGTGGTTTAGCGAGAGCAGGTCCAACCGCGAAAACGAAAAGTCCGATTGGTATGTCTGGGCGGACCCGAAACCGGACGGAACGCCGCCAAACAACTGGTTGTCGATCTTCGGAGGCTCGGCCTGGCAGTGGGATTCGCGCCGGTTGCAGTATTATCTGCACAACTTCCTGACTTCGCAGCCCGACTTGAATTTTCATTGCCCGGCGGTTCAGGACGCCTTGCTGGATGTGGCCCGATTCTGGTTGGATTTGGGTGTCGACGGATTCCGGTTGGATACGATCAACTTCTACTTCCATGACAAGCAGCTGCGCGACAACCCCGGCCTGCCGATGGAGCAGCGCAACGCCTCAATCGCGCCCATGGTGAACCCTTATAACCATCAAGATCACCTTTTCTCCAAGAGCCAGCCTGAGAATATCGCCTTCCTCGAACGGTTGCGTGCGTTGACCGACGAATACGAAGGCCGCGCCTGTCTGGGTGAGGTCGGCGACGCGCAGCGCGGGCTTGAGATCATGGGCGAATACACCACCGGCGATAAGCGGATGCACATGTGCTATGCTTTCGAGTTTCTGGAAAAACGCGCGCTAACGGCGACTTATGCCAAACAGGTTTTCGATCAGTTAGAGGACAAGGCCGGTGATGCGTGGCCTTGCTGGGCCTTCTCGAACCATGACGTATCGCGACACGCGACGCGTTGGGGATTAAGCGACGAGGCCGTTCGACAGCATGCGGTTCTGATGATGTGCCTTCGCGGCTCTGCCTGCCTGTATCAGGGTGAGGAACTGGGTCTGCCCGAGGCCGATGTGGCGTTCGAAGATCTGCAAGATCCCTACGGCATCGAATTCTGGCCCGAATTCAAAGGACGCGACGGGTGCCGCACACCGATGGTCTGGGCCGCGCAGGACGAGCAATCGGGTTTTAGTGCTGGCCGGCCGTGGCTGCCAGTCAGCCCGCTGCAAGCCGAACGCGCCGTCGACAGGTTGGAACAGGACCCCAATTCGATGTTGCATCACTATCGCCGCGCGATTGCGCTGCGACATGCGCATCCGGCACTGATGTCCGGGGAGCAGAAGCAGATGACCCAAACCGGACCTGTTCTGACTTTCCTGCGGGACGCCCCGACCGAGCAGGTTTTCTGTGCCTTCAATCTGGGCTCGGATCCGACCCAAATCACTCTGCCGGAGGGGAACTGGTATGTAATCGGGGAGGAGTTGGGCAGCGTCGACGGGGAAGGGGCATTGTCCCTCGACGCTGCGCAATTCTGTCTGCTGGCGCGGGACAAGGGGTAGGTTATGTCTGAACTCAAACTCACGGACGTGGCCAAGACATATGGTCATGTAGATGTTCTGAAGAACATCAATCTGGACATTGACCGGGGCGAGCTGATCGTATTCGTCGGTCCTTCGGGCTGCGGCAAATCCACCTTGCTACGTATGATTGCAGGGTTGGAGAAGATCTCGGACGGAACGCTTGAGATCGAAGGGCAGGTGATGAACGATGTGCCCCCGGCGCAGCGCGGCATTGCGATGGTGTTCCAAAGCTATGCGCTTTATCCCCACATGACCGTGCGCGAGAATATGGCCTTTGCTCTCAAGATCGCCAAAATGCCTGCGGCGGATGTGGATGCCGCTGTCGAACGCGCCGCGCGTATACTTCAGCTTGAGCCATTTCTGGATCGGCTCCCCAAGGCACTTTCGGGCGGACAACGTCAGCGGGTTGCCATTGGGCGGGCCATTGTCCGCGATCCCAAGGTCTATTTGTTCGACGAACCGCTCTCGAATCTCGACGCCGCCTTGCGAGTTGCCACCCGGATCGAAATCGCGCGGCTGAAAGAGGCGATGCCTGACAGCACCATGATCTATGTGACCCATGATCAGGTCGAGGCGATGACTTTGGCCAGTCGCATCGTGGTGCTTGCTAATAAGGGGATCGCGCAAGTTGGGACTCCGCTGGAATTGTACGAGACGCCGGATAACGAATTTGTCACGCAATTCATCGGCTCGCCTTCGATGAACCTGCTGCCCGGTATCATCACACAAACGGGCGAAACGACAGTTGTCACGCTAGAGGCCGGTGGAACGATCACGAGCGCTATCGCGACCCAGGCGGAGGACATGGGCAAACAAGTGAATGTCGGCATCCGGCCAGAAGATTTTGTTCCAGCTGACGCGGACGCGGCCTTTCAAGGGGTGGTGGACTTCACCGAGGCACTAGGCGAAGTCACACTGCTGTACTTTGAAAACCGCACCGGGGCTGAATCTGTGATTGCCAAGTTGCAGGGTATCCAGCGCAATATGCGGGGACAAACTGTTGGTGTCTCAGCCCGTCCCGAAAAGGTGCATTTGTTTCACGACGGAAAATCTATGCGCAGCAAGTCCTGACTTTTCTGCGAATTGGTGAAGTCCAATTTAATCATCAGCGTTGATCGTTTCGATTGTACCTGTCGGCCACGCCGCCAGGTATTCCAACGTGCCTTAATCGGATAATGGAACGTGTTTTTTAGCTTGTGAACGCACCGGTTGGTTAAATCTTCCGACCCGTCGACCAGCGGTGTTACGCGGTCGCAAAGGCGCCAAGTCAATTCAAACTGGACTTATGGAAACTGCCAACTGTCACTTTTGGACTGACAGCTGGATCGCAAAGGTCTAACCTGTATCCACAAAAACAAAAAAACGGATTTACAACGGGAGATCTAACAATGACTAAACTAACAAACCTGTCCAGGCGGACGGTGCTGAAAAGCGCAGGTGCCGCGGCTCTGGCGGCCCCTCTTTACAGCAAAAGCGCACTGGCCTCTTCAGGTGAGATCAACATTCTGATGTGGTCGGATTATCTGCCACCCAGTTTCCTGCAAGAGTTTGAAACTCTGACCGGAATCAAGGTTAACTATACCGGCATCGGGTCGAACGAAGAGATCATCAACAAGATGAAGGCGACCAAGGGCCAAGGCTTTGACATCGTCTCGCCCACCAACAACCGGTCCTTGCAGTGGGAACCGCTTGAGTTGCTGCAGCCCTTCGACATGAACAAGGTACCGATTGATCTGGTGAACCCGGCGATGGCCGCTATTGGCACAGATGCGTGGAACTTTGGCGATGCGGGCGTGCACTGGCTGCCGCATATCTGGGGCACCGAGGGCATTGCCTATCGCACCGATCTATGGCTGCCCGAAGGCGATGCGCCGTCTTATGGCGATGTTTGGTCCGAGGAGAATGCGGGCAAAACCATGGGCCGCGCGCATTCGATGATGCTGGGCGCAGGTCTTTACATGGAACGTTCGGGTGAGATGGAGCCGGGCTCAGTCTGGGCCGCTTATGGTGACGAGGACACCATGCGCAAGGTTTGGGGTCAGATCACCGACTGGTGCATCGAACGCAAGAACCGGATCAAACTGATCTGGAACGACGCGGATACTCAGAAAAACGGCCTGCTGAACGAAGGTGTTGTTGTCGGCCAGACCTGGGATGGTCCGCCGCTAGCGCTGAAATCGGCGGGCGAGCCGGTGCACTACCAAGCTCCTGTCGAAGGTGCGATGGCCTGGGTTGACGGTATGTCGATTCCGACCGGTGCGGCAAATATCGACCAGATCTACGCCTTCATCGACTTCGCTTATCAGGCGAAGCCGGCTGGTGTGGCGATTGATAGCCATGGCTATAACTCGCCGGTTCTGGGTGCCGATCAATACTCTGGCGACACCTATAAGAAGAACTTTGCCGAGGCCTATCCGGGCGACTCGCTGGCCAACCTCAACCCGTGGCCGGCCGAAGCACCGTGGTACGCTGAAACCCGGACCGAATTCGTCAACAAGTTCAAAAGCGCCTGATCGCTTTGAAACGACGCCCTCCGCGATGTCGCGGGGGGCCATCCATCCGTGCGCTTTGGCGTGACGGACCCTATATCGGTGTGGTCCCCATCCGCACCAGACGGAGATACCTAAAATGAGTGCAGGGGTCGGTGTAGATCTGGAAAACCTGTGGATTCGGTTCGGCGATTTCGTCGCCGTGCGGGATGCCAATGTGAACATCAACGGGGGCGATTTCTTTTCGTTCCTTGGCCCCTCGGGCTGTGGCAAGACCACGATCCTGCGTGCGGTTTCGGGCTTTCTGGACCCCAGCGAGGGCAAGGTTCTGATCGGCGGCAACGACATGCGCGGGATTGGACCGAACAAACGCCCTACAGCTCTGATCTTCCAGAACCTCGCGCTGTTTCCACTGATGAAAGTGTGGGAGAACATCACCTTTTCCATGGAGATCAAGGGCGCCAGCGCCAAGGAACGCCGCAAGCGCGCCGATGAGCTTTTGGACATGATCGCGCTGCCGGGGCAGGGCGACAAACTGCCCAGCGAGCTGTCGGGCGGTCAGCGCCAGCGGGTCGCCATTGCCCGTGCGCTCTGCGCCGAACCCGATGTGCTGTTGTTGGATGAACCACTGTCGGCACTGGACCTGAAGCTGCGCCAGCATATGCGCACCGAGCTGCGCGAGATTCAGCAGCGTGTTGGCATCACCTTCATCTACATCACCCACGACCAGGGCGAGGCGTTGACCATGTCCGACAACATCGCCGTGATGCGTGCGGGCGTGATCGACCAGATCGCCGATGGCAAGACCATCTACAATGATCCCAACACAGCCTTCGCGGCCTCATTCGTTGGGGAAAACAATGTGTTCCGGGGCAAGATCAAGCAGGTCATGGGCAATGAGGCGATGATCGCGACCAATCGCTCTGGTGATCTAGTGGCGCGAATTTCCACCGCCAACCAAGGCAAGTTGAAAGAGGGGGATGACGCCATGATGTTCATCCGCCCCGAGGCGTTTGCCATCGCCCCCGATGGGGCGACGGGCGACCATTTCGTCACCGCCCGCGTTAACCACGAGGAATTCGAGGGGAACGTCTTCAACATCTTCACTGAGGGTGAGGGCGGGAAGGAGATCAAGGTCTCGATCCCGAACCATGGTCAATCCTTCCAGGATCACACCGGACAGAACATCACGCTGGAATATGAGGCGCAGAATGCGGTTCTGGTTCCGGCGGGTGAACTGGCCGCGGAATAGGGGGAACTGAAATGCCCCGCTTCCTGAGAGAGTTCTTTAACCGCAACGGCACCGGTATGGGGCTAGCGATTCTGGGTCTGGTGATCTTCTGGACCATCGGACTGATCATCCTGCCGCAGCTGTCGATGCTGGATTTCTCATTCCGGCCTAACCTGCCCCCGCCTGAGATTGGCGGGCCCAAGGATGTCTACACGCTGGAGAATTACAAATATCTGATCTACGGCCCCGAGGGCGGCAGTCAGGATTACAACGCGGTCGACCTGCGCGTGTTCTTCCGCACTCTGGTTGCGGCGGTCTGCGTAACGATCTTCAACCTAATCCTCTGCTACCCAATCGCTTACTATCTGGGCCAGTCCAAGGGCAGTCATATTCGCATCTTTGCGATCATGCTGATCATCCCTTACTGGATCAACGAAATCCTGCGCGCCTTTGCCTTGCGCATCATCTTCGGTGAGACAGGCGTGCTGAATACCCTGTTCGTCGGCCTTGGCGTCTTTGACACGCCGTTCGACTTCATCCGCAACGACATAGCGCTCTATGCAGGGCTCGGCTACGCCTACATCCTGCTGATGATTTTCCCGATGTATAACGTGATTGAAAGCCTCGACGGCAACCAGATCGAGGCCGCACGGGATCTGGGTGCCCCGTGGTGGCGGATTCACTGGCGGGTCGTCATCCCCTATGCCAAGCCGGGGATCAGTTCGGGCTGTACGATGGTGTTCATGCTGTCGGCAGGTGCGCTGGCTGCGCCGCAAATTCTGGGCGGGCCGTCCAGCTTGTGGTTCACGCAGCTGATCTATCAGCAATTCAACGATAACAATGACTGGCCGCAGGGTGCCGCTTACGCGATCGTGCTGTTGGTGACCTGTATCCTGTTTGTGTTGGCCGTAATGCGCCTGTTCAAGGTGAATATGGGGGATATCGGCAAATGAACCTGTCCTTCCTTCGTGTAAGTATCTGGGTCTATCTGGCAATCTTCTTCCTGTATCTGTTGGGCCCGCTGGTGATCATGTCGGTCACGGCCTTCAACTCGTCTGCCTTCCCGCGGATGACCCCGTGGGAATGCCTGACCTTCCAGTGGTTCGGAGAGCTGTTTCAGGATCAGCGCATCCTGAACGGCATCAAGAACTCGCTGATCATCGGGGCCGGTACGGTGGTTCTGTCGGTGGCGATGGGGCTGGCGGGGGCGCTGATGCTGACCCAGATCTGGCCCAAGCTGCGCGCAACCTATTACACAATCATCATCGCGCCTATCCTGATCCCCGGGGTTGTTCTGGGGATTTCAACCCTGGTGTTCTGGGACCGGATCAACCGGATGCTGGGGCTGGGCGCGGATAGTGTCCTGTCGAACGGCATTTTCCTGACGGTGATTGGCCAGTCCACCTTTATCGCCAGCTATTGCATGTTGGTTCTGGTGGCGCGGCTGCAGCGGTATGACGTGGCCTTGACCGAGGCCGCACTGGACCTTGGCGCGACCCATGCGCAGGCGTTCCGCAAAATCCTGCTGCCGTTTATGCGGCCCGCGATTGCAAGCGCCGCAGTGCTGGCGTTCCTCGCGTCGTTCGAAAACTACAACACGACCACCTTCACCTTCGGCGAATACCCGACACTGACCATCGAACTGGCACAGAAAGTACGCTATGGCATAACGCCGTCGATCTCGGCCCTGGCCTTTATCATCGTGGCGCTGACGGTGTTTTTTGCCCTGCTGAACGAGGCGAAGTTGAAGCGACAGGAACTGGTCGCCGCCGCGCGCAAGAATGCCACGGTCGAAGAACTGGCGGGCAAGATCAAACTGCCCAGTTTCTTTGCAGGCAATGTCGCCGCCATGCTCGTGGTTATCTTCGCGGCCGCTACGATCACAGTTGTGGGCACGGCAACCGCCTACAGCCCGGACCAATGCATCGCCAACGTGAAAGAGCAAAAGCAGATTGAAGCCGACCAGCGTATCCAAGAGCTGCGTAAGCAGCGCGAAGAACGCCGCAAACAGCGCGAAGCTGACGAGGCAGAACAAGGCGAGACGCAATCCGCTCCGAAACCGTCGAACAATAGCGGGTTTGGCAATGTCTTCGCGCCAAATGCTTTGAGTGGTGACGAAGATGAATCCAAGGCCGAGCCGCAACCTTCGACCAATGGCGGGTTCGGCGGAGCGTTTGACCCCAACAGTCTGAAAACGGACGAATAGCGCAATCTGCGCCCGCCGGGATTACCCCTCGGCGGGCGCGCCTTTTTCCAGAACAAGCGCATCACAGGCATCAATCACATGCCCGTTCCACGTGACCGGCGCGGCGTTGTAGTTGATCAGGAATGTATGTTCGCCTGTCTCACGACGTCTGAGGCCGCTCAACATGGGATACACACTCAACCCCGTATGCTGAGCGGCCATCCGAACGACACGATCCCAAAGAGTGTCGTCCGGGAAACTGGCCAGATACCACATGGATTCGGTGCCCGTCAGTGCTGGCGTTCCGTTTTCATGGGTCAACAGTGTTGGGGCGGTCCCAGATAAACGCTCGACCCAGTGACAGGCAGCTCCTCCGCCTGAGACATCGCGTTTGGACGTGGGCGGCAGGGTTTCGACCAAGTCAACATGGCTGTCCACACCGACCAGGCCCGGTCGACCAGCCTGAGGAATCTGAAAATCGCGGGTAATCGCCCCGCTGCGCGGTCCCAGAATGGCCAGATCACAGCCGTTTGAAATACTCCGCTCCAAGTCCTTATCGATCGTGGCCAGACCAGGTGCCAGTATGATTTTGTAGCCATCCGCCGGAATGCTGTCGGTCGACAGGAAGTCCACCGACAAGCCCGCCCTTCGCAACGCGCGGTAGGTCGAGAAGACCAGCCGGAAATAATCAAACCCTGCCCCCTGAGGTTGGGTCGCCCACGCCCAGTCTGAGGCGTAGTCGAACAGAATGGCTACATCCGCCTTGCGCTGTGTAACAGAACCGATTTGGGCAAGGGTATCCGCTGTTTCTCGCGCCTCGGCCAAGGCTGGGGCAGGGCGATTGTCTGGTGTCAGTAATCCTGCATGCATCTGCTCTTGCGCGAAGGGAGCTTGTCGCCAGCGGAAATAGCTGACCACCTCGGCCCCGTGGGCGACAGCCTCAAGCGACCAGAGCCGGACCATACCCGGCAACGGTGCCGGGTTGTAGGGCGCCCAATTCACCGGGCCAGGCTGCTGCTCCATCACCCACCAGCGGCCCCGCCCCACGGCGCGGTATAGGTCGTGGTGGAACGCCTGCATGTCGGGATCACCCTGTTGCAAAAAGGCGGCTTTATGCGCCTCGTCCACCTCAAGCCGGTCAGACAAGAAGCCAATCGGATAGCTGTCCCACGTGGCGATATCCAGGTCATCGCCCACCTTGAAATGGTCGAATTCCAATACCCGGCCCATGTAGTTGTGCAGCAGCGGCGCGTCGGTCAGCTTGCGCAGCACATCCACTTGCGCCTTGTTGAACACCACCACCTGATCCGAGCTGAACCGGCGGAAAGCCAGAACATGGGCGGGGTTGGGTTCAGTCACAGTCAGGTTGGGCAGGTCAATCTGGTCGAAACCATCATATTCCATCGACCAGAACACATTCCCCCAAGCTGTATTCAATGCATCGATCGAGCCGTATTGACCCTCAAGCCAATTCTGAAACGCGGCAAGGGCGACCGGGCTATAGCTGATGGTGGTATCGTGGCAGCCATATTCATTGTCGATCTGCCACGCGGCGATGTGGGGATTCCGGCCATATCGCTCACCCATGATCTGCGTGATCCGAGCGCATTCCTCAATATAACCCTGATGGCTAAAGCAGTAATGCCGCCGCGATCCGAATTTGCGTGGGTTCCCGTCCGCGTCAACTGCCAGCATGTCCGGGTATTTCTCAAGCATCCAGCGCGGTGGCGTGGCGGTTGGTGTCCCCAGAACCACTTTCAAACCCGCCGCGCCCAAAGTGTCGATGGCCCGGTCAAGCCAGTCGAATTGCAGATCACCCGGAGTTGGTTCCATCCGGCTCCAAGCGAATTCGCCGATGCGCACCCAGGACAGGCCGTTTTCGACCATGCGTGCGGCATCTTCGGCCCATATCACTTCTGGCCAATGTTCAGGATAATAGCAGACGCCAAGTTCCGGTTTCATAGGATAACTCTGTATTCTGGCTGACCTTTTCCCGCGCTGTGTGCCGCAAAGGTCATGCCGTTTGAAGGCTGTTTTGCAAGGATATCCGCATCCAGCCCCTGCCGGGCCGAAGTACAGAACAAGGTTGTCAGATCAGCCCCTCCAAAGCAGGGACATGAGGTATGTGCCGCATCGAATTCCACCGACTGCAGGAACTGACCGTCCGGCGCATGGGCTGCAACGCGATTTGCACCCCATTGGGCAATCCAAATGTTGCCTTGGGCATCTACCACTGCACCATCTGGGTTCAGATCATCTGCGCGTAAATCAAGAAAAACGGAGCTGTCGCCCTCGGGCCAGCCATCCGACGGGTTCAGCGTCCAGCGCATCACCTGCTTGGTCGCCGTATCGGTGAAATAGGCGCAGGATCGGTCGGGCGCGAAACAGATCGCGTTCGAGATCGTGACGTCAGGCACCAAACGGCGCAGTTCCCCGCGCCAAAACCGATAAATCGCGCCTGCTCCACGCTCAGCATTTTTCCCCATCGTTCCGATCCAGAACCCGCCCCACGGATCAGCCCGGCCATCATTCGAGCGTGTGACAGAGTTTTCTGCCTCAAGCGCAGTGATCAGCGCCTTTTTGCGGCTTTCAAGATTGAAGTGCCACAACCCGGTTTCGGACGCGATCAGCAGCGTCTCAGTGTCGACCCACCCGGCGGCCGAGACATGTTCGTCGAACTGCCATTCAACGGGCGCGCTATCGACCTGCGTCATCAAACGTTTGCCAAGAATGTCGAACCAGAAAAGCTGCTTCCGTTGGGGATGCCACAGCGGCCCCTCGCCCAATGCGCAAGGGCGGTCGTCAAAGACGGTGCTCATCCGGCGGCCTCGTTGTAGGCTGCGACGATTCCGCGTGCACGTTCCGAGATCTCGGCTACTGAAAAGCCGGGCTTGAAAAGGGCCGATCCAATGCCGAAACCGTCCGCCCCCGCATTGATCCACACATCGAAATTATCGGGCCCAGCACCACCAACGGCGTAGACCTTTGCCCCTTCCGGCAATACTGGGCGCATAGCGGCCAATCCGGTCGGTCCCGCTATCACACCGGGAAACAACTTGAGCCCCGTTGCGCCTGCCTTGAGGGCGGCAAACGCCTCGGTTGGGGTGTAGACGCCGGGCCAGCTTTGCATGTTCAGCGCGACCGTGCGCTGGATGACATCCGTGTCGCAATTGGGCGAAACGATCAGCTTGCCGCCAACCTTGGCCACGGCATCCACTTGTTCCACGGTCAACACCGTGCCCGCACCAATCAACGCCGTGTCACCAAATTTTTCGGCCAGTATGCCGATGCTTTTCAGCGGCTCGGGCGAGTTCAGCGGCACTTCGATTTGGTCGATACCGGCATCAATCAGAGCCTGGCCAACATCGGCCGCTTCGGTCGGGTGAAGACCTCTGAGGATTGCAATAATGGGACGGCTCATGCGGTCTGCCTCGTCAGGTTTCGGGCCTTATGCAGACCCGCCAGAGTGGTGTTCGTACTATCGGCGATTTCAAAAAAAGCGCCTTGCTGTTTCAGGGCGTGACCATAGACATCCGACAGCCCCTCAGCCCCGATGATCGCGATCTGCTGACCCAGCCAATAAGGTCGCGTGGCAGCCAGTTCTGCCCCGATTAGAAATCCTGACAGACGGGCGCGGGCAACAGAAGCATCCTGCCCATTCAGCAAATCAGCTGCGCGCAGTCCAAACAGGCGCGCCGCCATCTGTTCAGGTTTGGACAAAGCATCTGCCGCGGCTTCGGCAAAAGCCGCATCGTCCCATCCTTCTCCGACCGAGTGACGCAGCACCGAATGCCCGCTGAGAAGGCTGAACATCTCACCGGTCATGAAGGTGCGAAAGCTGACCACTTCGCCCGCGCTGACTTGCACCCACTTAGTATGGGTCCCCGGCAAGCAGATCACGCCGTCCCAATTCTTGTATCCTGCCAGATAGCCTGCGATCTGAGTTTCCTCACCCCGCATGACGTCTGGCGGGTTGGCCTGTTTCAAACCGGGCACCACAAAAGCGCGGAAGCGCGGGTCCGTGCCCGGCACCCTGATCGGAGCGCGTGGCACTGGCGCTGAAGGCACAGCAGAGTAAGGGGCCTCGACCCAGCCCTGACGCGCGCCTACCATACCACAGGCGATGACATCGACCGGCTCGGCACCAAGCCAATCCTCGATCAATTCCAGCAATGCATCCTGAAACGCGCCCCGGGTCAGACTTCCCATACCCTTGTCCGAGTCCGCCTGATCCAGAACATGGCTGCCCTGCATCGCCCAAACTCGTAAATGAGATGTTCCCCAATCTGCTGCGATCCATTCGATACTCATGGTCTCATCCCGTCACCACGACACCGCCATCGACCGCCATGCACTGACCAGTCATCGCTCGGCTGGCCTGCGAGGCCAGAAAAAGCGTAGGCGCAATCATGTCTTCTGGGGTCAGATGTTCTTTCAGGCATTGCCGGTCCAGATGCGAGGCCAGATCTTCGGGCGTGGCCCACATGTCCAGTTGTTTCTGCGTCAGCACCCAGCCGGGGGCCAGCGCGTTGACACGGATATTCCTGGGGCCAAGTTCACGTGCTAATGAGCGGGTCATGCCGGTTATCCCTGCATTCGAAGTGGTGTAGACCGGATAGCCGGCATTGCCCATCATGTAACTGATCGAACTGAAATTGATGATCGCGCCGCCTTCAGTCATCTGACGTGCGGCTTCCTGTGAGGCAAAGAAATACGCCTTGAGGTTCACCTCGATCATCCAATCCCAGAATTCGGGCGTTGTTTCTTCGAGTGAGTGGCGCTTGTCATTGGCTGCGTTGTTGACCAACACGTTGAGCGGTCCGTGCGCCTCGGCCGCTTTGGTCATCGTGGCGCGTAGCAGTTCGGTATCCGTCATATCCCCTTGCAGGAACAGCGGCGCACGACCGTGTTTTTCGCGCATCTCTTCTACAAAAGCACTGGCATCAGACCGGCCGATGAACGCGACATTAGCCCCCTGCGCCATGAACCCGTCGGTTAGCGCAGCGCCAACGCCTGAGCCTCCACCGGTGATATAAACCGAGGCACCGTTTAGGTCGTGGAATGTGGCGGGTTGGCTCATCAGCGGCTCTTTCTGCTTACGGGGCGCGTAGTTTGGCCCGTTTGGAAAAATAATTTGTCGGGCCTCTCACGCGGCCCTGGCAGGCTGACACCAATCGGGCAGCCATTCGGAATGCGCGGTCAGGAGATCGGTGACCAGATTGCGAATTTGCCGCAAGTCCAGTTCCGCAGCTGTATGCGGGTCCATCATCGCGGCGTGATAGATATATTCAGGGTTTTGGTCGACAAGCGCACGCACGGTCAACTCCTGCACATTGATCTGGCTGCGCATCAGCGCGATCAGTTGCGGAGGGATATCTGTCACGACCGAGGGCTGTACCCCGTTACTATCCACCAGACAGGGCGTTTCAACCGCCGCGCCCAAAGGTAATTGCGGGATTTGGCCGGTGTTGGGCAAGTTGCCATAAGCCACATAAGGCGTGTCGGTTACGATAGCATTCATCAAATCGGCCGCAAATTCGTGGCTGCGCGTCACTGCGATGTCGCGCCCATCCGTCAGGGTCTTTGCCTGTTCTTTCCAACTGACGATTTGTTCCTCGCAGCGGGTGGGATATTCATCCAGCGGAATCGAAAACTGCTCGATCAGGTCCTCACGACCGTCCTTGATGAACCATGGAACATACTCGGCCAGATGCTCGGAACTCTCGGTGCAAAAATAGCCAAGGTGGTCCATCACCTCGTACCGCACTTTGTTGGGACAGCGGGGCATCAACAAAGGCGGCTTCGGGAACCGCCCACCGGCATAGCCCTGACGCAGCGCGGGATAAAGATCGTGTCCTTCATGCTCCAACCGCAGGAAAAAGGCGACGTGGTTTACGCCCGCTACTTTGTAGCGAATATCGCTTTTTGGAAGGTCCAGATCATGGGCCAGTTCTTCGACGGTGTTCTGGACCGAGTGACACAGCCCGACATGTTTGAGCGTCGGGAAACGTTCGGCCAGAGCCCAGGTGTTGATCGCCATGGGGTTGACGTATTGCAACATCGTTGCATTTGGACAAAGCTGCAGCATTTCATGCGCGATATCCCAAAGAACCGGAACCGTGCGCAGGCCCCGCATGATGCCGCCGACGCCCAATGTATCGGCGATGGTCTGGCGCAGCCCGTATTGCTTGGGAATATCGAAATCCGTGACCGTGCAGGGTTTGTAGCCCCCCACCTGAAACGCTGTTACCACGAAATCCGCCCCCTCAAGCGCCGCGCGGCGGTCTGAATGGGTCGTGACGGTTGCGCCGGTCCCGACCGAGCGGATCATGGCGCGGGCAACGGTTTCACTTTCTGCCAAGCGGTTCGCGTCGATATCCATCAACGCAAAATGGCTGTCTGCAAGTGCAGGGGTCAGCAGGGCATCGCCGACGATATTCTGCATGAAGATCGTGGAGCCCGCTCCGACGAAGGCAATCTTTGTCATTTTGCAAACCTTTGGTTTGACGTTATTTTACGGCACCGAGGGTCAGACCCGCGATGAAGTGTTTCTGCATCAGGAAGAACATCGCCACGGGCGGTAGCGCCGCGACGATGGAACCAGCGCTCATCAGTTGATAAGCGGCGCGGAATTGGGCGTTAAAGCTGGTGATCCCGGCGGTAACAGGCTGGCTTTCAGCCCCTTGGGTCAACACCACCGCCCAGAAATAGTCGTTCCAGATGAAGGTAAAGATCAGCACGCTCAACGCAGCGATGGCCGGCTTCATCAGCGGCAGAACGACGTACCAAAAGATACGCACCTCGCTAATACCTTCTACCCGCGCGGCCTCGATCAGCTCAAACGGAAGCGCCCGGATGAAGTTGCGCATGAAGAGGGTGCAGAACCCAGTCTGGAAGGCAATGTGAAACAACACCAGCCCGGTTTTGGTGTTGTAGAGGCCCAATTCCAGCGTGAGATCGCGCACCGGCACCATCAGGATTTGGAAAGGCACGAAGTTGCCGGCCACGAAGAGGAAGAAAATCCATAGGTTCGACCTGAACTTGTAGATACCAAGGGCAAATCCAGTCATGCAGCTGAGCGCAACGGCACCAATCACAGTAGGAATGGTGATTAGGAACGAGTTCAACAGATATCGCGGCATGTCCGAGTTGAAGAACACCTGCCCATAGTTGAATGCTCCTTCAAAACTGGACGGCATACCCCAGTAGTTGGCGTTGGTGAAATCCGCCGCGGGTTTGACCGAGAACAGCGCCACCGCCAGCAATGGTCCCAACCACAGCAGTAGGGCAACGGGTAGCATGGCCTGATAGGTGATCCGCGCCGCGCGGGGCTGTTTTTCGATAGGTTTGGGAAACATCTCAGTGTCCCCTTTCTTCGCGGTACATCGACCACAGGAAGTAGGCGATGAAGCACAGCATGATGAGGAACAGGATAACCGCAATGGCGGCACCGTAACCCATGCGGAATCCATATTCGGACAGGGCAACTTCGAACATGTAGTAGGCCAGCACGCGAGACGAACCGAAAGGACCGCCCTGGGTCATTATCGAAATCAAGTCAAAGCTGCGCAAGGCGCCGATGATTGTAACGACGAAAGCAATGAATGTGGCAGGGCGCAGTTGCGGCAGGATGATGTGCCACAGCATCCGCCAACCCTTTGCGCCATCCAAGCGGCCGGCTTCAATCTGTTCCGGGTCCACGGCGTTCAAACCTGTCAGATACAGGATCATACAATAAGCGGTTTGCGGCCAGAGACCGGCAACGATGATGCCATAGGTCACAAAGCGCTCGTCGCCCAGCACGTTGAGCGGGCCAAGACCGAAGAAGGCGAGGAATTCGTTCAGCAATCCAAAGGTCGGGTCGTAAAACCATGTGAAAACAAGGCCCACAACAACCTGTGAGATCACGAACGGAAAGAAAAACAGCGACTTGTAGAGGCGAATACCCCAAACGGTCTGGTTCAGGAACAGCGCGATGAAAAGTCCTGCAGGGATCGCGGCCAGATACAGTATAAGCCAGATCAGGTTATTCTTGAGTGAGATGAAAAAGGCATCACGGTCGACCCACTCCCAATAGAGGTCCTCATAGTTGCGAAAGCCTACATATTCCGCAGCACCCAGCCCATCCCACTCATAAAGAGAGAGGTTAAAGGACTGAAAAACTGGAATGATGACGTAGACCATGAAGAACAGCAGGCCAGGGGCAAGGAACAGCCACGGGGCGATGCGCTGCTGGTTGCGGTGAAACCAGCTTTCCTGTTCAGGAGCTTCGGCGGCAATGGTCATGGGGACACTCGGATTGGATCAAAGGAGCAAGGCGGGCTTTACCCGCCTTGCGCAGGTCTTGGTACAAACCGGGCCAGAGGCCCGGTCTGACCGGTTCAGTTGTCGTAGATGCGCTGACGCGCGCGTTCCAGCTTGGCCAGGATGCGGTCGGCATTGTCAGGCTTGACCATGAATTCCTGGAAGCCTTCCATCGACACTTTGGCCATTTCTGCCGGTGCGTCGCGGTCCCAGAACTGGGCGACACCGCCGGGGCTGTTGGACGACAGCATCTCGAAGCCCTGGTTCAGGAATTTGTCGTCATCCACGGCCGATTTGGCGTTAACAGGAAGCTGGCCCAGGTTTTTTCCGTTGTTGATTTCGGTCTGTTCGTCAGGCGAGACAACAAAGCGCAGGAATTCACGCGCAGCTTCCTTGTTCGAGGCGTTCGACGGGATGTGGAACGTATCCGTTGGCGCGTCCTCGGCAAGTTCGACATCGGGGTTGATCGACACAAACTGATAGAAATCCAGTTGATCGTCGCTCAGACCGGCTTCGCGCAGCGGGGCCACGGCGAAGTTGCCCATCAGATAGGCTGCAGCTTCGCCATTGACCATGAAGGGCAGGGCTTCTTGCCAGCTATAGGTCTGGTGGTTGTCGATGAACGCGCCCATGTCGATCAGCTGTTTCCAATTGGCGAAGGTCTGCTTGACGCGGTCGTCTTCCCAGCTCACTTCGCCATTGGCCAACTGCTGGTGGAAGTCGAAGCCGTTGGTACGCATGTTCAGATAGTCAAACCAGCCGCCTGCGGTCCACAAGAATTTGGTGCCGATCGTATAGCAGGCGCGGCCGGAATCGACGATCTTCTGACAGTTGGCCAGCTCTTCTTCCCATGTGGTCGGCTCGGTCAGACCCAGCTCATCGAAGATGTCTTTGCGATAGTAAACACCCCACTGGTAATAGGTATAGGGCACGCCCCATTGCTTTCCGTCGATGGTCATCGCGCCTTTGGTCGAGGCCAGATTGTCGCCAATCTCGGCTTCGGCCCAAAGGTCCGACACGTCTTCGAACAGGCCAGCCTCGACATAGGGCTTCATCCGGTTGGCAGCATACCAGGTGGCAACATCCGGAGTATCAGCAGTCAGAAAGTTGCGTATCTGAGTCTTGTAGGCTTCACGGTCGATCACAGTGGTCTCGATCTCCAGACCAGGGTGTTGCGCCGCAAACCGGTCGATCATCGCTTCCATCGTTGCGCGAGGCGCCGGGTTCGATGTGTCCAGGAAAATGCGCAGCTCGCCGGTCAGTTCAGCTGCTACAGGCGCTGCAAGTGCCACACTCGCCGCCAAAGCTGCCGCAGTGCGCTTGAAGATGGAATTCATGGTGTCCTCCCTTAGATTCCATTTTTTTTGGTTATTTTGGTTCCAAATAATGAAACCTTGTTTTACATATTGAAAACTACACATCGAATCGGTTAATCTTGTCAAGACCCTCGTGACGAAGACGGTGGATCAATGGGAGGATGGAAGGCGCTCGTGGCTGGCGACGGTACTATAGGAAAAGCGTGCGACGTATTGGAACAGGTGGCAGCGTTTGCCCGCCCGGTCCGATTCGCGGAACTTTTGGAAAGCAGCGATTTTCCAAAGGCGACCCTGTATCGCTTTCTTCAAAGCCTGACAAACCAGGGCATGCTGTCTTATGACCCGGACCGGCAGACATACGCGCCCGGGCTGCGCCTTGTCCGTTTGGCGCATGCGGCGTGGACCCAAAGTTCGCTTGCCCCGATTGCACGACCTTTTCTGGACGCGCTCAGCCGCGAAACGGGCGAGACTGTACACCTTGCCCAACTGGATTCAGGTCAGGTTCTGTATGTCGACAAGCGCAACGCAACCCAACCGGTAGAAATGTATTCGCAAGCGGGTAAAGTTGGCCCCGCTTATTGCACAGGCGTGGGAAAGGCCATGATGGCATATCTGGACGCTGACGCGCTGGATAAAGCTCTGTCGCAGCAAAGCTTTCATCGGTTTACCGACAAGACCTTGGCGTCGGAACAACTCTTGCGGGCGGATCTCGATGTCATCCGTGCGCGGGGATACGCCGTGGATGATGAAGAACACGAACCGGGCATTATCTGCGTAGCCTGTCCCGTCCTGACCGAAGGGGGGCGGATTTTGGGTGCGATTTCGATCACCGGATCGACGGAACGAATGAGCTTTGATCAGTTGCAGGCATGGGTGCCTCGTGTACGCCGCGTGGCTGATCAAATTGGAATTGAAGCGCAAGCGTGGCGGTTTCCCGAAAGCCGTCCAAACGGATCTAAGGACAGGATGCAAGCGACATGACAGGCGTCACTCTGAACAGTGCGATCAAGCGATATGGTGAGACGCAGGTTATTCACGGAATCGATTTACAGATCGAGGATGGCGAGTTTTGCGTCTTTGTGGGTCCATCTGGGTGCGGCAAATCCACTTTGCTTCGGATGATCGCGGGGCTTGAGGAAACGACAGAGGGTGAGATCCGGATCGGGTCGCGCGATGTGACCCATTTGGACCCGGCCAAACGGGGGGTTGCAATGGTGTTCCAGACCTACGCGCTCTACCCGCATATGACAGTGGCCGAGAATATGGGTTTTGGTCTTCGTATGAACGGCGTCGCCAAGACCGAAATCGACAAGAAGGTACAAGAAGCGTCGAGCATTCTGAAACTCGATCAGTATCTGAAGCGCAAGCCCAAAGCTTTGTCCGGTGGCCAGCGGCAACGTGTTGCTATCGGTCGAGCCATCGTGCGCGGCCCCGAGGTGTTTCTGTTCGATGAGCCTCTGTCCAACTTGGATGCCGAGTTGCGCGTCGAAATGCGGGTCGAGATCGCGCGCCTGCACAATGAAATCGGCGCGACCATGATCTATGTGACCCATGATCAGGTCGAAGCGATGACCATGGCGGACAAGATCGTGGTTCTGCGCGATGGCCGGATCGAACAAGTGGGCGCGCCGATGGACCTCTATCGCGACCCGGACAACCGGTTCGTCGCGGGCTTCATCGGTTCGCCTGCGATGAACTTTTTGGAGTGCGACGTGACAGATGGCCATGTGACGCATCCCGCGTTCAGCCAGCCAGTGCCGGTGACGTCTTCGGTTCCTGCTAACGCAACGAAAGTGACGCTGGGCGTTCGCCCCGAACACCTTCAGGTGGACCGTTCTGGCGACAGTTGCACCGTGGACCTGACCGAAGCTTTGGGGGGTGTCAGTTACTCGCATCTGCTGACCGCGAATGGCGACAAGCTGATCGTGGAAGAGCGGGACGATGAACGCAGCAAGCAAGGCGCACGTATTGGCGTCACCTTCTCGCCCGACCGTGCAATGATGTTCGACGCCGAAACGGGTGAACGGTTGCGGTAAACGCAGACCAGTCCATCGCAGAAGGGCGTTGGCCACGAGACACGGCGCCTTTTGAAGCGCAATTTTGTTGTGGATTTTGTATCCAATATCCGATATCGCGGTTGAAACGGCGCATCTCCTGCGCCGCAACCTCAGATTTGTCGAAGGATCGCCGTATGACGACCAATGTTTTCACCGGCACAATGCCAGCGCTCATGACCCCCTGCACAGCGGACCGTCAACCAGATTTCGACGCGTTGGTGCGCAAGGGGCGACAGATGATCGACGCAGGCATGTCTGCGGTTGTCTATTGCGGGTCGATGGGGGATTGGCCTTTGCTGACCGATGCCCAGCGTATGGAAGGGGTTGAACGTCTGGTGGCCGCGGGGCTGCCCGTTGTCGTGGGCACCGGGGCGATCAATACCAAATCCGCTGTGGCGCATGCGGCGCATGCGCAAAAGGTGGGTGCCGTTGGGTTGATGGTGATCCCACGTGTTCTGTCGCGTGGCAGCTCGCCGACCGCGCAGAAGAACCACTTCAAGGCAATCCTGACCGCAGCACCGGATGTGCCTGCGATCATCTATAACAGCCCCTACTACGGGTTCGCCACGCGGGCCGATTTGTTTTTTGCACTGCGAGCCGAGCATCCCAACCTGATCGGCTTCAAAGAGTTCGGCGGCAAAGAAGACCTGCGCTATGCAGCGGAAAATATCACCAGCCAGGACGATCAGGTCACGCTGATGGTTGGCGTCGATACCGAGGTTTATCATGGGTTCGTGAATTGCGGCGCAACCGGCTCGATTACGGGCATCGGCACCGCATTGCCGCGCGAGGCGCTGTTGCTGGCCGAACTGTCCAAGAGGGCAGCCAAAGGTGATGCCGAAGCCCGCCAGCGCGCGCAGGAACTAACCGAGGCGATTCACGTTCTGTCCAGCTTTGACGAAGGGCCGGATCTGGTGCTTTACTACAAGCATCTTCTGGTGCTGAACGGGGACGAGGAATACCGGTTGCACTTCAACGAAACGGACGAGCTGACTGACGCGCAGCGTAACTATTGCGAACAGCAATATGCCTTGTTCGGCGCGTGGTTCGCCAATTGGTCGAAACAGGGCAGAGTGATCGCTGAATGCATGTGATCGACAGCCATACCGGAGGCGAGCCCACGCGGGTTATTCTGGATGGTGCACCCGATCTGGGTACTGGGTTGCTGGCCGACCGCGCCCGCAGGCTGGCAACCGATCACGAAGAATTCTACCGCTCGATCATGCTGGAGCCACGCGGTCAACCCGCCATGGTCGGGGCGTTGCTGGTTGAACCGGTCGACGCAACATGCGTAACCGGCGTAATCTATTTCGACGTTGACGCAGTGCTGGGTATGTGTGGCCACGGCACCATCGGGCTGGCGGTGACGCTGGCGCATCTGGGACGTATCGGCATCGGGGAACATCGCATCGAAACCCCCGCTGGTGTGGTGACGGTCACTTTGCACGACGCAAACACAGTGACCGTCCAGAATATCGAAAGCCGCCGGGTGCATCGCGACGTGACACTGGACGTGCCGGGTCATGGCCAGGTGACCGGCGATGTTGCATATGGCGGAAACTGGTTCTTTATAGTAGATCCCAGCCCGATTGCCGTTGAATCTGCCAATATTCGCAAACTCACCGATATGACGGTCGCTATTCGCGAGGCCTCGATTGCGCAGGGGATAGGCGGCGAACAGGGTGAGCCGATAGACCATGTGATCTTTCAGGGCGCGTCGGATGATCCAGCCATTCACAGCCGCAATTTTGTGCTGTGCCCGGACGATAACTATGACCGCTCGCCCTGCGGCACCGGCTGTTCGGCCCGGTTGGCCTGTTTGGCCGCCGATGGCGCGCTGGCCCCCGGCGATGAGATCACGCAGCAGAGCGTTATCGGCAGCACCTATCGCCTGTCTTATCAGCCCGGCCTGGATGGCGGCGTGATCCCCTCCATCACCGGGCAGGCTTATGTCATGGCGGAAACCACGCTGATCTTCCCGGAATCTGACCCGTTCAGAACAGGGATACAAGTTTGAGCGAGCAGGTCGTCATCATCGGGGCTGGGGTAATTGGCATCACGACCGCGCTGGAACTGCAGCGCCGAGGGCATTCGGTTCTGGTGCTGGACAGGGACGGGGTCGCCTCTCAAACCTCGGCGGGGAATGCAGGGGCATTTGCTTTCCCCGAGGTCGAGCCTCTGGCTACGCCCGGTATCATGCGCAAAGCGCCAAAATGGCTGCTGGACCCGCTGGGTCCTTTGTCTATCCCGCCCTCATACGCGCCGAAGATCGCACCGTGGATGTACCGCTTTTGGCGGGCAAGTCGGCCTTCGCGCCATGCGGATCTGCTGGACGCGCAGGCCCGACTGATGCAGGTCTCAAGCTCTGCGTTAGAGCGTTTGATACCGGCCGTCGAGGGCGAGACGATGATGCAGCGCGATGGACAGATGCAACTTTACGAATCCGAAGCTGAGTTCCGCATCAGTTTGCCCGCTTGGGACCAGCGGCGCGCGCATGGGATTGAATTCGAACTGCTTGAAACGCGCGAAGCGATAGCCGAGAAACAACCGGGCCTCAGCCCCCGCTTCACCCATGCAGGGTTTACGCCGAACTGGATGAATACAATCGATCCAAAGACGTGGGTCCAACATCTGGCCAAAGCATTCAGCGACCGGCAAGGGCGGATCGAGACGCGCGGCGTCCGGGCCCTGACCCCGCTGGAACATGGGACACGCATCACCCTTGAGGATGGAACGTTGGATGCGGCAAAGGTCGTCGTCGCGGCGGGCGCGTGGTCGCACCATCTGGCACAAACGCTGGGCGATCACATCCCCCTTGAGACCGAGCGCGGCTACAATACGACCCTGCCGCCGGGCGCCTTCGATCTGCGGATGCATCTGACGTTTTCCGGCCACGGCTTTGTAGCCAGTCGGATCAACGGCGGCGTGCGCATCGGTGGTGCGGTCGAATTGGGAGGGCTCTCCCTGCCACCCAATTTCAAACGCGCCGAGACTCTGCTGAACAAGGCCGCGCAGTTCATGCCTGGACTGAACACGCAAGGGGGCACACAGTGGATGGGCTTTCGACCATCGCTGCCAGATAGTATCCCGGTCATCGGGCCGTCCCCCAACGCGCCCGATGTGATCTATTCGTTCGGACATGGCCATCTGGGGCTGACGCAATCCGCAGGCACCGCCGAATTGGTTGGTGCGTTGCTGGACGGGACACAGCCGCCCATCTCGATGAACCCCTATTCCGCCACTCGGTTCTAGGGAGGTCAGATGCGCAGCGTGAAAACCATCCACATCATCTCCGCCCACGCAGAAGGCGAGGTGGGCGATGTCATCGTCGGGGGCGTTTTGCCTCCGCCCGGTGAAACGCTCTGGGATCAACGCTCTTTCATCGCGCGGGACCAGACACTGCGCAACTTCGTGCTCAATGAGCCGCGCGGCGGCGTGTTTCGGCATGTGAACCTGCTGGTCCCGCCCAAACACCCCGAGGCGGATGCAGCGTTTATCATCATGGAGCCTGAAGACACCCCGCCTATGTCCGGGTCGAATTCCATCTGCGTAGCGACCGTGCTGCTGGATAGCGGGATGATCCCTATGCAGGAACCCGTCACGCATCTGACGCTCGAGGCCCCCGGCGGGCTGGTCCGCGTGCGGGCCGACTGTCGCAATGGCACGGCCGAGCGCATCTATGTGCAGAACCTACACAGCTTCGCCGACCGGATTGCGGCATCGTTGGAGGTCCCGGGGCTCGGGCACCTGACAGTGGACACCGCCTATGGCGGCGATAGTTTCGTCGTGGTCGACGCGACGCAGCTTGGCTTTGACATCGTAGAATCTGAGGCACGTGAACTGGCGCGTGTTGGCGTTGCAATCACCAATGCTGCGAATGAACAACTCGGTTTCCGGCACCCCGAAAACCCCGACTGGACCCATATCTCGTTTTGCGCATTCTGTGGCCCGGTTGAGAAGACAGAAACCGGGCTGCGGGGCAAATCCGCCGTCGCTATTCAACCGGGCAAGATCGACCGCTCGCCCACAGGAACTGCTGTATCGGCGCGCATGGCCCTGATGGCCGCCAAGGGTGAACTGGCCGTTGGGCAGACTTTCGAGGCCGTCTCGATCATCGGCTCGCGCTTTACCGGCAAAATTCTGGACACCGCAACAGTCGGGTCACACCCCGCCATCATCCCCGAAATCAGCGGTCGCGGCTGGATCACCGGCACGCATCAACACATACTGGACCCCAGCGATCCCTGGCCGGGCGGCTACAAGCTGAGCGACACCTGGGGCGTCTGAAAATTGAGCGCGACGGGGTGATTGACGCGATTTTCCGCAAACCGTGTCAAAATGCGCGGTCAGATGTGATTGATCCCAAGCCAAACGTGATTTAAGGGAGGCCCTGTCAAATCAGAGTCACCGTTGGGGCACCAGGATAGCCGTGCCCCGCCTATGCCACTCGAAAGTGGCCAACTCTTGGAACGCACGCCCCGAAAGGCTTTAAAAAAGGTAAAAGAATATGGCAGATAAATCAGACTTCGACATATTGTATACCATTGTAGACGAAGCGCCCGAGCTGGCCAGCGCCTCGTTCCTGCCCATCATCCGCAAGTTCGCATCCGCCGCAGGCGTAAGCGTTGGGACCAAGGATATTTCGCTGGCCGGACGTATTCTGGCGACCTTCCCCGAAAACCTGACCGACGCGCAGCGCATCACCGATGATCTGGCCGCCCTGGGTGAACTTGTGAAAACACCCGAAGCGAATGTGATCAAGCTGCCCAACATCTCGGCCTCGGTCCCGCAATTGGTGGCCGCCGTCGACGAGCTGCAATCGCAGGGTTACAACATTCCGAACTATCCCGAAGAACCCTCGAGTGACGAAGAAAAGGCTATTCGCGCGCGCTATGACGCCATCAAGGGCTCGGCCGTGAACCCGGTTCTGCGCGAAGGCAACAGCGACCGTCGCGCGGCAAAGGCCGTGAAGAACTACGCCCAGAAGAACCCGCATTCGATGGGCGAATGGGTCTCGGACAGCAAAACCAAAGTGTCGTCCATGCCCGGCAACGATTTCTACGCAAATGAGAAATCGGCCACCATCTCCGCAGACCAAGCAGGCGACGCAAAGATTGAATTCGTCGGCAAAGATGGCAGCACCACCGTTCTGAAAGACGGCTGGCCGCTGGCTGAGGGCACTGTGGCAGATGCAACATTCATGTCGGTCAAAGCTCTGTCCGCGTTTCTGGCCGAGGCCATCGAGGACACCAAAGCAGACGGCACCATGTTCTCGCTGCACATGAAAGCCACCATGATGAAGGTCTCGGACCCAATCATTTTTGGCTATGCAGTCAAAGCGTGGCTGGCCCCGGTGTTTGACAAATTCGGTGCGGAACTGGATGCGCTGGGAGTGAACCCGAACTCGGGCCTTGGCGACCTGTTGGAGCGTGTCCAGGGCAATGCCGATATCATGGCCGCCATCGACGCGATAAAGGGCGACCGCCCGTCCATGTATATGGTCGACAGCGATAAAGGCATCACCAACCTGCACGTGCCCTCGGACGTGATCATCGACGCCTCGATGCCCGCCGTGATCCGCGCGGGTGGCAAAGGCTGGGATGAGGCAGGCGCCAAGGGTGACACCAACTGCGTGATCCCCGACCGTTGCTATGCGTCCGTCTATGACGAAGCGATTAACTTCTTCAAAGACAATGGCGCGCTGAACCCGGCCACCGCCGGCGCGGTCGCCAATGTGGGCCTGATGGCGCAAAAGGCCGAAGAATACGGCAGCCACCCGACGACGTTCCAGGCACCCGCCGACGGCACCATTCGCATCGTTCTGGCCAATGGTGACGTGCTACATTCGCACGACGTCGAAAAGGGTGACATCTGGCGTTCTTGCACCGTAAAGAAAGCCCCAATCGAGAACTGGATTCAGCTGGCTATGGACCGTCAGCGCCTGACCGGGTCCGAGGCGATCTTCTGGCTGGACGCAAACCGCGCACATGACGCTGAGTTGATCAAATACGTCAAACCGGCGCTTGAGGCCGCAGGCGTGGCTGACAAGTTCATGATCCTGGCCCCGCGCGAAGCGACCCGTCAATCGCTGGAGACGATCACGGCCGGCAACGATTCGATTGCGATTACCGGCAACGTGCTGCGCGACTATCTGACCGATCTGTTCCCGATCCTCGAACTGGGCACCTCAGCCAAGATGCTGTCCATCGTCAAGCTGATGAATGGCGGTGGCCTGTTCGAAACCGGCGCGGGTGGTTCCGCCCCGAAGCACGTGCAGCAGCTGGTCGAGGAAAGCCATCTGCGATGGGATTCGATGGGTGAATTCTGCGCGTTGGGCGAGTCGCTGAACTTCCTGGCCGACAGCAAAGGTAATACCAAGGCGGGCGTTCTGGGCGCGGCAGCCGAGGCCGCGACGCAAGGCATTCTGGACAACAACCGCTCGCCCAGCCGCAAGGTCGGTCAGCCCGATAACCGCGACAGCCACTATTGGTTTGCGCGCTACTGGGCCGAGGCTTTGGCGGCGCAATCGGACGATGCCGACCTGGCCGCCGAGTTCGCGCCTTTGGCCAAAGCGCTGGCCGATGGCGAAGCGGCGATCCTGTCC
Source organism: Ruegeria sp. N8 (assembly GCF_056531325.1). Classification (NCBI taxonomy): domain Bacteria; kingdom Pseudomonadati; phylum Pseudomonadota; class Alphaproteobacteria; order Rhodobacterales; family Roseobacteraceae; genus Ruegeria; species Ruegeria sp. N8. The sequence goes on along the minus strand of NZ_JBQFLQ010000005.1, from coordinate 41,240 downwards.
GAGCTTGCCTCGGCTCAGGGTGGGGCGGCTGATTTGGGTGGCTATTTCCACACCGATCCGGCCAAGACCGCCAAGGTTATGCGCCCCAGTGCCACGCTGAATGCGTTGATAGACGCATAAAACACAGCGAACGCGCACATTATCAAAAATAGAAAAAGGGCCGACCCCCAAAGTCGGCCCTTTATTAGAGTGAGTAGGAAAGAATTGCGCCTTTCCGATCGAGGTTCTTGGTCTGCAACGCCTTCTATGCGGCGGCGTCGTAAAAAAGGGGCCGATCGTGGGACCAGCCCCAATCTATTAGTTCGATGCTGCGTTCAGCTTTTCATTCTGCTCGCGCAGCGTGTCCGAAATGATCGCATACCATTCGCCACTTTCGCGCATCTCGTTCAGGCCCTTGTTCATCATGGCGATGTATTCGCGTGCGAACGGGTTGGTGCGGTGCGCCAGGAAACTCATAGACGACAGGGTCGAAACATAGGGGTTTTCCACGATGTCAGCCGACGTAAGGCCCATGTCTTTCTTCGTGGCCGCAAACAATTCAACTTCGAACGCTGCGACATCGGCGGTACCAGTCAGAACCGCATCCAAGCATTCGCGGGCCGAGTTGGGTTGAACCACGGTGGTGTTGCTGCGGTTCAGGCCAACCTCTTCCAGAACGACCATGCTCCAACCGGCCATCCGGCAGATGGTTGCGCCTTCGAAATCCGAGAAGGAAGTTGCGTCGACATATTCGCTCTCGGGCAGGGTGAAAAAGCCGCCTACGACGTCATAGACCGGAACCGAAGCCACAAATTGCGAGCAGCGTGCTTCGGTTTCTTCGGACCATTCATAGGTGCGGTTGGTGCAATCCGGAACTGTCCAGGCGATCGAGATATCGAACGCGCCAAGCGGCAGCAGCGTATCCAGGTGCGATGCCCAATCATCCACAAAGCTGACCGAATATTCACGCTGGTTTCCTGCACGCTGGAGGCTGGTGGTCGCCAGACGGGTCATGATACCGCCGCCGCCCAGACCTTCGCTGGTGAAAGGTTCCCAGCCATTGCCGGCAACCATCTTGATCGGCGGAGCGTAGACATTCGAACGTTTGACACTGGCGGCGCGCTGCTCTTCGGCGGCGATGATGTCCTGCGCGCTCTGGCCGTTCGGCAGGCTGCCATCGTCACAGGGCAGGGCCAGAACCAGACCGGGCTCCAGCGCGTTGGGGTTGGTGATGTCATTGCGGTTCGCGTTGAAGATCGGCTGATAGTTTGAGGTGCCATAGGCCGCGATGGCAATGGTTGCCATCGTGTCGCCATCCTGCACGGTGTAGTTGGTACACGCTTCCTGAGCCGCCGCCGCGCCAGCGCTGAGGGCAGTTACAGCCGTGGCCGACAATGCCACCTTCTTCAGATTGAAATTAAACATGTCTCGTCCTCCAGACTTTTGTTGTTTTCAGGCCAGTTGGGGCCTTATCCATTTTCCATTTGATAGCGCAGAGCGGTTGAGACGATGTCCCGCCACTCTCCGGATTGCTGCATGATCGACAGACCCTGGTTGAGCGTCTCAAGGATCGCTTCCCCATCCGGATTATCTCTGTGGGTCATGATGTTAAGCGACTTGATCGCCGCAAGGTTGGGGTTTTCTACAATGCGATGTTCATAGCCAAGGCGCGCAATTGCTTCGACCGCCAGATGCGCTTCGACCGCGACGATATCGGCCGTACCGTCCATCAAGGCGTGGAAGCAGTCGTCAGGCGACACCGGGCGCAGCATCGAAATCGCTGGCTCATACAGACCCACCGCATCCATATGCGACAGTGACCAGCCTTCGGGGCGGCAGATCGTGGTACCCGCGAAATCGGCATAGGTCAGGGTCTGCTCATAGCCCGAGCCTTCACGGGCAAAGAAGGTATCCACAACCTCGTAGAACGGGTTCGAGAAGTTGTAGGTCTCGCACCGGTTCCGGTCAGTTTCAGACAGGGCGGCGGGTTCTTCGCAATTCGGGCGCGACCAAGGGAAGGTTGCGTCAAAGGCCAGCGTCGGCATCAACAGGTCCAGATGCGAGGACCAGTCATTCACGAACTGGATCTTGTACCCTTGCTCGGGCGCGGCGCGCAGCATCGCGGTCTCAACCAGATTGGTGTAAAGGCCACGGTGGGGCAGGGCCTCATCGGTGAAAGGCGCATAATTGCCGCCTGTGATCAACAGCAGCTGACGATCCTGAAACTCGGGACGGCCACTTGTATCGGCGTCGCGGATCAGCGCAGCGGCTTCGGCGCGGGCAGCTTCGATTTCTGTCTTGGCGGCAGCTTTGGCCTCAAGCACCGCGTCTTCGCTGGCCTGTTTGGCCTCGGCCTCAGCGGCGGCCACGCGGGCTTCGGCCTCAGCTATGGCTTTGGCGGCACGTTCCTCAGCGGCTTTGACCAGTTCAGACGCCATCTCGGCGGCCATGGCTTCGGCCTCGGTCGCAGGTGGTTCCGGCGCGCGGCCCACGTCTTCCAGACAGGGCATTGTCAGAACGTCGCCCACGCGAATGATGTTGGGATTGTTCCCGATCACATCGCGGTTGGCGTCAAAGATGATGCTGAAGTCTTCGGTCGAATAGACCTGAATGGCCAGCTCGCGCAGGCTGTCACCGCGCTTGATTTCGTAGGTCGAGCACGCCTCTTGCGCCGAGGCGGCACCTGTTGCCGCCGCAAGAGCCAGGCTGGAGATGATCAGTTGAGGTCTCATGTGTCCTGTCGCTTTGCCTTCATTCGTTTCTTGTCAATTTCACGACCGCAATGGACGCGTTGTCCTGATCGGGGTCGCCTTTGTCCCGAAGCGCCTGCCAAAGCGCGTCAGCTATATCCTGTGCCAAGTCACCCGATTGGGCCTGAACTATGGCCTCGATCTCAGCATCGCTGAGATATTGCAGCCCATCGCTGCCCGCGATCAGAACATCCGACGCAGTCAAAGCGACGGGGTGTTCGGGACAATCCACTTTTGGGATCGCCGCGCCCATGATGACCGAGGTCAGTTGGTTGCGATCTGGGTGCGTTTGCGCTTCGTCCTGTGTCAGCTTGCCTTCGGCGCATTGCGCGTCGATGATCGGCGCCATCGAATGATCTTCGTTGATCTGGCGCAGCGCTCCGTCGCGGAACAGGTACAAAGGGCTGTCCCCGATCGAGATCCAATAGACGTCCGACCCCATCAGAAGAGTACCCAACAGGGTCGAGCCCATGTTGAAACCATCACCCTGTTCTTCGGAATGCTGCGCGATCAGCGCATTTGCCTGCATTGCCGCCAAGGGCAGGGCGTCGATCAGGGCGGGCTTCGATGGCGCACCCGTTTCCAGTTCAGGGTCCAGCGCACCCCGCCAGGCTTTGATCACAAGCTCGGATGCGATGTCACCTGCCGCATGCCCGCCCATGCCATCAGCAACCACGATATACCCAGCATTCGCCACATCGAACATGCGCGCGGCGACCGCGTCTTCTTGCGTGTCGCGCCGACCCTGATCGAGGATCAGCGCAATGTCATATGCCGGGGTCGCCAGCATCTATCAGGCATCCCGCCAGTCGAAATTGTCACCGCAGAATTCTGCAAACCGGATCGAGGTTTCGCTGATGCGGATCAAATCGCCGCTGGCCAGCGCCACGGTGCTGAGAACGGGTTTACCGTTCAGACGTACCAGATTGGCCTTGCCACCATGACCCAGATAGCATTTGCGATCTTCAGGGTCATAGGCAATCACAGCGTGGTTGCTGCGCGAAATGCCGGTGTCGCCAAAATCAAGCTGGATCGCCTGATCGTCGTTGCGACCAATCTGCATCAGCCCTTCGGTCAGAGTAATGCACGCGCCGCGACCGGGGCCACCTGTTACAACCAGCCAACCGACCGGGAAGGTCTGCTGTGCAGTCTCGGTTTTGGCGACGGGCTCGGCGGTTTCCATCAGGTCCTGAACATGGGTGTCGGCCCGCTCAAACCCCAGGAAGGTGGTTTTGACACGACCACGACGATCAGACTGGGCCGGTTGCGCGGCGGACGGTGTTTCCGCCATCTGCGCCACCGGAGCCTCGAGCAAGGGTTCAGGTTGCGGGTCCACAGCCTCGACGATCTCGGCCACCGACTCGGGCACAGGATCTTCCGCGACGACTTCGATCACAGGATCGGCCGGCGTCGTATCAAACAGGTTACTGTCTTCTTCTTCGGCCTCGTCAACCTCTTCGTCCGATGCAACGTGCAGCGTCACAATCGGGTCTTCTTCGGTCATCTCTTCCTCGGCGGCGGGCTCTTCGGTCGGCTCAAGGACGTCCACAACATCCGCAAGGATTGCCGCATCATCGGTTTCAGCGCTGTCTTCGGCATCGGCCTCGGAGAAGTCCGGCATCTCGGCTTCGGGGATCAGGTCCTCAGCCTCATCGTAGCTGTCCGACGCTGGCATGTTGTTTCCAGCAAGCGCCACGCGCAGTGCGTTGAAATCTGCAATCGGCTCGGGCTTGTCTTCGCTGGTTTCAGCGATGTCTTCCGCCTCGGCTTCTTTCGGTTTGCCGGCACCTTCGAGAAGCCGGCTGAGAGGGCTTTTATATTTGAACATGGTGACGACACCTTTGTTTCTTGGCACGGGGCACTGCCCCGCTGGGCTTCTACTCACCCCTTCGCAGATCACGCAGAGGCACTGATGATGGAAAACAAACGTCACTGGTACTTTCCGCGACGGGCCGGTTCCCGTCGGGGTCACTCCACTGTCGTGACCCTCAGCAAACACACACTGGCGGATTACAAACGAACCGGTCTGATTACTCCTGCGTCAACTGCATGGTGGCATCTGCTTCGGTACCGTTCCGTAGAACGTTCAACTGGGCTTCAGCTTGTCCTTCGGACACAAGATCAGCCAGCATGGAATCCAGGCTTTCCGGCCCGTCGATGGCCAGCCCCGTCTGCGCCTCTGAGATCAGGATATCGCCCGCCTGCAGGCTACCAGCGGTTGCGGCGGGAACGCTTTTGACCACGGTTTGCCATCCGGTACCGCCACTGTTGCGAACTGTGAAGCCATAGCCGTTGTCCAGCCCCACCATGCGCATGGTGGGCAGAGCCAACAGGCCGTTCTGCGCGCGGGTCTGACCCAGCGGGCGATAGCGCGCGGTGATGCGGGTATAGCCGTCAGGATCCACGTTGAGATCATTGAGAACCTGAGCCGCAAAGCTGGTGTCGGCCTCGATCGGTTCGCCATTCAGAGTGTAGATCGCGGCCCCACGCTGCACCCAATCTCCGATCACGGACATGTCCAGCGCCGGATTAACACCAGTCACAGCAATGACACTGCCGGTCGATGCGCGCCGTTTCGAGGTCTGAAACGGAATTTCAACGTCCCAATGGGAAAACGCCACCTGTTGCTCGGCCAAAGTGACCGGAGTTGCAGGCTCAACCGGGTCTTCCGCGACAGTTTCGGTCGCATCTTCAGCGGGAAGGTCGGCTGCCGGGGCTTCTAGCCCTTCTGTGGCAGCCGTTTCGGCCAGGGTCTGCTCGACAGGTTCTGGCACTGCTTCCGCCTGCTTGGGTGACGTCGGTTCGCCAGCGTAAACCTCGGGTGAGGTCAGCTCTGGCGCGATGTCTTGCGGTTCGGTGGTCGCGGTCAACTCAACAGGGGCCGTGTCTTGCAGCACGGCCAGCTCGGGTGGTTCGACCGGTTCAATCTCGGCAGGAGTTTCGTCAAGGGCTACGTCCTGAGTTGCAGGCGCGTCCTGACCCGACATCACGAAAAACCCACCTGCGGCTGCGGCCGCGATGACGACTACGGCAGCAGCAATCAGTTTTCCACTACCACCCGAGCCGCTTTTGACCACGGTATCAACGGCGACCGGGGGTTCCTCAGGCGCGGTGAATGTGGCCAGTTCCTCTTCTTTCTTGTCCTCATGACCCAGAACGATATCCGGGTTGCCTGCCAGCAGTGCGGTCACCACTGCCTCGGCGTTTTCGCTTTCTGCTTTGATCCGGGCTTTCTCGGCCTCTTCATCCTTGCGATCCATCCCGACAATGACCGAGATGGGACGGTGAGCGAAGGTATCGAACATTACGCCAGGCCCACGGAACATCCGCAGCCAGTCCAGCGCGCTTTGCAGACGATCGGTTGCGTGCACCTCCATCGCCTTGTCAATCGCCTCAAGGAACCCATCGGGGTATCCATCATACCGACCTGTCAGAGGCTGATAGGGATCATCCTGCCCGTTATTGAAGGCAGTCAGCCGCGTCTGACCATCAATGGGGCGTTCGCCACTGATGGCATGGTAAAGCGTTGCCGCCAGAACATAGAGGTCGCTGCTTGGGCCTTGCTCGGCCCCCCGCACATAGAATTCATGCGGCGAATACCCGTCCTTGATCACACGCAGGGTCAACAGCGCCGCCGATTGATTGGCCGCCTGATCCCGCGCCGCACCGAAGTCAATCAGTTCGGGCTCACCATGTTCGTTGATCAGAATGTTATCGGGCGAGATATCCCGGTGCAGCATCCCGCTTTGATGGATGAAGGACACGGCCGACAGCATCTTTTCGGTGACCTGCACGATGAAATCGGGACCGGCATCATTCTCGGGGTTTTCAACATAATCCAGCAGGTCGCAACCTTTGATGAAGTCCATCGCGATATAGGCTGTGTCATTGTCCTCAAACACCTGATGAACGTCGACAATGTTGGGGTGCACCAGCCGCGCATGGTTGCGGGCTTCCAAAATAAACAGGTCAATGATCGAGCGCAGGTCGTCCTTGTAGGAAGGATCGATTGGTTCGACCGTATCGCCGTTGCGATGACACAGGGCGCCGGGGAAGCATTCCTTAATAACCACGTCGCGTTCCAGACTGTCGCGCGCCAAATAGGTGATGCCAAAACCGCCATTGCTGAGAAACCGCAGGATTTCATACTGCCCGCGCAACAGCTTTGCACCGGGTGCCAGGCCTTCAATTTTGGGTTCGTCATGCGTCGTATCGACAGCCTGATTGTGGCTCATTTCTTTCCGCCCGTTCTAAACATTTTGCGGTTCGTGTTCGGGTAAACTGCCCGTCAACTCACGACCAAACACAACCGCAGGACACTCAAGAACGTTAGACGTTTCAAATTTGACTTTATTGGGGCCGCCTCATGGCTTCACTGAGAACCAAAACTTCGCGAATCGCATATATTGTTTCCCGAACGACTAGCGGCACAATATATAGCCCGACACCCGCAAGAAATTGCGGACTGAACGCAGGATTTAGGATGATTGTTGCGCGATTCCGAAACAATAAGCGCGCGATTCTTGACAACTCGAATCGCGCCCTGCGGCGCGATTCAAATGCGATATGACCTCAGGTTCCGGTTTTTGTGTGAGCGGACTCGGCGCGACTTCCGGCCCAGGCAAGGCAGTCACTCAGCTGTGTGAGGATACTGACGGCATCCCTAAGCGGCCCGGCCCCGGTTTCGAATTGCAGCAACAACAGCAGGTCGGTCGCCTTTTCAAACTCGGCTGGAATCCAATCGGCTGACGGATCAATCTCACCACCCTGTTCCAGACGCTCGGCAAAATCTTCGACAATCTCCTGACAGCTGCTCAGAAAACTGCTGGGCTCCATATCCGAGGATTCACGTAAGTCCTCATAGATGCTGGCGATAGCAGCCAACCAATCTTCGAGGATCGGGTTTTCCAACGGAGGCAACGCAGCCTCAAGCGGGGCTTGAACCGAGGGCGACGCGACAGGTGCAGGCTGGTCGAGGGTCAAACTGTCGAGGAAGGGCAGAAACTCGCGTTCCAGCGCATCCCGCGCGGCCTTCAGATCTCCCATCCGCCGGTCTGAGGCGATTTGCAATACTTGCTCAGCAAGGTTCTGACCACCACAGCTCTGCCACAGGGCAAAATCGGGCTCGGGCTCTTGCGCCATGGCTTTGACGGCAACCGGCGTTCCAATAGGCACGACCGCCCGGAACATATCGCCTTTTTCCTTGTTCAATCGGGCCAGGACCCGATCCAGCGCGTCATGAACCGGCGGAAGGTCCGTATGTGTGATGGCCAGCAGGCTGTTTGCACGCAATTCGGGTGGGACTTTGGACCACAAATGCCGCTCTGACTCGCGCCAGGCGCTGGTGCCATTGGTGCACCAGATGGCGCAATCGACATATTGCAACAAATCCAGCGCAGTTTTCGACGCGTCATCAAGCGACCCCGTACCAGGCAGGTCAAACAGGGAAATTTCCTTCAAAGCGGGGGTATTTAGCCCAACCGAGATGAAATCAGGCTTGTCTGCCGCTGCCTTTTCCAAAACGATGCCAGAATAGACCTTGGGTTCCTTGTCCCACCAGCCCACCGTAGTTTCCGGCTCATCCGCATAGGCCACGATCACCAAGGGCAATTTAAGATGCTGTGGTCCGGTTGGCAGGATATCGGCCCCTGCCAACATATTGGCGAGGCTCGACTTGCCAGCTCCAAACTCCCCAACAAACCCAATGTTGATCGCATTCGACAGCCGCTCGGCATGGCTCAATGCACGCGCGCGCATGTCATCCAGAGAATCGTCGGATGGTAGTTTTTCAGTCGCGGTCAGGAAACGCTCGAGTTGGCGTACTTCCTGTTCGGTCCCTGGAAATTCGATCATTCCGCAGCCTTTGGTATTTCATTTTCTGATTGGCCCGGTCCGTAGACAGCACCCAGTTCATCCGCAATCCGTTGCGCGGTGTTAAAGGCAGTTTGCGCCTCGGTCCGTTCGTTGGTCTCACCACTTCCAGCGCGATGCTCAAGGTGTCCTGCCAGAAGGGCCAGATAGTGGTCGAGCACTGTGTTCAAACGCCCCAGCAGGTTTTCACGGGCCGTGTCGACAAGATCGTCGCCAATCATTTCGAATTCCTGAACGATCATGCGTTCCGCCCGATTGACCACGCTTTTGCGCGAGATCAGGCGCGACAACCATGTCACGCGCAGTTCCACAGTGATGCCACGCGTCAAGGCCGTCGTATCAGGGCGGAACCAGCGAACCGCGCTGGTGTTCATCCGGTTGTCCCCGGAGTCCTGCCAGCCCGGCAGGGACCGCAACGCCGCATTGCTTTGCATGTCAACCGCATAAAGCTCGCTCAGCATACGCTGGCGGACAACTTGGGTTGCGCCTTGCACCAGCTCTCTCATCCGATCACGCAAGGGGCCAAAGTTCAGCTCTGTCTCGCCCCCTTTGGCCAACAGCGGAGAATCTCCGTTCGGGCCACGCACCACGTCCGATACGGCCTCGGCCACGGTATCGTCCATGACACCACGCAGGTTGGCCAAAACGTCATCCATATCCTTGACGATCATCTCGGTCTTGTCTTGGACCAGCGCGCGCAGGTCGGCCAGAGTCTTGTCGTTTTCGCTGGGGTCATCCGCCCCGTCTGCGCCCTGATCCTCGATCGCGCGCAGATGCGCCTTGGTGCGGTCAAGCTCACCCTGCGCAAAGCTGTTGAGGTGTTGCCACGCCATTTGCATCTGCTCGTTGCGCGGCCCATCTGCCAGGGCGCGGGTCACATGGCGACGCAAATCCGGCAGGCCCGAGGCGATCATGGCCGCAAAACGCAGAACGCCCTCACGGCTAATCGGGCCGGGGCCTTGCTTGATCTCTTCGACACCGTCCAGATATTGCTTCATCTGCTCGGGGTGGGCACGTAGCCAGGCCAGAACATCGTCATGGTTCACGCCGGTTTCATCGCCGGTCAATGCGTAGTGCGCCCATTGCGCACTGCCCATGAGAACGTCGATATCCGAGTTCCCAAGCGCTTTTTCCAACCCGTCCATTACATCAGCGCGGACTTTGGTCGCGTCATCTGCACCCCCGCCCAGCTCATCGACACGGTTGATGAAAACCACAATCTGGCCCAGCTCCAACGCCTGCATAAGACGGAACAGCTTGAGGTCCGCCCGCGAAAGCGCCTGATGCGCCGACAAGACAACCACGAAGAAATCGCTTTCCTTGAGATACTGGCGTGAGATTTCCTCGCGGATCAGCAGCGGGTCATTGACGCCCGGCGTGTCCGTCACAGTGATCGGGAACGGGAAATGGCCAATGTCGAAATATACCTCGGCCTTGCGGGTGATGTCGCTGTAAAGCCCGCGATCGGAACCGGGATCAAGCGTGCCATCCTCGGACGGCTCATCACCGGCGCAGACATAGCGCGCCAGATCGTCAGATGTCAGATGATCCAGATCGTGATGCTGGCCCAGTAGCTGCGTATAGCTTTCGCCCAACCGCAGCTTGGCGCGGGTTTTCATCGCCTCGACCTGCTGTTCGATCATCTCGCGCTTATAACTGTCCTCGTCATCGGGGAACATGTTGCGCAGTTCTTCGCCCTCTGCGATCAGGGCTTGCCATTGGCGATTGTCGAAAAAGTGGAACTCGGCGCCCTCTGTCCGACCCGAAGGATGGCCGAAATGCATGTCAGTAATCACGGTCGTCCACGGGTTGACGTCCGACGGCAAATACTCGGCCTGACCAGTGAAGCCATTGATCAGGCGCGATTTCCCGGCCTTGATCTGACCCACAAAGGCGATCGAGGGCTTGAGGTTCGACAGATCTCCCACGATGCGCGAGATAAACTGACGTGTTTCGTCATTGCTGACCTCGTTCAGGTCTTCGGCGATGCGGATCAACTCGCGGCGATTACTCTCACTCATAACACTTACCCTGGTAACACTTGTTCACTGATGGGATTCTTGGAAAATTTGAATGGTTGGGGCGCGATCATTCGTCCGTCCCCTTTAACGCAGCCCATACTCCCACAACAGCACCCAGCCTGCGCGCCTCGTGGGTCACGACCGAGACCCTTTCACCGTCATGCAGAACGGCCAGCCCGGTGCCTTTGCCGCCTGAGGGACGCATGACGATTAGCTGCGGATAATCCAGATCTGCCTGGGTATCCTTGTCCCAACCCGCCAGATCACGCGCGAAACTCTGCATCAGGTCCTGACTTACATGCGCGGAACCGTCGGCAGCACAATCGCCCGCGGTGGACATGAGGGTCCCGTCCTTGGCCGAAGCCAACACGCGACCCAATCCGAACCGGTCAGACCCGTCATAGAACAGATCGGCCAAGCCCTGCGTTTCCTCTGCCTTTGGCGCATCTGGCACCAGCGACACCACTGGTTCAGCAGACAATTCAATCGCTTTGCAGCATTTGGAAATCTCGCTGAACGTGATCCCGACATCATCTGCATCCAGCGTTGTATCAGGTTGCAAGGACACAAGCTCCAGCGGGGCAGGGGCAGTGGCAATGTCACTGACAAGCTGCGCCAGGCGGTCAGCCAACTCTTCCCTCGATGTTGTTTCAAAATCAGGGGCAACCCCGTCGCTCACGCAGAAAACATCTGTGACGCGCGAGCTGTTGACCTCAATCGCGAGGCAGTCACCATTGGCTGCCGTAAACTCCAACCTGCGGGGCAAAACGGTTCCGCGAATAGTGCGCAAAACCTGATCACGCCGATCCTGAGCCGTTGTTCCTGTCAAGGTTACCGCTGGATTCACCCGCGCGACAACGCTGCGCCCGATATTCTCGAGCATGTCGAGTATGTTCGCGTCGATCATGCCGTGACCCCCTCTGGTCCCGCTCATACCGCAGCCGCAACCGGCCCGCGGGTTAGGTGTGATTTCGTTAGCGCAAGGCCCAGATTGGCGCTGCTGCGGCAGATGTAGCAGAGCACATGGTCCGGATAGGCCTTGGTACGCAGGAAAATGTTCAAACGGTCCTTCGAGAACACCGCAATTTCACCAAATCCAGTCGGTTCATTCGCATCCTCGCCGGCCTCGCGCAGCAGTGCTTCGAACCCCTTTACACCACGCCCCTGAAACAGGTTGGCAACCGCGATCGCGAGCGTATCCAGATTCTCTGCATCGTTTGGGTCCGGAGTGACCGAGCCCAACAACATCCCCGTCTCCATATCGACATACCCGGCTGCGATGCAGTCGGGTATTGTGCTCATGGCGGCATTCAAAGCGGCTTCGATAGGCATCTGAACGTCTACTTTCTACCTGCCGGTCGGTTACAGAACATGCCACTCGGCCCCGCCGGATTTGTTGCTTTTGGCAAGCGAAGACATGTCCTGCTTAGATTTGCGTGCGCTATGTTCTGCCGCGATCTGGTCAAACTCGACCAGGAAGGACTGGAACATAGCTTTCAGGCCGTCCGCATCCTGAGGCAGGTCCTCGTTTTCGGTAATGTCGCGCCACATCGCGGCCGCACTCAGCGGTGATCCGGCGGGCACATTCAGCAGATCTTCCAGCTTTTCGGGCTGCGCGTCGCTGTCGGTCCGTTTGGCACCGGTGAGAGGGACAACCTGAATGTCGATCAGGCTGTTGCTTTCGGGCTCAGGCTCGAACTCATCCTCGGCGCTTTCGGGTTGTTCGGCCATCAACGCGGCAATGGACGAAACGGAACCTTCTGCGCTAATTTCCGGAGCCGAAGTATCCTCAACCTCGGGCTGTTCTGGAGTTGAAGCCAGTTTTTCCTCAAGCGCATCGACAAATGTTTCCTCGTCCGAGTCAACTGGAGTTTCGAATGCAGCAACTTCCTGTTCGAACGCATCAACCTCGGTGTCGTCGCTCTCCGCTCCAGCGGACATTTCTGTCAACGTCACTTCGGGCTCTTCGGCGTCCCGGAAGAAGGATCGCAGGTCTTCCTCCTGTGCGTCCTCGGGCGAGTTCGTCATCTCCGCACGCATCCGTTCCGCTTCGTCCGCGTCGATCCGAGGCGCGCGATCCGCGTCGTCCTTGCGAAGTTCCACTCGGGCGGGGCGAACCGGGAAGGATGTCACAACATCCTCGGCATCCGAGACATCAACCGGGTCTACCAGCTTCAGTGGTGCGCGCGCACCGTTGGCATCGGGGCGCAAAGCGTTCATGTCAGGCGCGCCGGTCAGGCTGTCATCAATCTGGTATCTGGCCAACTGATGGGCCCGGTTGTCCATGATCTGTTCGGTGATCTCAAGAAAACTGTCCACCATCTTGCCACCGCCACTGCGCGCCCATTGCTCGGCATCACCGCTTTTGTCACGGGCCATGATCGCATCGCGGGCCGAGAACAGAATGGAACGGTTGAACAGATGCCCAGCCTCTCGGTTGACCCGGCGCAACACTTTCTGGCGGTCCTTTGCGTCCAAAACATCTGCCCGCGTGACCAGCAACAGTGAATTGTGCTGCAACCGCTCTGGCAAAGACACCCATGTCGCGCGTTCAGTCTCGCGCCAGGCTTGCGTTGCATGGGTACACCACAACACGCCATTCGCCTGACCCACAGCACGCCGCCAGACATCGTCCGAGATCTTCGGATCCGAGATACCGGGCGTGTCGATCAGATCGACAGCTTCCAGAATATCCGATTGCAGGAAAATCCGAACGAACTGAGCGTCGTTGACCCCGACCGATTCAAGCTGATCCAATCCGATTGTGTCCCGGGACCCATCCGGTCGTTGGACATAGGCGGACTGCTTACCCCAGCTAAACCACACGGGCGGAAGTTGGGTGGCGGTGACCTGCGTCGGCAAAGCGTCCGAGCGCAGCAGGAAGTTCATCAGCGTCGATTTGCCTGCGCTGAACTCTCCCATTAGCGCGAAAACGGGTTTGCGCCGGGACCAGTTTTCAATGCGCTCCCAAGCCTTGGTTGAAACGAAGCGGGTTTGTGAATCTTTTGCCATGTCGCTACTTATGCTGCCTCGTTGCTTAGATCTTTCAGGATGTCGCCCAGGATATCGTCGCGCGATTTCTGCGGGGCCATGCCCGCCATCAGCGCATTCCGGGATGCGTCGGTCTCGGCGGTGGCCGATATGTTCAGCAATGTCTCTTTCTGCTCGCGCAGGAAGTCAGACAGAACAGCACGCACGTTTTCCAACACCGCCGCGATCTGGTTTTCTTCGATATCCTTGGTGATCGAGCTCGCCTCGGACGCAATCAGGCGGGTGTAGTCTGCGGCGTAAGCCTCGAACCCTTTGCGGCGTTGCCACCAGCGGCGCCACCACGTGCTTTGCAAATCCAGCGCAATCGTGCGCCCGATGCCCAACGGGGGCGGGACACGCGGCACAATTGGTGCTTCGATTGCGAACTCGCCAAGATGATTACCCAGCAGCTTATGATAGAGAGCTTCAACATCCGCCGCAGCAGCACTGTAAAGCGCACCAGCCTCTTTACGCATCGCGCGGGCAAAGCTGAAATAGGCCGCCTTTTGCAAGGTCCGCAGTCCGGCGGGATCGTATTGCCAAGTGCCTTCTTCGCCATTCTCTTCCAGATGCGCAATCAAGGAATCCGTCGCGCGTTTGACAAAGTTCTTTTCGGCCGAGTTCAGGCGCTCCAGCACTTTTTCCCGCAGGGATGTGGTCAGCACAGCGGCCTTTTTGTCATATTCCGCAATAACGGTCGCAATGGCCTGCTCAGGAGAGACACCGTCGAGGTCACGCACCACACCATCACCATCTGACAGTTTCTTGGCCACGGCAGTCGCGCGGATTTGGCTGGCAATGTTGCGCGCTTTGTGACGCACACGGTCCAACAGGCGGGTGCCTGCGCCTTCGGCGATCCGTTCGTTAATCGCCAACAGCAGATCGGGCAGGCCTGAAAGCGCCCAGATCTTGTCCAGCGAGGGGGCCTGATCGCCAAACCCGGCAGCCAAATAGAAGGTGTTCAGTGCCTGCCGCGATTCCTCGTTCATGATGTCAGGATTACCGGTCAGTGCGGCCTCGGCCCAAAGTGCGCTGCCAAACACGACGCTGGTATTGCCATCGATATTGTTCTGTTTCAGCGTGTCCTGAATACGGTCGCGGATTTCGGGCACCTGATTGACCGGATCGGCCAGTTCATCAATTCGGTTCACGAACAGGATGATTTGGCGGTTCTCGAACTGCGCGATGATGCGCATCAGTGCCATATCCATCGTGGTCAGCGCCTGACTTGCCGCCAGTACGACCACGCAAACCTCGGACCCGCGCAGACTGCGCAAGGTGATTTGCTCCCGCACCATGAAGGTATCGTTGACGCCGGGCGTGTCACACAGTCTGAGCGAAATCGGGTATTGCGGGATGTCCATGAACAGTTCCGCAGACTTCGTCACATCGGCAAATCGCCCAGTCTTTGGATTGATATCCGGGTCATCCTCATCCCCGAGGCAAACATAGCGCTGGATCAGTTCTTCGTCGAAATAATCGTATTGGTGGCTCTGGCCCAGGATCAGGTCGAAATGCTTGCCCAGACGATCTTCCGACTTGGCCTTCATCTCGCCGATTTGGCGGCGGATATCGTCCATCTCGTCATCGGCCCCAGCGCGATTAGCCAATTCACCCAGACGGCCACCGCCGACCATTAGGTTGTCCCATTCTTCCTGTTCGAAGAAAGTAAACTTGGCCTTTTTGTCGCCCTCAGTCCGGGTGTTGATGTTCAGCGTCGTCACCACCGAAGTCCACGGGTTCACATCCGAAGGCAAAAGGGCAGGGCGCCCGGCCAGGATATTCACGATCGAGGATTTCCCTGCCTTGACCTGTCCCACAAGCGTGACGCTGGCGGTGAAGTTCTCCATCCGCGTTTTCAGCGTCGCAAGACGCGCCGAGGAGCGCGCATCAGCCACCTCTGTCAGCTGGTCGATCTGCGTGGTCAAAGCCTTCATGGCCGAGGTCATCGGCGTCAGAGCTTCGTTGCCAACGGACAAAAGGTGATCGTTACGCGCCATGGTTAACCTCCGGTTCCTGTAGCGGCGATGGGGTGGTCGATCTGGTCGTGCTGCACGCTGGTCAGCGTGTCGATCCGCGCGATCAGGTTCAGTGCATTGCCCAGAATGGCAGCCTCGGCCGAGGGCGAAATCTTTTCATAAGCACCGGAATCGGCCAGCACTTCGATCGAGCTGAAACTGTCACTGTTTTCCAAACAGGCCAGACGACGGCCCGTGGGGAAACCTGCGGCTTTGGTTTCGGGCAGCGGCATGCGGGAATTTGCCAACAGATAATGGCCCCCCGAATGTGTGCGCAACGAAATGCCAAAACCCGTATTCGGATGATCCCGGTTCAGGGATTTCAGTTCGCCCAGAAAACTTTCCCGTGCAAGGCCAACGGCGTCTTGCTCGGTCACAGCGGAATTCATCATGTTGGTCACGTTTTCGACCCTTTTTCTGGAGTTGAGCAAAAGCTCTTCAACAACGCCCGGAGGCAAAAAGACTCATCTGGTCCCAGCGCCCATCAACCATCTGCAAGGGGGTCTTAATTTGACGCGAATAAGATTTTTTGGCGTTTGAAATGTGGCGCAAATATGTTTCTTTTTTATATACAATATCTTAGCGATAATTTTTGTGCGACCGCAGGCGACAATAATGCCTCAACCACCAAGCTGTCCACGCGAGCAAGCGGCAAACGCTGCCGGCCCGTGATTACGACGTGATCCGACCAGCCGAATTTATTGACCTGAGTCGAAATTTCCCTCTCGCACTTGGGTTCAAGCTTTGCTATTTGGCCCTCAGTCTGGCACGAGATGCCACGATGCGGGTGTGGCGAAATTGGTAGACGCACCAGATTTAGGTTCTGGCGCCGCAAGGCGTGGGGGTTCAAGTCCCTCCACCCGCACCATTTCTTTCTAAAGTTTTTGTTGGAATGGAACCGGTTTCCGCGCTCCAAAGATTGGGACGACGGTTCGCTCGATGAGGCTTAGGTAAAGCCAAATCGACCGATCAAAGGATTTCGATCCGGCCCTTCATATGAGGATGAAACTCGCAAAAATAGGACTGTTCCATCCCTTCCGTAACCTGAATTTCACTGCTTGAGTCTTTTTCAAGCTCAAACGTGTCCCAACTGCGATCAACTGCGGTCGCTGTATGGGGTGCGATATCCAGATTGACCCACTTGATCCTATCCCCCGGACGAACCTGTATTTGATCGGGCTCGAACTTGAAGCGACGGATTTGGATTTCATGCGTCATTGGGGCATTCTCTGCACTTCCCCGCGATACAAAAGCGGCTGCCGAAGCAGCCGCTCCGATCACGACGAATCGACGTGACACAGGTTTGGACATCAGTTCAGAGACTCGACCATCATTTCCGCATGACCTTCATGCGCCTTGAAAATCTCAAGGCCCTGCTCGAACAGCGCCTTAACCTCGGCATTGTCGATATTGGGGATCATGGTGTTCTCAACCAGCTCGTTGACGGCCTGATGATACGCCAGTTCATTGGCCGCATAGGCCTTGTCGAACTCGGCACCACGCAGCTGCGACAGATTGTTGATGATCTCTTCCGCGTTGGAATTCAATGTCTGGCTGAATGCATTGTCCTGCGCCGATGCACCCAACTTGTCCAGCAGTCCCAGCGCCGCTGCGTTAACGGCGGTATGATCCCGGATCATCGTATTGGCAAACTCGTGGATGTCGGGATTTTCCGACAGCGCCAAGGCCAGATGCGCATAGCGAATGTCAATGTTGTCAGCAGTATAGGCGATATGCGCGTATTCCAGGTCGCTCATATCAGCAACGTCCTGCGCCGAAGCAGCGGTTACGACAGCCAGCGAAATGGCGAAAGTGGCGAGGAATCTTTTCATGACGGATCTCCGTTGGATTGGACTGATGCGCCCAGTATCCCCAACGATGATCAAGACCACATACTCAGCCGTTCAAAATCCAGCACAGATCGTTCAGATTTCGGAACGCGCGCGCAAATGTGAACCAGGATTGGCAAGTCAGACCGTCCAAACCCACAGAAAAGGGACTAAAATGCGCGGCGCTGTTTGGGATCAGGCAGCGCCGCGCGAGGCAAGCAGATCAAGCGGCTGCAATCTGCTTTGCTTTTTCGACCATGACTTCGGCCTGCCGGATCGAAGCATAGTCAATCAGGCGACCATCCAGCGATACGGCCCCTTTGCCGGCAGTCTCGGCCTCGGCCATGGCGACCAGAATGCGCTGTGCTTTGGTGACTTCAGCATCGCTGGGCGACATGACTTCGTTGGCCAGCGCGATCTGGGTGGGGTGGATGGCCCATTTACCCTCGCAGCCCAGAACGGCTGCGCGTTTGGCAGCCGCCATATAGCCTTCGGGGTCCTGGAAATCGCCGAACGGGCCGTCAATCGGGCGCAGGCCGTTGGCGCGCGCAGCCACGACCATACGCGCCAGCGCATAGTGCCACATGTCGCCCCAATGGGTTGCGCGGGATGCGTCACCATCGGGATCGGTCAGTACGGAATAGTCCGGGTTCACGCCACCAATGATCGTGGTGCGCGCGCGGGTCGAGGCCGCATAGTCAGCCACACCGAAATGAAGGCTTTCGTTGCGTTTCGAGGCGGCCGCGATCTCGCTGACGTTCTGCATGCCCAACGCGGTCTCGATAATGTGCTCGAACCCGATGCGTTTCTTGTACCCCATCGCGTCTTCGATCTGAGTGACCATCATGTCGACCGCATAAACATCTGCTGCGGTGCCGACCTTGGGGATCATGATCAGGTCCAGACGTTCACCCGCTTGTTCGACCACATCGACCACGTCGCGGTACATATAGTGGGTATCCAGACCATTGATCCGCACGGACATGGTCTTGTTGCCCCAGTCGATGTCATTCAAAGCCTGAATGATGTTCTTGCGGGCCTGTTCCTTTTCGTCGGGCGCAACCGCGTCTTCCAGATCAAGGAAGATCACATCGACATCCGACTGGGCCGCTTTTTCGAACATACTGGGCTGGCTGCCCGGCACGGCGAGTTCGCTGCGGTTCAGGCGCGCGGGTGCCTGTTCGATGGCATAAAAGCTCATGGGTTTGGTCCTTTGAAAGAAGTGTGCGTTAGATCACGCGGTCTCGGGGTGAGCGGCCTGCGAAGAAGTCGCCCAGATTGTCCAACACGCGAAAGCCCATGGCCTCGCGCGATTCACGGGTGGCGCTGCCCAGATGCGGCAGCATCACCAGATTGTCGCATTGCAGCAGGTCCGGGCTAATGCGCGGCTCGCCATCGAACACATCCAGCGCGGCCCCGCCGATGGTTTCGAACATCAGCGACTGCACCAGAGCATGCTCGTCTACCACCTCACCGCGCGCAGTGTTGATCAGGAAGGCATCAGGCTTCATCAGGTCCAGCCTGCGCCCGTTGATCAGGTGACGGTTCGCGGCCCCACCGGGGCAGTGCAGCGAGACGAAGTCGCATTGCGGCAGCAAATCGTCCACCGTGTCGACCTGTGTTGCGTTGAATTGCTTCAGTACGTCAGGCGAGACCGTGCTGCGGTTTTGCACCAGAATGTTCATGCCGAACCCGTGATGAGCGCGGCGGGCCATTTCCTGACCGATGCGGCCAAAACCGATAATGCCCAACGTCTTGCCGCTGACCTTGGTGCCCACAAGATGGGTCGGGCGCCAGCCGGTCCAGCCACCTGCGCGCAGCTCGCGCTCACCTTCACCGGCGCGACGGGCGGCCATCAGCAACAGCGTCATGGCCAGATCGGCGGTGCATTCGGACAGGACGTCTGGCGTGTTGGTCACGGTCATGCCCAGATCACGGGCGGCCGGTTCGTTGATATGACTATAGCCAACGCCATAATTGGCGAGGATTTTGGTTTGCGCGGCGGGCACGTCCAGCGCCTCGGCGCTGAGCGTATCGGTCACAGTGGGCAGAACCGCGTCGTATTTTTTCAGCGCGTCGCGGATCTCGGCCGGGGACATCGGAATGTCCCCGGTATTCAGCACGGTGTTGTAGCTTTCGGCCAGTTGCGCCTCGACGGCGGCAGGCCAGCGACGGGTGACAAGGACCGAAGGTTTGACCATCACGCAGCCTTTCCCATGACACGAGCGATGGTTTCACCGATCACTGCCGGGTTTTCGGCCACGGTCACGCCCGCCGCCGACAGGATTTCCACCTTCTCGCTGGCGCTTTCGCCAAAGGCAGAGATGATTGCACCTGCGTGGCCCATCGTCCGGCCCTTGGGCGCGGTCAGACCCGCGACATAGGCCACAACGGGCTTGGTGATGTGATCGCGGATATATTCCGCCGCTTCGGCTTCCTGAGGGCCGCCGATCTCGCCGATCATAGCAATAACCTCAGTGTCTTCATCCTGTTCGAAACGCTCAAGAATATCGCGGAAGGACGAGCCGTTGATCGGGTCGCCGCCGATGCCGACGCTGGTCGAAACACCGATGCCGCGCTCTTTCAACTGCGCTGCGGCTTCATAGCCCAACGTGCCTGAGCGTCCGATGATGCCCACATTGCCAGGCAGGTAGATATGGCCCGGCATGATCCCCAACAGCGCCTTACCGGGGCTGATGGTTCCAGCGCAGTTCGGGCCGGTCAGCACCATGCGTTTGTCCTTGGGATAGCGGTACATGTAGCGTTTGACGCGGATCATATCCTGCGCCGGGATACCGTCGGTGATGCAGACGCAATAACGGATACCGGCATCTGCGGCTTCCATGATCGAATCCGCCGCAAACGGGGGCGGCACGAAGACAAGGCTGGCATCGGCGCCGGTGGCCTCGACCGCTTGTTTGACGGTGTCAAAGACGGGCACACCTTCAACGGTTTCGCCACCCTTACCCGGGACAACGCCACCGACGACATTGGTGCCGTACTGCACCATATCCTTAGTGTGTAGGCGTGCCATGCGTCCGGTGATGCCCTGAACGATCACGCGGCTATCACGGTCCAGTAGAATGCTCATTGCACGGCCCTCATCTTGGTGTTTTGGGTCAAATCGTTGCGCCATGCGCCTACGGCGCGCTCGGCGGCTTCCATCAGTGTCGTCGCGCGGATGATCGGCAGGCCCGACTTGGCCAGGATTTTCTGACCTTCTTCAACATTCGTGCCCGCAAGGCGCACGATAACTGGCAGGTCAATCTCAAGCTCGCGCAGCGCCTGCACGACACCTTCGGCCACCCAGTCGCACCGGTTGATACCGGCGAAAATATTGACCAGAACCGCCTGAACATTGTCATCTGACAGAACCAGCCGGAAGGCCTTGGCCACCCGCTCGGGCGAGGCACCTCCACCGATATCCAGAAAGTTCGCAGGCTCGCCACCGGCCAACTTGATCGTGTCCATCGTGGCCATAGCCAGACCGGCGCCGTTCACGATGCAGCCGATATTGCCATCCAGCCCGACATAAGACAGGCCCCGATCCGCCGCGCGGCTTTCGCGCGGGTCTTCCTGACTTTTGTCGCGCAGTTCAGCGATCTGAGGGCGACGGAACAGAGCGTTGTCGTCAAAGCTCATCTTCGCGTCCAGTGCCAACACACGGTCGTCGCCAGTGATGACCAGCGGGTTGATCTCGACCATAGTTGCGTCCAGCTCGCTGAAAGCGGCATAGCAACCCTGCAAGGTGCGGACCATGTGTTGGGTCAGCTTCGGCTCAAGCCCCAATTTAAACGCGATCTCGCGGGCCTGGAATTCCTGCAGGCCCACCGCCGGTTCAACGATCGAGCGCACGATGCTGTCGGGACGCTCGGCTGAGATTTCCTCGATCTCCATCCCGCCTTCAGACGAGGCAACAATCATCACCCGCTGGCTGGACCGATCCAGCACAAAACCCAGATAGATCTCACGATCAATCGGCACCGCGGATTCCACATAGACGCGGTAGATGCCTTTGCCTTCGGGCCCGGTCTGATGCGTGACCAGCTTACGGCCGAACATGTCGTCACAGGCCGCATGGATTTCGCTTTCCGAGCTGCACAGCTTGACGCCACCGGCCTTGCCACGCCCACCGGCATGGACCTGCGCCTTGACGATCCACTTGTCACCGCCCAGTTCGCGCGCGCGATAAGCGGCCTGTTCGGGGCTGTAGGCCAAGGCCCCCGAAGGGGTCTCGACACCAAATTTCGACAGCAATTCTTTCGCTTGATATTCATGGATATCCATCTGCATTCCTCCCGTTCATGCAGCGCGGTCAGGCCGCGATCGACGTGCCGTAGCGGCTTTCCAGCAGGGCCTCGACCGCCTCAAGATCAACCGAGCCGCCCATGTCCTGCACCGCTTGGCCGAACAGGCGCACGATGTGGCTGATGGCCTGGTGGTTCAGCTGGTTCAGGATGCCAATCCGGACCTGAACAGGCGCGCTGAGCGTCGGCCAGATACCAAATCCCTGTGCCCGACAATTCTGCACCAGCTCCATCTCACGACCGGCCAGTTCCGGCGGCAGGTTCAACACCACAAGGCTGGGCATATCCGACGTCACCTGGCATCCCATCACAGTCACGGCATCGCGCAGCACGGCCTCGTGCGTTTTGTAGGATTGGGCACGTTTGGCCAACCCCTCGATCAGGGTCAGGCGCAGGGATTCATGGAAGGCGGCCACGGCATAGCCCGAATGGGTGCGGTGGTAAGTGCCTTTCTCGACATCTTGTCCATCGACGATGCCCCAGTGGCGTGCCTCGAAGATCGGGTTGTGAACGTAGGAATAAGCGCCCGACGTCTTCAATACCTCGATATAAGCGTCGGTAAAGCTGACTGGTGCATAGGTCAGCGGCAGGCAGCACAGGCCTTTTTGCGGACACGACGCCCATCCTGCGACGCCAGGGAAATCGTCAATGCGGAAATCCGACACACCGAGAGACGACACAGCGTCGATCAGGCCCATCGCGCCATGACGTTCGCACGCGTCCGAAAAGCCCTGAATATCGTTCACACGGCCCGAACCGGTTTCCCAGTGCGCCATGAAGGCCCATTTCGGTTTATGCTGCGCCAAAACCTCGTCGACCATCTCGCCGGTGACGGGTTGGCCATGGGGCACCTCAATCACGGTGACGCTGGCAGCTTGCGGGTCCAGCGGGTTTGCTGCGTGCTCGGTCGGGGTGGCGGCTTTGATCCGCAGGGTCAGCGCATCGATGCCCGAGAAGGTGCCGTTGGTAAAGGCGACAACCTTGTCACCCGGCATCACGGCCGAGAACATGGTGTCCAGCCCGCTCCAACCGGTTCCGGCGACAGCGAAAGTATAGGTGTTCTCAGTCCCCCAGATCTGACGCAGCATGTGCTTGCATTCGATCATACCGCGCAGAACGTCGCCCTGCATATGGTCGGCAACACCGGCACTGGCGAATGCCTGCAAAACCCGGGCATCCGTATTGCCGGGGCCAGGACCCGCAGCAAGTGTTTCAGGGATTTCGAGGGTAGGGTAGATTTGAAATGTCACGTTCGATCCTCCAAAACGACCGGGGTTGGGGGCGCCCGGCCAGACGTGTTGAGGGTGAGGAAAATCGAATCTTGCCTCGTCACGCAACGTAACTTACTACTGCCTTTGGATATCTGTTGGGGTGGGCAAGAAACTACCCATTCTGGTAAATATGCCGTTGTATACGGATTTTGAGCCTACCCATACGGGTAGTTTTTGTAATTTTTCGGGGAAAATCAATGTCCGATGCCGCCTCACGCCCCATTGATGTCATGCTGGCCAACAACAACCCGCTGGTTCTGTCGGCCATGTCTGAAATATTCGAGCGTGACCCCCGATTCTCTCTGGTCGCTACGTCAGCAACGGCCGAAGGGTTTCTGGGTGCCATCATGCGGGTGCCGGTCAAAATCTGCGTGATCTCGTGGAATTTGCCCGTTCTTGGTGCTGCAAAGCTGATCGAGGTCCTGCGCGAACAAGAGAACCCGCCGCGTTTTGTCGTCTATGGCGATGACGGCGGAGAAATCCCCCGATTGGCGATGCAGGCGGGGGCGGCCGGGTTCGCCTCGCGCTCGGGCGAGGTCGAGGGGCTGCTGGAAACCTGCATCGACGTTGCGCGCGGCAAGATGGTGTTCCCATTTATCGACGTGCGCAAAATGCAAAGGGACCCGCTGCAAAGCCTGTCGCGCAAGGAAATTGTAATCCTTGAAGCCTTGGCCAAAGGCTTATCCAACCGTGATCTATCGAAAGAGCTGCAAATTTCGGCCAACACGGTGAAGTTTCACCTGTCCAACATCTACGAAAAGCTCTCGGTCAAGAACCGGGCCCAGGCAATTGCTTTCTACTATTCGTCCAAGACGGCATCGGACTAGCTCTGCTCTTTCACCGGTTCGATCTGGGTGAAAATGGCCGTGCAAATCTGATCCATCTCAAGCGCAAAGAAGTTTTTCGCGGCCGCTTCGTTGGGATGGTAGGGATCCTTGACCAGCCCTTTCTTGTTCAGCCGGAAATACTCTTTGTTACCCTGATTGGCCGCAACGGTTTCCGGCGTCGCCCCCGGCACGAAAGAACAGCGCAGGCCAGAGGTCTCAAACGCCTTCATCAGGTTTTCCTGCGCGCGCAGACGCAGGTCCACGATCTTTTTCTTATAGGCCGGTGCCGTCGTCATGAAGATACAGGGCAAATCCGGCGGCAGCTGGCTTTTCAGGCGCTGCACATCGCGGATCGCGGCCTCGGGGCTGTTGGCCCAACGTTTGGCCGAATTGCCCAGAAATGACATCAGTATCAGCTTTGGGTCATAGTAATCCTCGCGCAGCATCTGCTCCAAAGGCGAGGTCCCCGGCGCGCAGAACTGGTATTCGCGCCCTTGCCCGATCTGGACGAATTTCTTGTCGGAATTGTTGACAAAACCATAGGCACCCGCGTTCACCCGCCATTTCGGATCGACCTTGCAGATCGTGTCCTTTCCGGCCCCCGATCGCGCCGTCCACGCGCTGATCGAGCTGGAACGAACACCAATGACACCCACGCGCATCTTCCCCAAACGTTTCAGATGGCTTTTTTGCTGGGCGTTTGGTTTGCAATGGCTTTTTATGTCGCTGAAAAACTCTAGAAATGCCGGGCCTGACCCGAAAGATATCTGGCTGTCACCGATAATCAAAATCTCGGGCGAGTCGAAAGGTTCCGCCTGCGCTGCAGGCACCATCATCAACGCGCCTATGACAAGGCTCAGTGCTTTTGTCAGAAACTGCATGTTTCCCCCTTTATGCGGTCTCTTTATTCAAGGGCCGAGAATATGGCGTCGCAAAACTCGGTCGTGTTGATCTTTAAAAATTGGCGAATGGCGGCGTTGCTGGGATGATGCGGGTCTTTGACGCGACCGGCATCGTTGCGGCGAAAAAACTTGGGCTTCCCTTCGATTGCCGCACGTGTTTTCGCGTTGAACCCCTCAACCGCAATACACTGCGCATCGGCGCGGTCGAACGCGCGGGCGATGGCGGTTTGCGCTTTCATCCGCTTGTCATTGGTCTTTTTCAGGTAAACCGGCGCGCTGGAGATATAGATACATGCCGTATCTTCAGGCACCTGAGCTAAAGTCCGCCGCACATCCTCTTCGGCCGCGTCGGGTGAGTTTGCCCATCTGTCCGCAGAATTGCCCAGAAAGGTTAGGATCAGCAGGTCAGGGTCATAGTAGCCATCTGCAAACATCGACTCGAAGGCGGTCTGTTTCGGCTTGCAGAACTGATAGGACTTGCCTTTACCGATCTGGATGAACACTCGGTCCGGGTTGCCGTCGATGCCGTAGGCGCCTGCATTCACGCCGTATTTCTTGTCAACGTCACAAATGGCACCGCGCGTAGGCCCGCTGGTCGAGGTCCATGATTGAAGCGATGTCGACCGCACCCCGATGGCCGCCGTCTGGCGCGTGCCCAGCTTTTCCAGCAGTTTGATGCGCTTTTGCGTCATCTCGCAGCGGTTCGGCAATTCCGCAAAGAACCGAACATATTCCTTGCCCGCCCCGAACGAGATCTGGCTATCCCCAAGCACCAGAATATCTGGCTGTGCCGAGGCCGAGTGGCCGCCCAACATCAGCACCGAAACCAGCGCTGCGTTTAGAAATGAAACTATCTTTGTCGTCACGCAGTCACCTTGATCGTGCGGTCAAATTTCAACCCGTTTTCTTACTGATCGGTAAAAGATGGCGTATTGGGCAATGAAATACCAATCAACACCAGGTTACAAAAAGGGTTCGTTGCGCTGTTGCATCGGTGAGCACGACGGAGTCGATCTCACATCGTCAAGTGATCCGTTGAAAGTTTGGGCAGTTCGGCCAACAAACCCGAAACACGTTGATGGCATAGCGCAAGCGGGCCGTCTGGACATAGTGAGATATGAGCCCAGCTTGACCCTCGCAGCGCAATTTTGCGCCAATGGTGCAGAAGCAGAAGGCGTATCGTGGCTTGGGGCAGGGCGGGCAGGGTCAGAAAATCCATGCGTCCCGCCAGATCATGAAGACGCTGCACATGCGTTATGGTCTGCGGTGCAACAATCTTGCCGGCGAACCACATGGGCACGGGCTCGGGTTCAAACCGCAGCCGTGTCTGATCGGTGCGCGTAGCCTCGGATACCGGCACCAGAAACAATGCCCGGTCCAGACGGATCATCGCGCCGTTCGGCTCACAATCCTGTCGAGTCAAAGCCACACACCAACCATCGGGAAATTTAACATCCTGACGGTACACGTCCTCATAGACCGCGCGGGTTTCGGCCATACCATGGCTGGACAGGCTATAGGTCACTTCGCGGCCGATTTTGGTGGATACGATCCAGCCGTCCTTGCGCAGCCTGTGCAGGGCAACGCGCATGGCTTCGGTCTTGATCCCGACCCGTCCCAGAATTGCACCCAGTTGCTTGCCGGTGACGGGCTGACCATTCAGATCACCAAACAGCGTCACGATCAGGGACCAGGTCTTGATCGGCTCCAGCGCGCTAAGGTCTTCAATCAATGTCTCGGCAGGCGTCAAATGTGGGTCTTTCCAAAGGGGTACACTCTGTTGCGCCCCTTTGAATACCATGCCGACGGGCCACGTGGCTACGTTTATCCCGCAGGATCAGGCTGCGCATAGGCGTTCATAGTCAGCAACTCGTATTCGGCGGTCAGCTCGTCCTCTTGGTTGCGGATCGAGACATGCCAGCGCACCTCACCATAGTCCTGGTTGCGCGGGGTCTTTTGCATGACCGTCAGGTGCACGCGGATACTATCGCCCGCCTGCACCGGTTTCAGGAACCGCAGATTGTCGAGGCCGGTATTGGCCAGTACCGGGCCTTCGTCCGGCTGTACAAACAGCCCCGCCGCAAAACTCAGCAGCAGGTATCCGTGGGCAACCCGCCCCGGAAAGAACGGATTTCGACTGGCCGCTGCCTCGTCCATGTGCGCGTAAAACGTGTCGCCGGTAAAATGGGCGAAGGTTTCAATATCGCCCAACGATATCTCGCGCGGGTCCGTCACCAGCGTCTCACCGACCTCCAATTCGTGGAACGTCCGGATGAAGGGATGGGCGCGGTCCGTGGCCTCAGTCGCCCCCGGCACCCATTTCTTGCCGATCCGCGTCAACAGGTCCGGGCTGCCTTGTACGGCAGTTCGCTGCATATAGTGCATTACACCGCGTATGCCGCCCAGCTCTTCGCCGCCGCCTGCGCGACCAGGGCCGCCATGAACCATGTGGGGCAGGGGGGACCCATGGCCGGTGCTTTCTTTCATCGAGTCGCGGTTGTTGAGGTAGAGCCGCCCATGAAACGCCCCGACACCAATCACAAACTGGCGCGCGACCTCGGGGTCATGTGTGATGACCGAAGCCACAAGGCTGCCCTCGCCCTTGTTGGCCAGTTCAATCGCGTGATCCAAATCCCGATAGGGCATCACGGTAGAAACAGGACCAAAGGCCTCGACCGCGTGCAGAGTTTGGGCCGCATCCGGCGTATTACAGCGGAACAGCATCGGCGGGACAAATGCCCCTTTGTCTGCGTCGGCGCCGTGGACAGTAAAATCATCGGGGTCGCCGAAAATACGCTCGGCCTCTTGCCCGATCAGAGCCGCCTTTTCCAACACATCACGGCGTTGCGCTTGCGAAACCAGCGCTCCCATCTGAGTCTTCTCATCCGCCGGATTCCCGATCACGACCGAGCTCAACCGATCCCGCAGGGCATCTGACACCGCGTCGATATGCGCCTCAGGCACCATGATGCGGCGGATGGCGGTGCATTTCTGCCCGGCTTTCGCGGTCATCTCACGCTGGACCTCCTTGATAAACAAGTCAAACTCGGGCGTTCCGGGCACTGCGTCCGGACCAAGGACTGACGCGTTCAGGCTGTCCTGCTCGGCCACAAAGCGGGTGGCGTTGTCCAGAATACTGGGCGCACTGCGCAGCTTGCGGGCCGTCGCCGCCGAGCCTGTGAAGCTGACGACATCCTGCCCGCCCAGATGATCCAGTATCGGGCCCAGATTGCCGCTGACCAGCTGCACGGCCCCTTCGGGCAGCAGACCACTGTCCAGCATGATCCGAACGCACAGCTCAGTCACATAGCAGGTCGCGGTGGCCGGTTTCACAATCGCGGGCATACCGGCCAGCAGGGTCGGAGCCAGCTTTTCCAGCATCCCCCAGACAGGGAAGTTGAACGCGTTGATGTGAACGGCCACACCGGCCAGCGAGGTGCAGACATGCTGGCCCAAAAACGTACCCTGCCGCGACAGACGTTCAACCGGGCCGTCCAGATAGATCGTGTCATCGGGCATCTCGCGCCGACCCTTGCTGGCGATGACCAAAACCGTGCCGATCCCACCATCGACATCAATCATGTGATCTCTTTGAGTCGCCCCTGTCGCGAAAGAGGCGTCATAAAGCGCTTGTTTATGCTGACCCAGATGCAGCGCCAGCGCCTTAAGCATTCTGGCCCGGTCGTGAAAGCTCATCTTGCGCAGGGCTGGGCCGCCTTTAGTCTGCGCGTATACCAGCATCGCGCCCACATCCAAGTGACTGGTTCCGGCGCGCGCGATCAGCTCACCGGTAACGGCCGAATGGATCTCGCGTGCGGTGCTGTCGCTGCCGATCCATTGCCCGCAAACATAGCTGTGCACGTCCTGAATATTCATCTGGCGATCCTCGCGATAAGGACCGGCAAGGCGTCACTGATTAATTGACCTACCGGTCGGTTTATGGAATGTTTAGATTTAGGACGGGCAAAGATCAAGGAGAATATCGTGCTGGATAACGCGCCTGACAGACGTCCAAAGGTGCCATCATGACCCCGAGAGAGCGCGCCGAACGTGCAGCCCGGGTCATGTGGGCCTCGGACAATGCCAGCCCCTGGGCAGGTATGCAGATTGATATGGTGGATGAGGGGCAGGCGCAGCTGTCCCTGACCGTCGCAGAACACCACGTCAACGGGCACGGGATTTGCCACGGTGGGCTGATCTTCATGCTGGCCGACAGCGCCTTTGCCTTTGCCTGCAACAGCCGCAATCAATCCACTGTCGCCCAACACAACACGATTTCTTACATCACGCCCGGCCGCTTGGGCGACCGCCTGACGGCCCGCGCGCGCGAGGTCGCTCTGACCGGGCGTAGCGGCATTTATGACGTGACCGTCACCAACCAAAGCGACGCTGTGATCGCTGAATTCCGCGGCGGCTCTCGGGCCGTGCCCGGACAGTTGTTCGAAGAATAGGGAGGCGCCCATGAAAGACCTGACACCGGCCCGAGACACGCTCGACCCGATCGAAATTGCGTCTCTGGATGAAATCAGAGCGCTTCAGTTACAGCGGCTCAGATGGTCACTGAAACACGCCTATGACAATGTGCGCATGTATCGACAACGGTTCGATGCAGCAGGGGTTCACCCGGATGACCTGACGGACCTGAGCGACCTGTCCAAATTCCCATTTACCTACAAAAATGACCTGCGCGACAATTATCCGTTTGGGCTTTTCGCCGTGCCGCAGGATCAGATCCTGCGCCTTCATGCCTCATCCGGGACCACCGGAAAGCCAACCGTGGTCGGGTATACGCGCACGGATATCGACAACTGGGCCCATCTGGTCGCCCGATCAATGCGCGCCAGCGGCACCAAACCCGGTGATACTGTGCAAGTCGCTTATGGCTATGGCCTGTTCACCGGCGGCTTGGGTGCACACTACGGTGCGGAAAATCTGAACTGCACTGTCGTCCCGGTCTCGGGCGGTATGACCGAGCGGCAAGTGATGCTGATTCAAGACTTCAGCCCCAGCACGATCATGGTGACGCCGTCCTATATGCTCAACATCCTGGAACAATTCCACGCGGCGGGGATCGACCCGCGTGACACCTCTTTGGAGGTCGGCATTTTTGGCGCAGAGCCATGGACCAATGCCATGCGTGCCGAGGTCGAAGAGGCGTTCGACATGCATGCGGTCGATATCTACGGCCTGTCCGAGATCATGGGGCCGGGTGTGGCCAATGAATGTGTCGAAACCAAAGACGGGCTGCATATTTGGGAAGATCACTTCTTTCCCGAAATTATCGACCCCGAAACCGGTGAAGTTCTGCCGGATGGCGAAATGGGCGAGTTGGTTTTCACCACCCTAACCAAAGAGGGCCTGCCCATGATCCGCTACCGGACCCGTGATCTGACACGGCTGTTGCCGGGCACAGCGCGGTCAATGCGGCGGATGGAGAAGATCACCGGGCGCTCGGACGACATGATCATTCTACGCGGCGTGAATGTGTTTCCCACTCAGGTCGAGGAACTGGTTCTCGCAACTCCTGATCTGGCCCCTTATTTCCAGATCGAACTGACCCGCGACGGGCGCATGGACGCGATGACAGTGCATGTTGAGGCTGCGGCAAGCGAGGACTCCAGACAGGCCCTGTCCGGGGTCTTGGCCAAAAAGATCAGGGACACGATCGGCGTCGGCGCGACCGTGTCTGTCGGCACCCCCGGCAGTGTTGAACGCAGTCAGGGCAAAGCCCGCCGCGTGATCGACAACAGACCCAAGGGCTAAACCAGTGGCCCGCACCATCGCAAAGGATCACGACCAGAAACGTCAAAGCATCCTGTCGGTCGCCGCCAGCGTGTTCGCAAGCGAAGGCATTGCGCGCGCCTCGATGAACCAAGTGGCTAAGGCTGCGGGGATTTCGAAGGCCAACATCTACCACTATTACGACAGCAAAGAGGCTTTGCTGTTCGACATTCTGGACACTTACCTGTCCGAGTTGAACAGCCGCGTCACGGCCATTGATCTGGACGGCATACCCCCTGCAGATCAATTGCAACTGGTTCTGCGGGAATACCTGTTGGCCTATGAAGGCATGGATTTCGAACACAAAATCCAAAGCGAAGGCGTGTCGCTGCTGCCGCAGAACATGCAGAAGGTTCTGAAGGCCTACCAAAAAGACATGGTCGCGCAGATGAGCGCTATTCTCAACGCGATCAGTGACGGCAAGCTGGGAGATAACCAGCAGCTTTTGCGCGAAGTGACAATGTCAGTCTTCGGAATGCTGAACTGGTACTATATGTGGCAACCCAAATCCACGCGGGCCGATCGCGAAGGCTATGCCAGAACCATCGCGCGCCTAACCGTTGCCGGGTTGCCCGGAGTGCAGAACGCGGGCTAGTGCCCCGCCTCGTCATAGTCCCAGACCACCTTGTCGGACAGTGCAAAGCACTGACAAGTCAGAACGAACCCTGCCTCAACCTCATAGTCTTCCAGCGCATGGTTGGCGACCATCTCGACCTCGCCCTCCAACACTTTCGCCTTGCAGGTCGAGCACACGCCCGCCTTGCAGGCATGGGGCGCATCCAGGTTTTCAGCCAGCGCGGCCTCGAGCAGGCTGGTATCCTTGGGAATGGTGAACTGCCGCGTTTCGCCGCCCAAAGTGACGCGCCCCTTGATACCGTTCTCGGCCACCGACCGCGAGACAGCGCGGGTTCTGGCACGCCCCGGTTGGGATGAAGCAAACAGCTCGAACCGGATCTGATCCTTGGTCAGGCCGTGATCTTTCAACGACTGCGAAATCGCCAGCATCATCGGTTCTGGCCCACAAACATAGGCCAGAGAGACCGAGTTGATGTCGATCCAGTGCTGGAACAGGGCCGCGCATTTTTCGGCATCGACGCGGCCTTTGAACAGGTCAATCTCCTGACTGTCATCTTCCAGGATATGCACGATGTTCAACCGGTGCAGAAAGCGGTTCTTGAGGTCCTCCAACTCTTCCCGAAACATGATCGTATTGGGGGTACGGTTTGCGTAAACCAGTGTGAACCGGGCCGACGGGTCCTCGGTCAATGCGGTTTTCAGGATCGAAAGCACCGGCGTGATGCCAGAGCCCCCGGCGAAGCCCAGGTAGTGCGGCGCATCGGCATTGGCGGCCGCATGGAAATTGCCCATCGGCGGCATGGCGTCCATGACATCGCCCACTTGCAGCTCGGTATTAGCCCAGGTGGAAAAGGCACCGCCATCCACACTTTTGATGCCAACCTGCAAGATACCTTCATGCGGGGCGGCGCAGATCGAATAGGACCGGCGCAACTCATCTCCATCGAAATCCCGTTTGAAGGTGAGATACTGGCCCGGCGCAAACGCAAAATGCTCGGGGTTTTCGGGTTTCAAGGTCACGACCACCGCGTCGCGGATGGTTTTGTGGATGTCCGTTACTTTAAGGGGATGAAACATAGCCATAACGGGACCTCAGATACATTTGAAATAGTCAAAGGGTTCAAGACAATCCATGCAGCGCCACTGGGCCTTGCAAGGGGTCGAGCCGAACTGGCTGATCTTTTCGACCTGCTCAGATTTGCAATGCGGGCACCGTTCAGGGCCACCTGCGGGTTGCGGCGGGGCGATGCCGAACTCCTCCAGCCGCGCGCGGCCTCTTGGGGACAGCCAGTCGGTTGTCCATGCCGGCGCTATACGGATCTGGATGTCCAGATTGTCGATACCGTTGCGCGACAATTCGGTTTCTATATCCAACGCAATCACCGCCATGGCGGGACACCCGGAATAGGTCGGCGTGATCGTCACAGTCACACTGTCATTCCTGACGTCCACCCCCCGGATCACGCCCAGATCAACGACCGAGATCACCGGAATCTCGGGGTCGGGCACGTTTTCAAGCCAATCCCAGACCTCCGCTTCGGTGACAGCCATCGTACCTACCACGTGGCCCCCGGATAGGAGCGCTGCAAGGTTTGCATCACCGCCAGCATATGGCCCAGGTGTTCTGTATGGCGGAACCCTGTACGCCCGCCTTTCTGCGCATAGTCGCTGTCAGGCAGGGTCAGACAGGCCTCTGCCGCAACAGCTTCGACGGTCTCCAACCACGGCGCGCGCAGCTCCGAGGGCAGGGGGGCAACGCCCGTATCGGCCATCGCCTGATCGGTTGCGTCATCAACAAACATCTCGCCGCTATAGGGCCACAGGAACATCAACGCCTCAACCATGCGCGCGCTGCTGTCCTCGGTTCCATCACCCAAAGCGATCACGGTCTGGGACGACCGTTCCAAATGATAAAGCGCCTCTTTCACGCATTTCGCCGCGATCTCGGCAATGCGGGTATCGCCGGAGTCTTGCAAGCGCGTCAGCCAAGGCACCTGAAACGCATCGAACAGGAATTGACGCATCTGGGTTCGGCCAAAGTCACCATTCGGGACCTCAAGCATCAACAGGTTGCGAAAATCGTAGACGTCGCGCAGATAGGCCAGATCATCGGCCGAGCGACCGGTCCCTTCGACCTCGCCCGCATAGCCCAGCCACATCTGCGTCTGACCGATCAGGTCCAGCGCCATATTGGCCAGCGCTATATCTTCTTCCAGAATTGGCGCAACCCCGCACCATTCCGACGTGCGATGCCCCAGCACAAGGGCATTGTCCCCTTGTCTGAGCAGGAATTCGAACAGGGGGTTTTCCAGAGCCATCACATTTTCCCAACTTCTTCCGGGATGTCGTAAAACGTCGGATGACGATAGACCTTGTCCCGCGCCGGATCGAACAGAGGCCCCTTATCCGAGGGGCTGGAGGCGGTGATCTTCGCGGCCTCGACCACCCAGATACTGACGCCCTCGTTCCGACGGGTATAGACATCACGCGCATTGCGGATCGCGTGTTCCGCATCGGCTGCGTGCAATGAGCCGACATGCCGGTGGCTCATACCGTGCTGGCCGCGAATAAAGACTTCCCACAGGGGCCATTCGTTTTCATGTGTCATTGCTTACTCCGCCGCTTGCGCGCGTTTTTGGGATTTGCGGGCATGGGCCAGCATGGCCTCTCGCACCCACGCGCCATCGTCCCAGGCCTTCCGCCGGGCGTTCAGACGCTCGACATTGCACGGGCCATTGCCCGAGATCACCTCGAAGAATTCGGACCAGTCGGGTTCGCTGAATTCATAGTGTCCGGTCTCATCGTTCCATCGCAGGTTCTCGTCGGGGATGGTCAGGCCAAGGAACTCGGCCTGCGGGACGGTTTCGTCCACGAATTTCTGCCGTAGCTCATCATTGGTGTTGATCTTGATTTTCCACGCCATCGACTGCGCCGAATGCACACTTTCCTTGTCGGACGGCCCAAACATCATCAGCGCGGGGTACCAGAACCGGTTCAGCGCATCCTGCGCCATGCGCTTTTGATCAGCGGTGCCCTCTTTCGCCATCTTGATCATGATGTGGTAGCCTTGGCGCTGGTGAAAGCTTTCTTCCTTGCAGATACGCACCATCGCCCGCGCGTAAGGACCAAAAGAGGTGCGCTGCAACGGCACCTGATTCATGATCGCAGCCCCATCAACCAGCCAACCAACCGCGCCCATATCGGCCCATGTGAGGGTGGGGTAGTTGAAGATGGACGAATACTTCATCCGCTCGGAGTGCAACATCTCGACCAGCTCATCCCGGCTGACCCCCAGCGTTTCGGCCGCGCAATAAAGATACAGCCCATGCCCGGCCTCGTCCTGCACCTTGGCCAGCAGATTGGCTTTGCGTTCTAGTGTCGGGGCGCGGGTGATCCAATTGCCTTCGGGCAGTTGCCCGACAATCTCGGAATGGGCGTGTTGGCCGATCTGGCGGATCAACGTCTTGCGATAGGCATCGGGCATGTAATCCTTGGGCTCGATCTTTTCGCCGCGATCAATGCGGTCTTGAAAGGCCTGATCCTCGGGGCTCATCTCCTTGCGGTCCTGAACACCTTTTCCGGTCGACTGTACCATCTGCGCGTACATGGCTGCGTCCTCCTTACACACCCTAGGGTGACTGATTCAGTCGTCCCATCCTCTATTATGTTACATTTTTTCTAATATTCAATATTTTTGTAACATATTTTCACCAGCAAAAAACCGAACGTGAAATCAAAGCTTTCGGTAGATCAGATCATTCGAACCTGCTTCCGGCTCTTCCTGCAAAATGGCCGAGACCTGCGCATGCAAGGGCGACTTGCGACACACCGGATCAGTCGCAGCCGCATCCCCGGCCAAGGCCAAGGCCTGACAGCGGCAGCCGCCAAAGTCGATCTCTTTCCGCTCGCAACTCTGGCAGGGTTCCGGCAACCAATCCGTCCCGCGATAGGCGTTGAAGGCCGGACTGTTTTGCCAGATTTCCGCCAGCATTTTATTTTGGACGTTGTCAAACTGCAGATGTTTGATGGTTTGCGCGGCGTGGCAGGGTAGAACAGTGCCATCTGGCGTCACGTTCAACCCGGTCGAGCCCCAGCCGCCCATGCAGGCCTTTGGAAAATCCGCATAGTAGTCTGGCGGAACAAAATCGAACGCCAGAACGCCTTGCAGACGCTGCGCGGCTTTGGCGACCGTGTCCTTCACGGCCAGAGTCTGCTCACGTGTCGGCAACAGTGCGGCACGATTTTTCAAAGCCCATCCATGGAATTGGACACAGGCAACCTCAAGCCTGCGTGCTCCCAATTCGACGGCCATTTCAATCGTGCGGTCCAGATCATCCAGATTTTGCCGATGCATCACGGCATTCAGGGTCAAGGGAATGCCCCGATCCCGGATCTCGCGCGCAACGATCATCTTACGGTCAAACCCGCCGCGATACCCGCCGATATGATCAGCCAAAGCGGCATTCGTCCCTTGCAGCGACAGTTGGACATGATCCAGCCCGACCTCTTCCAGCCGGTCCAGCCTTTTGGGGGTCAGCCCGATGCCCGAGGTGATCAGATTGGTGTAAAGCCCAATTTGTGATGCGTATTCTGTCAGTTCTTCCAGATCGCGGCGGGATGCGGGCTCCCCCCCGGAGAGATGCAGCTGCAAAACACCCAGCGCGCGGGCCTGTTTGAACACGTCTTTCCAGGTTTCAGTGTCCAGCTCGGTCTCTTTGCGTTCAAGTTCCACCGGATTGCTGCAATAAGGGCAGCTCAGCGGACAGCGATGCGTCAGCTCGGCCAGCATGGCGATGGGGGCAGGGGTACTCATTCCCGCACCATCAGATAAACGCGGCTGCGCAAGGTCTGCAGAAAACGCTGCACATCCGTTTCAATCTGATCGGCCGGGGCGTTATAGGTTGCGGCAAGGTCCTGCACGATCTCGGAAAACCGGGCAGAACCATCGACGCGGGACAAGATGGCCATCCCGATCTGATCCAGCTCGATCACCTTCTCGGGCGCCATCAACACCGTCCGGTCGCGCACCTCATCGCGCTGCACCCGCACGCCGCGCGGCAGATATGGACGGTCGGTCTGGCGCAGTTCCAGCGTCATAGCAAACCCTCGTCCGGTTGCCACGCACCCGGAGGGATCATCCCAGGCTCAACATAGGCCGACCACAGCGCATCCAACTGCGCCCACAACACATTGGTTTTGAAGATCAGAGCCTCGCAGGCCATGTCCTCTTTCTCGGTCGTGTCGGCATGATCCAGAACCCAACTCAGACCAAAAGCCACATCCTTGGGGGCCTGAGTCAGACGTTTGCGGAAATAGGACAGGCTGTCGGCATTGGCAAAATCGTAATGCTCGAGCAGTCCTTCGATCCGCTGTTCATGAATCTTCGGCGCAAAAAGCTCGGTCAGCGAGGACGCGACTGCCTGCAACAGCGGCTTCTCACGCACATAATGCACATAAGCATCCACTGCGAATTGCGTGGCAGGCAAAATCCCACGCCCCGAGGCGACATAGTCCGGATCAAGCCCAACCGCCTCGGCCAGTTTCAACCAGCGCCGGATGCCGCCGCCTTCGTCAACGTCACCATCGTGGTCCTCGATGCGCGAGCGCCATTCTCGGCGGATGTCCGGATCGGTGCAGCGCGACATGAAGGCCGCGTCTTTCATCGGGATCGCGGCCTGATAGGCCCAGCGGTTGATCACCCAGGCCCGCACCTGATCCGGGGTACATTCACCGCTGTGCAGGCGATGATGAAATGGGTGTTTGTCGTGATAGCGCTCGGCCCCTATCTGACGCAGACGGGCTTCAAGGCTCTCTCGGCTCATATCGTGATCTCCTGCCCGTCATAAGCTATGGTCCAGCCTGCGGCCTCGACAAAGGCACGCTCCGGCCCGTCCGGTTGTAAAATAGGATTGGTGTTGTTGATATGGATATAGGTCTTGGCCGCCGCGATGCCCTTTAAGCCCTCGATCGAGCCGTCCCCACCACTGACCGAGATATGGCCCATACGATGACCCGTCTTTATACCGGTGCCGGTGCGGATCATCTCATCATCATCCCAAAGTGTTCCGTCAAAGAACAACTGATCCGCATCCACAAGTTGATCCAGCAGAGCCGGGGTGATTTGCGCGCATCCCGGAATGTAATAGGCAACCTTGTCCCCTGTCGTCAGGCGCACTCCAACAGTTTGCTCCCCAATGAGATCGGTTTGAACACTGTCACCTTCCATGAACAAAGGCACTTTGCCCGGAACCGCAAACAAGCGCGCCTGTAACCCATCCTGCAAAGCAAAGTCCTGATCCAGAGATATCCGTGTCCGTTCGACCTTTTCACGGTTCACAGCATCGAAGATCCTGTTCTGGGCCAGAACATCCAGAATATCCCCCGTTGCAAACAGCGAAAACGGCGTCTGTTCACGCAGGCTCAACAACCCGGCGATATGGTCGATATCCCCATTGGTCAGCAACACTGACGCCACAGGCGTGTCGCGCAGCGCACGGGGATGCATTTTCGGATTGTCCAGCATCTGCTGCCGGATGTCAGGTGATGCGTTCAGAATGCTCCACCGAACGCCGTCAGGCGAGACTGCCAATGACGATTGGCCGGAAGGCGGGATAAGGCCCTTGCGGGCATCCTCGCAATTCCGGCAACCACAATTCCATTGCGGTAAACCACCGCCTGCAGAAGCCCCAAGAACCAGAAAATGCACCTCGGGCCTCCGCTAGAGATCACGTAATCAGAACAGGTCGCGCTCGTGCTCGCGGCCTTCATCCTCGGACGGAGAATACATGTTGATCTCCATACCGCAGTTCACTTCTTTCAGTTTCGGTGTGCTCCAAGTCATCGCTACCTCCCATGAGTGACTGGCAATTTCAAAAAACCTACAACCCACATCATTTTCGGAAAATGCTGCTTTGGTCGTACGCTCCGGTCACAGTGTCCGAGCCGCGCCCCACCACGTCAACCGTCTTGGGGTCGTAGATAAGGCTTAGGACTTTTGTCGAATGTCGCGGCTTGGGGCGTAAATATAATGTTGCGTATATGCGCGTGATCGTTGCCCTGCTTTTGCTGATCCTAAGCGGTCTGACGGCCATGGCCGAGCCGTTGCCACGTGAGAAACTGGCGACGTTCGTTCGCGCGCCCTTTTCGCTGGGCGAGGCCCTGAACGACGACGGCGTCTATTCCTTGCTCAACTCTGGCGGGATCGAGGCGGGCTATGTCTTTGAAACAAAACCACTAGCCCCGCTGCCCGGTTTTTCGGGCGCGCCCATCAATATGCTGGTCGTGCTCGATCTCGAAGGGCGTTTTCTGGATGTTCAACTGATCGACCATAATGAGCCGATTTTTGTGTCCGGTCTGGGCCAGGCACCGTTCCACAAGTATTTCGAACAGTATGGCGGGCTGTCTATTTCAGACTCGATCGTCGTCGGCACGCCCTATGGGGATGCCGCCAGCGGCTCACAGCTTGTTTACCTCGACGGCGTCACCAAGGCCACGGCCAGCGTCCGAATTGCCCACGAATCTGTCATGGGGGCCGCCTTGGCGGTTGCCCGCGAAAAGATGCAGGGACTGGCCACCGCGCCCCCGGCCTATCCCGACCCCGACTATGACGAGGCGCTGACATGGGACGCTCTGGTTGATCAAGGCATCGCCACCCACAAGACCCTCAGTAATGCCGAGGTCGACGCGCTGTTTGCTGGAACATTGTGGGAGGATGACGATCCCGAAGCGCAGGACTACCCGGCCGAGCCGTTCCTGGACCTCTGGATTCTGGACCTCGGACCGAAATCCATCGCCCGCGCGGCCCTGTCTGAAGACAGTTTTGATGAGCTTCAACGCTTCATGGAAATCTCGGACAATGATGAGCCGATCCTGCTGATCGAAACCGCCCGTCACGGCTTGGTCAGCGACGAGTTTGTGCGCAACACCGCGCCCGATTGGATCTCGGCCGAACAGGATGGACTGCCTGTCGCGCTGCGCGATGCAGACCTGCTGGTCGAGCTTGCCGACGGAATGCCGGACGGCACCGCTATGATCCTGCGCACCGACCGGCGACTGGGCTTCGATCCATCGCGGGAATGGGTGCTTAAGGTACTGGCTGTGCGCGAACACGGGATGTTTCAACCCGAGATCGGCTCGGTCACCATGGACGTCCCCCATGTCACCCCTGCGCGGTTCTTTCAGCGCCCCGTGCAAATCAAGCCCGCGCCACCTTGGCTCGAAGCACTGCGCAATCGTCAAAACGATATGATTGTGCTTGGTGTCCTGCTGACCGTGCTTGTTGGCATCTTGAGCCTGCGCATGAATGCACTGGCCGCGCAACCTATGTTCACACCACTGCGCCTGACCATTCTGGCGGTGGTGGTTGGCTTTGTCGGATGGTGGGGACAGGGACAGCTTTCCATTGTCACCGTACTGGGCACGCTTAGAACAGCCCTCGACGGGGGCAGCTATGCGTTCCTTCTATACGACCCGTTTTCGCTGCTGATCTGGGCCGTGTCGATTGCAGGCCTCGTCGCGTGGGGCAGGGGGCTGTTCTGTGGCTGGCTCTGCCCCTTCGGCGCGTTACAAGAGTTTGCACATCATATCGGAAAAGCCCTGCGCATCCCGCAAATCGAACCCTCTCGCGTTTGGGACCAAAGGTTGAAGTGGTTGAAATACATTGTGCTGGGCGGTCTGATCGTCACCGTCTTCGTTGCCCCTGATCAAGTCGACAAAGCCGCCGAGGTCGAGCCCTTCAAAACCGCCATCACCACGTTCTTCATCCGCGAGTGGTACTATGTGGCTTATGCTGTCTTCTGGTTGCTGCTGGGCATGGTCCTGTTCAAAGGCTTCTGTCGCTATGTCTGCCCCCTGGGCGCATTTCTGGCGATCGGTGGGCTTCTGCGCGGACGCGACTGGATCGATCGACGCGCCGAATGCGGCTCTCCCTGTCAGCTTTGCCGTGTGAAGTGCAAATACGGCGCGATTAAGAAAACAGGCCAGATTCAATATGACGAGTGCTTCCAATGCCTCGACTGCGTCGCCATCCACGATGACAAACAGCGCTGCGTACCACTGATCGTCGCGGCCCGACGTCAGGCCAGAAAGGTCGCCGCCGAATGATCGCCCGCCGCCGTTTCCTTACTATATCCGCCGCCGCACTGGCCACGCCTGCCGCGGCGAGGTCCATCCACTGGCAGGGATACGCCATGGGGGCCGAGGTCAGCCTGACCCTGGATGCCACCCCCGAAGATGCCCAAATCGCCATTTCCCGCGTTGAGAGGCTGCTCAAACGATGCGAGGAGATGTTCAGCCTCTATGATCCAAACTCGGTCCTATCTGAACTCAACAAGACCGGTTTGCTGAGGAACCCTCCGCGCGAAATGCTGGACCTGTTGCGCATCTGCGGGCAAGCACATCGAGTGACCAAAGGCCTGTTTGACCCAACGGTACAACCGCTCTGGGCCGCTTTGCGGCAGGGCGGGGATGTGAATGATGCGCGCTCCCTGATCGGTTGGGAACGCGTTAGCATCACAGCCGAACGGATCAGGCTGGACAATGGTCAGGCATTGACGCTGAATGGCATCGCGCAAGGATATGCGACCGATCTTGTGGCACATGCGCTGAAACAGGCCGGATGGTCCAGCGTTTTGGTCAACATAGGTGAATTCTACGCAGGGGGCCGCCCCTGGACTATGGGCATTGCTGATCCCCTACATGGCCTGGTAGAAACGGTCGCGCTCAAAAACCGTGCCGTCGCAACCTCCAGCCCTGGCGCGATGTACCTGGAAGGAACTCAATCCCACATCCTGAACCCCGACGGGCAAGATCCAGCCTTGTGGTCAACCGTCAGCGTCACCGCCAACACGGCCACTTGGGCAGACGCGCTTTCCACGGCTTTTTGCCATGCGAACGCTGCGGAAATCTCGCGCACTTTAACCCGATCGCCGGACAATCCGACCGCAATCTGTGTGCAAGACGACGGTACCATTCAATCTATTAAAACATAAAAAGCCCCGCTTTTGTTGCGGGGCTTTTGGGTTCGTTTTTCTAGGCGGTTACGCGCAGGCTTGTACGGCGCGTTTGGTCATGACGCTGA